>NZ_ADGX01000170.1 GCF_000177675.1 Parafrankia sp. EUN1f
GGACCCGCGCAAGCCGCCGCGCGCGCACGCCTCTGCCGCGCGGCCCGCACCCGCGCGCACCATCCCGCCCAGCGCGCAGGTCGGCGCGCGCACCCTGAGCACCGCAGCGTTTGGAGGTCACATGGAGGCGCTACGCCTCGCCCAGTCCGGTGACGGCCTCGCCGGCATGCCGCTCCCCGAGGAAGGACTCCCCGGGCTGCCCGCGCAGATCCACGCGGTCGCGGTCGCCTTCGCGCACGTGCGCGAAGGCCTCGGCGCCTGGCTTGACACCCTCGACGGCGACGCGCAGATCGACATGGAGGCGATGGGCCCCCTGTGGGAGGCCCTCGACGGCCTGTCCTTCGCGCCCGAGCTCATCGCCAAGGCCGCGAAGAAGGCCGACCTGGTGTACGACCCGCACATCGGCGCAGCCGAGACGGGCCTGCGTGTGCGACCAGACTTCGCCCTGCCCCAGCCAGCCGCGGGTGCGCGCCGGTGAGCGGCCCCTGGTTCGGCCCTGGCGCGCGCGACCGCGAACCACAGCCGCGCGCGGATCCTCCGCTGCCGCGTGCGCGCCGCACGGCACACGCGGAGGGCGGGTGGCTGACCCGTCCGCGCGCCGTCGCGCACACCTCCCGCGCGGACATGCCACGCGCACGCGACTTGCGCGCGGACGTCGCGCCGCTTCCGCACGCGCAGGAGCCGCGCACGCGCGCGGGTGGTCCGCTGCGCCGCGCGCGCCGTTTCCTGTTCCGCACGCGCTACCCGCTCGCCCCGCTGTGGTGCGCGCTGGCCGTCGCGCTCGTCACCGTGCTGCTGCGCGACACCCTGCCGCGCGTGCTCGCCGTGTGCGCGGTGCTCGTGCTGTGGTTCGCCGCCGGCCTGCGCCCAGCGCCCGAGTCGCGCGCGCTGTCCACCCGCCGCGCACTCGCCACTGTCGGGCACGCCTGCGCAGCCTGGGCCGTCTGGGTCATCTGCTGGGCTCCGGACACCGGCACGGCCTCGGGGATGCTGGCTGTCGGCACGCTGGCGGCCTGGCCGTGGTGGTGGCGCAACCATCGCGCACGCGCATCCCGCGCGGCTGGCAGGTTCGCGCGCGCATGGCCGTACGCGGTCGCGCAGCTGCGCCTTGCCGGTGTCGCGCTGCTCACCACCGAACCCGGGGAGGTGGAGGGACAGTGGTCCCACCGGGTCGACCTCGCCGGCCACAGGATCGACAAGCTGATCTCGGCCCTGCCCGACCTCGAAGCGAAGCTCGGCCTTCGCCGCGGGGCGCTGCGTGTCGAACCCGTCCACGCTGACGCTTCCCGCGCGGTGCTGCACGTCGTCGCGGTCGACCCGCTTACCCCACCCGAGGTCGACGCCCAGGGCCAGGACGACGGCATCCCCATGCCGGACCCTGACCCCGACCTGCTGCCCGTCGACCCGTGGCCTGTCGGCCCGTACGAAGACGGCCCGCTGATCGAGCTGCACCTGGGCCAGCACATCCTCGTCATCGCCGGCACCGGCGGAGGAAAGGGCGTGTTCGCGTCCAACCTGATCGCCCAGGCCGTGGCCCGCCGCTGTGTCGTCGTGTGGGCGATCGATTTCAAGGGTGGCCGGCTGGTCGCACGGTGGGGCCGCTGCATCCGCCGCGCCGTCACCAACGCGGAAGGCCTCGACGCGGGCATCCTCGCCGCCCGCCAGCAGCTCGCCGACGCACTCGACGAGGTCGACCGCCGCGCCGCCGCCGGCGCCCACACCGGCCTCGACGGCCACCAGGTCACCGACGACGACCCGCACATCCTCTACGTGATGGACGAAGTCGAACGGCTCCTCGACGACCCGGTGTGCCTCGACCTGGTCCTCCAGCTCACCGACGTCGCCCGCTCCGAGTGCATCACCCTGGTCATGATGGTCAAGAAGGTCACCCGCGACGTCATCCGCAACACCCGCCTCCTCACCAACATCCGCACCCGCGTCCTCCTCGGCATCCAGGACAACCCCGCCGACATCCGCAGAGCCATCCCCAACCTCGCCGACTTCCCCCTGGAGTCCCTCGACCGCCCAGGGAAGGCCCTCATCTACCTCGACGGTCAGACCCGCCCACGCCCAGGACGCATCTGGAACCCCACACCCGACCAGATCGCAGCCCTCCGCGCCCAGTACGAACCCCCCGAGACCGCCACAACCCCCGACACCACCACCGGGACGCAGGAGAAGAGCGAACGTTCGGTCGGGGCTTCGCGCGCGCACGAGGGCGCCCAGGGGCCTGCGGGGCCGGTTCCCGTGGCTGCGGATGCGCCGGCGATGCCGACGGGGGTGCCATCGACGGACCTGGCGCGGCGGCTCCTGGCGTGGGCTGCAGGTGCGGGGATGTCCAGGTCGGAGCTGATGCGGGCGGGGGGCTGGTCGGCGACGTCGACGATGTACGAGCACCTGGCCCCGCTCCGTGGGGATGAGGTGGAGGGGCGGGCCGCGCAGGTGGTGAACGTCCGGCGCCGCTGGTATCTGGTGGAGCACGCCCCGGCGGATGTGACGGTCGGTAGCCAAAACCCTGTTACTGGCGAGTAGAGGTCAGCCGATCCACCGGGCCGAGACCCCGATTCGCGGGCCAGAGCCCCGCACTCGCCGGTAACTATCCACAGAGAGTCACATCGGACGCGGCGAAGCCCCCGAACCCATCCGGGCCGGGGGCTTCGTCGTGCTGGAGGCGTGTCAGCCGCTGGTGAACCGTGCCAGCGTGACCCGGTCCAGTGCGGGGGCGTAGGCGTCCAACCTCGCCGCACTCTGCGCGTCCGGCACGAATCCGGCCGGCTGCCGGGCGCCGCACCCCCGGTAGCAGACCAGCGGGCTACGCGGGGCCCGGATGACCGGGTACCACATGTGGTCGCAGACGTCCGGGGTCGGGGCGCCCGGCAGTGGGCCCGCGTCGTGCGGGTCGACGTCCCACCGGTCGGCCCACAGGAGGGCGAGGCGTTCGGCGTCGTCCGGTTCGCTGGGCATCGCGTCTCCTCGGTCAGCGCCAGTGCCCTCCGGCCCTGCTTCCCCGCAGGGGCCTGCTCCGCAGTGGGGGCCGCCTACTGGTGTCAGCGGCCCAGCGTCACAGACTGGCCGGAAGGCCGGAGTCCAGTATGGTGCCCCCGGCCCGGGGTGGGCGCGGGGGCTCGCAGGCAGGAACGGGGTCAGTACCGGTCCGGGCAGAGGTACGCCGCGTGCTCGCCCGGATGGTCGTCACACTCCTCTTCGACGATCAGCGCCGCGGCGTCGCGGGGCCCCTCCGCAGCCAGGTCCAGGAGGGCGGCCTCAGCGTCTTCCTCGCTGTGGTGGCCGCTGGAGACCACCTCGGCCTCCGGGATCGTGTACACGCCGTACAGGGTCATCTCGGAAGCTCCTACAGCTCGATCACGGCGTCGGCGTCGTCTTCGTCGTACTCGAAGTCGCCGAGCTCGATCCGACGGGCGCAGTGGTGGCACAGGCCCGTGTCGAGCTCGGCAGGCGCCTTCTCTCGGGCCTCTTCGGGGCTGTCGGCCTCGACCTTGACAAGAGCGCTGGCGGTGGTGGTGAACACCACTCCGTAGCGGGGCATCAGACCGTCTCCTCGTCGTCGTGGGCGGTGCAGTCGACCGCGGAGGCGCCCGGGTGGTCCGGGCAGACCTTGAGCACCTCGACGGCGTACGGCTCGACACCGAGCTGTGCGGCGGCCAGGTCCCGCGCGGCGGCCACGCCCTCGGCGGACATGCTGTCGGCCATCGCGCCCACGCGACGGCCGTTGTGGAACAGGCCGAGCAGGTCGGACCGGTCCTGGCGGCGCATCGACTCGTTCATGGCCGGCTTGAGGGTCATCTCAGGGGCTCCTTGTCCGCGGCGGCCTCGTGTGCCGCGCGCATCTCGGCGTAAGACGGGTACATGTCGATGTCGACGCAGGCCCGCCGCACGGCGCCCAGCGGAACGTCACCGAGCATCGCGAGCACGCGCACCCGGAGGTTGGAGAAGCCCTCGACGGCGAGATAGCCACGGCACGGGGTTTCGCCGCCGATCTGGTCGCCGTGGCAGGCCATCACGTCGCGGAAAGCATCGTCGGGTCCGACGGTGCGCTCCAGCCCGCGCATCAGCTCCAGGCTGTAACCAGGGATCGCCGCACCGGTGGGGTCGGCGGAGCGTCGCCAGGGGCAGGTGCCACAGGGCTTTGTGGCCGGGTAGCGCGTCATGGCTGGCCTTTCAGCGGGTGTGGTGAGTGTGTCGGGCCCCCGGGCCTGACACAGACACCGGGGGCTGAGAGGGGTTCAGGTCGGGATGTAGATGTTGAACCGGCACGTCTTGCGGACCACGAGGAACGCGGGCTCGCCGGAGTCCAGCCACTTGCCTTTCAGCGCGAGCAGTCGACCGCCGTCGTCATCCCTGTCGATGTGCTGGTAGTACCGGCCGGTCTCGGAGTCGCGGATGACGTCGTCTGCGCAGATGAGGCCGATGGAGAACCGGCCGAGGAGTTCCAGCTCATCCGGCGGCTTCTGTGATCTAGCCACGTAGCTTCACGCGACCCTGATAGAGCATCACCAGCGCGAATCCCCGGTTCGGCTGACCCCTGTTGACCGCCGTGACGCCAAGGTCTCCGCATGCCTCCAGAGCCTTCCTGCGGGCATCCTTCGGGCTGTATCCGAGGTCAATGAACGACTTCCGGAACTCGCGGTAGGTCATCCGCGCGCCCGACAGGGAAAGCTCGTTGATGTTGTCAGCCGGAGTGTCCCGAAAGATTGTGTCCTTGCTCTCGCCGGCGTTGGTCGTGATCATCTCTCCTGGTCCTCTCAGGGGGTTGGGGGTGCCGTCCCGCACGCTGGCGGGACGGCGGGGAGTGTGCTGCGGGTCAGAAAGGCAGGTCGGGCGCGAACTGGTAGCCGGCCTCGACCTCGACCCGGATCTCGCGGGCGCCGCTGCCCCGGCCGACGGTGTACGGGGTGTTGACCGGGAGCCCCGTCACGATGCGCGTGGTCGGCAACTCCTCGACGTCAGTGACGACGATCGTGGTGCCGGCCGGCGTGATGACGCACTGCTGGCGGATGTACTGGCGGTACCTGTTGAGCATCGGGTTCTCCTCGCGGTAGCGGGTGGCTGTGGGGTGTGGGTGGCCCGGCCGGGTGACGGGTCCGGCCGGTCCCGGGTGAGGGGTCAGGCCGCCCGCAGGTTCGCCGCGTAGCCGCCGCAGACCTGCCGTAGGAACCCCTCGGCGGTCAGGAGACCCAGCGCCAGCCAGGCCTGCCGGACGGTGCAGCCGAGCTCCTGCGCGACCGCGATCTGATCCCAGGCGTGGGGGGTTGGGCTGTCGGTCACGGTGACGAGCACCGCGTCGAGCAGCTCCCGCGCGGTGAGCGCCACCGGCGCGCCGGTGAGGGAGCCGGACCCCCGGCGGGTGCGGCCGGAACGGAACGCGGGCAGGGGAACGGGGGTGATCAGGGTGCGCATGGCGGGGTTCCTCCGGGCAGGTCAGGCGGGTGGGAGTCAGGCCGCGACGGTCAGCCGGACGGCGAGCGTGTGGTAGCAGGCCATGTGCGCCTGGGCGCCCTCACAGCTGCAGTCGGTCGTGGTCGCGTAGTAGGTGCCGCGAACCAGGTGGAGGCCGTGGAAGGCCTTGGAGGGGGCCTTGACGACCTCGCCGGCGGCGACGAGGCGGACGGCCTTCGCGGCCTGCTCGGGGCTGTAGTCCGCCGTCTCGGCGGCAACCTTCTTTGCGCAGGTGGGGCCGATTCCCGCTGCCACGCTCTTAGCGCCGCGAAGCGTCCGGTTGCAGCGGATGCAGCGGGCGGTGTGGGTGGGGGAGGGGGTGTTCGTCGGCATGCGCCAACCATACACACTCACCGTTCAGTCGTGTCCGAGAATGGGCGGATGTGAAGGGCGTCACATCGGCATTGCCGGACACGACTGAACGGTGAGTGTGTGTATGGTGGGCTCACGCCCGAACACGAGGAGGACCACATGGCCGCCACCGCCACCCAGCTCCGCACCGCCGCCGCCCGCATGCAGGCCGACGCCACCGCCTCCCACGCACGCTGCGGCACAGACGGCGCCCTCACCCAGGTGGCAAGCCGCGCGCTGGCAGGCCAGTACGGCCTCCAGGCCGAGATCCTCGACCGTGGCGGCGTATGGGAATTCGCCGCACTGTTCGACCTCAACGGCAACCCGGTGCCCGCGAAGCTCGTCACCAAAGACCTTCCCCGTGGCGGCACCCGCCGCGTGTGGATGCTCCTCAACGACAAGGGCCGGTGCGCTGGCTGGTTCAACCCCTCCCAGGCCGAAAACGTCGAGCGGCGCCGCGCCAACGACGCGAAGAAAGGGTTCTACGTCGGCCGAGTACTCGCCCCCGCGAAGGCCGAAATGGGCGGCAGTCACATCACCACCGTCCGCCGCTACGCCGCCCGCACCGACGGCGGTTACAGCGCCAACCTGGTTGTGCTCGACAACGGCGTTGACGACCGTGCCCAGCAGATCGCCCGCTACCGGGCTCTGTGGGCCGACCACAACGACCCGCAGGCGTACCGGGAGATGGTCCGTATCGAGCAGGCCGCGCACGACGGCGGGTGGATGCGGGCCCTGTTCGACGCCCGCCGCCTCGTCGCCATCGCCAGCAAGTAGCCACCCCGCTGGCCGCCCCACCCCGGGGCGGCCAGCACGCCCACCATGAGAGGACCCCTGCCATGCACGCCACCCCCCGGCACGCCTGCGTCTGCCCGCCCTGCGCCCGTGACCGTCTGCTCCATCTGGCCGGTGACTGCGCCGTCAACTCGCTTCCCGACGGCGGCATCACCATCCGCAACCACGACCCCGCGCCGTACGCAGGCGTGTTCCGCAACCTGCTCGCGGCCGGCGCCCTGGTCCTCGGCCGCCGCGACCCCGACACCGGCATCGCGCCGGTGAGCCTCACCGACCAGGGGGCCGACCTGATCGGCCTCACATGGCCCTGACCCTGTGCGGCCCGCGAAGGACCATCCCCGCGGGCCGCACAGCCATGTGCCGGGACAATCGGCCGATGCGGATTCTCATCACGACGGCAACGGGGCGCGAGGTCGCCGCGGGCGGCAAGTTCGCAGACGAGGCCGCGGCGCGCGCCTGGGCAGAAGCGGAGGTCACCCGCTACGCCGCCACCGTCGGCGACGTTGTCGACGAGGTACCCCCCGGCGCGTTGCAGCTGTCCGCCGCGCTCACCGTCCGCCAGGCCCGCGCGGACCAGCGCGACCACGCGGCCACACAGCCCCCGCCGCCGCTCGACGGCCCCGACCGGCTCCTCGACCTCGACGAGGTCGCCGAACGGTACGGCATGACCCCGGACTCCGCCCGACGGTCGGGGGAGCGGGGCACCCTCCCCGAACCCGACGAAGGATCCGGCCGCACCAGCCGGTGGCGCCTGTCCACTCTCGCCCTGTGGGACCACGAAGCCCCCCTCCGCCGCAGCCGCTGACCCGCGAGAAAGTACTGAACACGAATCGCAGGCTTCGCGAGTCTTGTGGTAGCGTGAGCGCCGTCCGAAGCGAATGGTTGAGGGCTACTTCTTCTGGTGATGTGACGCCTTCGACCGCCTGGTACTCGGACGCCTACGACCCCCCTGCGGGGTACCGAAGCGAAGGGTGGGGATACTTCCCACTGCAAATGGGATCCGGCTCGCGTCGGATCTTGTCTCCTCGCCCACCTGGTACTCGGTCTCCCGCACGGGGGTCGTTCGCGTCCGTACCCCCTGACTTGGGAGGAACGGATGGGCAAGCTCGCGCAGGCGCACCCCCGCGGCGGCCAACACGGCCCCGTACAGACCACCAGCCCGACCCACACCGCGATGGGCGGCGCTGGCTGGTCCCGGGATGTGAAGGGTGAGCTCTTCACCCTCGCGATCACCAACATGGTCGGGGAGGCCACCCACCACGAGGCCGCGTCCGACCGCGACAACCGGTTCGTGCAGCTCATCCACCAGGCCGTCGCCGAGGATGCCAGCTGGGTCGCGCGGCTGATCCCCTGGCTCCGCACCACCGCGAACATGCGCACCGCGAGCATCGTGGCCGCAGCCGAGTACGCCCGCGCCGTCCGCGAGCTCGACCCGGACGCCCGCGCGGCGGCCCCGACGGTCCGCTCCGTCATCGCCTCCACGCTGCAGCGCGCAGACGAGCCCGGCGAGTTCATCGCCTACTGGCTCTCCGGCCGGCCTGGTGCGACCCTGCCCGGCGGTGTCCAGCGCGGCCTCGCTGACGCCGTCACCCGCCTGTACACCGAGCGCGCCGCGCTGAAGTACGACGGCCTGGCACAGCCGTGGAGGCTCGGGGACGTGCTGAACCTCGTCCACCCGAAGCCGTCCGCCAGCTGGCAGGCCGACCTGTACGGCTACGTCCTCGACCGCCGGCATCACAAGGACGGCAAGGCGACCGGCAACCTGCCGATGCTCGCCGCCCGCGAGGACCTCGACGCGATCCCCCCGGCCGACCGTGCCGCCACGCTCGCCTCGTGGGGCCCGGACGCGGCGGGGACGCTCAAGGCCGCGGGGATGACATGGGAGGCACTCGCCAGCTGGCTCGGGGGCCCGCTCGATGCCGCGGCCTGGTCCGCGGTCATCCCGTCGATGGGCCTGTTCGCCAAGGTGAGGAACCTGCGGAACTTCGACCAGGCCGGCGTGCCCGACGACGTCGCGGAGCTGGTCGCCGCGCGCCTGCGGGACGCCGAGCAGGTGAGGAAGTCGCGGATGTTCCCGCTGCGCTTCTACACCGCCTATCGGGAGGTGTCCTCGCTGCGCTGGGCGTACCCGCTGGAGCAGGCCATCGGGCACAGCCTGTCCAACATCCCCAAGTTGCCGGGTAGCACGCTGGTGCTCATCGACCAGTCGCAGTCGATGAGCGGCCGGCTGTCGGACAAGTCGACGCTGAGTCGCGCCGAAGCTGCCGCCCTCTTCGGCCTCGCCATCGGCCTCCGCGCCGAGCACGCCGACGTGTACATGTACGGCTCGACGGGTGCCTGGGGTTCGCAGCGCGCGCGCCATGAGCGGATTGACCTGCCCGCGGGCGCGTCGCTGCTGCCCCTCGTGAAGGCGCACGGCCGCGCGCACATGGGCGGCACGCTCACCTGGACGACGCTCGCGCAGACGTACTCCGGCCACAGCCGGATCGTGATCGTGACGGACGAGCAGGCGCAGGACTCCCCGGGCAAGCTCCCCGACGTCCCGCTCGTCACGTTCAACGTCGGCGGCTACCGGGCCGCGCACGTCGAAGCGGGCCGGAACCGGGTCACCGTCGGCGGGCTGACCGACGCCGGGTTCCAGATGCTCGCCGCGGTCGACGCCCGCGCGGGTGGCGGCTGGCCGTTCTGACCGGAGCAGACAGCGAAGCCCCTGTACGGCCCTCCTGGGCGCCGTACAGGGGCTTCGCAGTACAAAACACGAATCGTGGAATGTACCGTTTATGGGGTGCAGACCCTGGCGCCCGACCCTGAGCTCGAGCTCAAAACCCTGTTGGGTGACCTGTACGTCTCGTACACCGACCCGGACGCCCCCGGCACCGCAAGCCTGCTCAACCGCCTCACCATCGCCTACCGGCATCGCCTCGGCCCCCGCACCCGCGGCGAACGAGGGCATCGGCCACCCGGCCCCCGACCGCCCGGAGCGGACGGCGCGATGCTCGCCCGCGATGAAATCGAGCAGATCGTCGACTGGTGGGCCTACTACCTCCACCCCGGCGAACCCACTCTCACGCGCATGCAGGCCGCGGATCTGCTGCCCACCCTGGCGGTGCAGCAGCGCGCGGGCGAGCTCGCCGATGAGGTCGTCCACGACATCCGTTCAGCGCACCGCGTCGCGCTGCTCGTCCTCGGGATCGTCGCCCCGCCCGTTGTCATCCGCGGCGCCTGGTGCCCGGCCTGCGAACGGCAGTCGATCTCAACCGATCTGAGCGCCACCGAAGGCAAGTACTGGTGCGGCAACGGCGGATTCGCGCCCGGCGCCTGCCACGACGACGCCCGCTGGCCTGACTGCCGCGACCCTGACACCGGCATTCTCGCCTGCCGCCGCAGCCCACGCTCTCGCAGGCACTGCCACTTCTACGACCACGCCGACCTCGACCGGCTCCGCACTCCACCCGCGTCCCGGCGGTCCCTATGACCGCAGAGGCGCAGATGTGCGGTGCGGGCGACGGTCTTGTCGAGCCCGGCAGCGGACGGATCCCCGGACAAACCTGGTGGCACAACAAGCCTGCATGCCAGAGGGCTCGACGCCAACCGGACCTGCCACTGGTCAGCGCTTGCACCAACTGTGCCGGGGAGTACTGGCCCCGAAAGGCGGATCCACTGGTCTCCGGACTGTGCGGCCGACGCGACTGTCTGAAGATCCGCCGAAGACTCGAGCGTGCCATCCGCCAGCGCGCCATGCAGCTGCTCGCACAGGAGAACCCCAGGCGGATGGCCGAGCTGTCCCGCCAGGTGGCCGCGCAGATGGCCGCCGAGACACAGGAGCGCGCCGCGTGACCACCCGCTTCTCGGATCTTGCCCTTGCCACTGCCGCGTTCCGTGTGCTCGGTGACGCTGTCCAGCGCGCGGCGCTGCAGGCACGCCAGCTCGCCGCGACCGCGCGCCGGCCAGACCCCTACCAGGACGGCCGTCCCCGCTGGATGACCCCCTACGGACCGCCCAGGAGCACCTGCTGATGCCCGCTGACGTCCTGCCCGCCTCCGACGGCAACGGCGGCCTGGTCGCCAGGTACAACCAGTGGGTCGGCCTGTACGGCATGGATCGTCGTCTCGACTGGTCCCATCCCGGCTACCTCACACCAGCGTGGGCGCTCGACGACACCGTGCCCCCGCTCGGCCCGCCGAACATCTGGGACTACGTCGAGACCGGCCGGCGCTTCGCCACCGGGTGGGCTTGGCCCCTCACCCGCGCGGAGGCCCGCGAGACCACATTCACCCTCGCCGGCGAGCAGCTCGCCGACGGATTCGCGGACCACCTCGCCAGCCACGTCACCAGCCGGCTCGGCCGGTACGCCGCGGACGAGCGGCTCATCGTCCGTGTCGGCCCACGGATCTGGTGGTACCGCGACCCGTACCTGAACACCCTGGTTTGCCACGCCGTCGCTCTGGTCGAAGCCGACCGAGACGACGCCCCCGAACGGTGGGTCACCCCACCCACGGTCATGCCCGGGATGGACACGTGATCCGCCCGGAACGGCCCTCGGACGAGGTCCTCGCCGCGATCGAAGCCGTCCTCGACGAGCACACCCCCGGTCCACCCGAACCACCCGGACCGCTCCCTGACCCCTCAGCCGACTTCTGGGAACTGAACGCGATGCGGTGGATGCCCGAGGAGCGGCAAGTTCAGCTTGCCACCGCCGAGGAGACAGCCCGCCAGCGTCGCGAGGAGCAGTACCAGCGCATCATCGCCGCTTGGCAGGACGGTGTCGCCAACCGCTGGCAGGAGCCGCACCGATCGGACGGCACCGAGACCGCAACCCGCCGCCTTGTCGACGACTACGTCAGGGACCTGTACTCCGGCGGCCCGTCGCCCGTCTCCACCACACCGTCCGGCCCGCTGACGTGGGAGGACGTCCGGCGCATGTGGGCTTCGCTGCCCGACAGGCCCCGGCCACCCGACCGGATCCAGTTCACCGCCGGCACTCTGCGCGCGGGCATGGACCGTATCGCCGCGAACAACCGCTACAGCCGGATGATCATGCCCCGTGAGCGCGTGTTCGCCGAAGCCGACACCGCCGCCGCGCTGGAGTACCTGACCGCAGCACGCCACGGCCACGGCCTGATCGCCGTCCTCGCCTGCAGCGAATGGGACTTCGACCGGTGGCGCCAGGAATGGAACCTCCCCGACCACTACCGGGAGGTCTTCTACGTCTCGGACACCCAGTGCGGACCGCAGCGGCTCCGCGGGGTGGAGGTCCTCGCCACGGTTGTACTCAACGGCTTCGAGGTGCACCCCCGGAACCGGGATCTCTCCGCGGCGGTGATGGCCCGGATGCGCCCGATTGCCCGGGACAGGCCGACGCCCAGGGTTCGCGGCATGAGCGCGGGCCCGGCCGTCATGGACGAGGCGGTCACGTTCCGCGCGGGTGGCCGCGCCGCCGGCCGAACCACGGCTCTCCGCGACGCCGTCCGCGGTGTCCCTCACGCCTGGGTGGGCCGGGACGGCACCGTCACCTACCCGAACGCGACCCCACCTGGCCGGTTGGTCACGATCGCCGGTCACTGCTGGTGCGGCAGCCGGGTCTCCGAGCTCAAGCGGCGCGCCGGACGAATCGAGATGGACGGGCCGGTCGAACCCGACACCACCCGGGTGTTCCCGTGCGGGCATCGCACCGCGACCGTCCGCGTGCAGCAGATCGGTGACCGCCACCTGATGTGGTTCCACCCCCACCCCCGGAGCTGCCAGTGAGCGCATCACCCGTCCGCGCCGACTTCGCGCTCCTGGAGTTCGACGTCTACCGCGAACCGCCGGACTGGGTCCGAGTCGGCCCCACGGAGTCAATCCGGCTCCAGGGCCACCCGGTGACCGTGACGCTCACCGCGCGCAAGCCGTGGGGTGAGGTCACAGTCTCCGCGACCGGGTGGGGGCCGAACGACACCTCTCTCGCCGGCTGGCAGGCGTTCACCCAGCTCGTCTCGCTCAAGCGCGGAGTCGTCCGCCTTGACCGCGCGTACCTCGCCGGCCGCTGGGAGACCACGGCCACCGAATGGGAAGGCCCCACCATGTCCGACAACGTCACCACCCTGACGTCCAAGCCGGCACCGATGACCCTCGCGGAGATGGTCGACGAACTGTGCCGCCGCGCCGACGCAGACGAGCTCGCCGACAACCTCGCCGGACAGCTGAACCGGTCCCTGCTGCGCCGCGCCGGGCAGAGTGCCCGCGCGGCCACGAGCACGCTCCGCGGCCTGAACGCGGACGCGAAGCGGGCCCTGCTCGCCGAGCACGGCATCAACTTCGACGCCCGGCCAGCGTGGGAGCGGCACGGCATCGCTCTCTGGTGGGACCTGTACACGAAAACTGGCTGGGATCCGGTCCGGAACGTGGAGACGACGACGGAGCGCAGGCGGGTGCACGTCGCACGGAACCTGACCGGCGGCGCTGACTGCAGGGCGATAGCCGCGCGCATCCTCGGGTGGGCCCTGTGACCGCGCCTGTCAGCTGAGCGGCGCGGTGTGCTCAGTCCAGTGGTGGCCGTCCCACCAGCGGCTACAGGGCTGGCCGTTCGGGTCGCGGTACCAGCCGGCCGGCACGTTCGACGGAGGGGGCGGGGGTGGTGCTGACTGATATGGGGCAGGGGCTTGAACGGCGACCGGGGCGGCGTATGAGTTGCCCTGGGGCACGCCTCCCCGGTCGTGGAGGGACAGCTTGTGCCCGCAGGCGGTGCAGTTCGGGGTGAACGCTTGGACCGCCGCGACGCCACCAACCGTCATGAGGTTGGCCACGAGCTTGCCTTGCCGGCGGCCGAACTCGGCGGCCCCGCTGTTCGTGCACCGCTTGCAGTTGTTGCATCCGGTGTGTACGCGCCCCGCCATGTGGCAGCCCCCCGTCGCGTGGTCCTTGAAAGACCCGAGGGTAGGGATCGAACAGGTGTGCGCCCCGCAAGGGCAGGTGAATTGGCTGTCCGTTGACCATCTTCGGGCAGGTGCTGGAAGGCCTCGCTTGCCGCCCTCCCGGAGCGTTGTGTAAGGTGAAGACACCTGCCACAGGTGTCTTTCAAGCCCGGAGGTCCGATGCGACCACCGGGCTTTCTTGTGCTCGCAGAGATCTGCCACTGGCTCGGCCACAACCCGCAGCGCAACCACGCCGCCACCCGCATGCTGCTCCGGCGGCGCGGGATCGAACCCGCCGCCCAGCTCACCACCGGCCACCGGCCGCTGCTGTGGCGCTGGGAAGACCTGCAACCGCTCGCCGCGCGGATCCCACGGGCCGACTGGGCTCGCGAAGCCGCCTGACACTCGACCCGCAGGGGAGGCCCGATGGCCGCCCGCGCGTCCGCCCTGACCCGCCTCTCGGACGGTAAGAAGTGCGGCGCGGCCACCACCACCGGCGGCCGGTGTAAGAACAACCTCAAGCCCGGCCAGTCCCGCTGCTGGCGGCACAAGAACGGCGGCGCGAAGCCCACCCCGAAGCCGTCCGGCGGCCCGCGGGTCCGCTGGTACGACGAACGCGGCAAGCAGACCAAGAACCGCGGCGTCGAGGTGGCAACCCCGTCCGGGCGGAAACTCACCGTCTTCGCCGGCGACATCCGCCAGGGTGATGTGCTCGCCGGCTACCGGGTGGAAAAAGTCGAACTGGGCAGCACGAAGGGGACGGTCCGGGTCCACGTCGGCAACGGCGTCCGCATGATCGGCCGGGCAGACCAGCCCGTCGACATTGTCCGCGGCGGCGACAGCGGGGCCAGCCCCGGCGACCCGACCGTCCGACCGTCACCGGGCGCGAATCCCGCAAAGCTGAACATCGACGACGCGCGGCGCCGTATCGCGGAACTCCGCGCGCAGATCGGAAACCCGGCAGATATCGGCTGGCGGAACGAGCTCATCGACGGCCCCAACGTTTTCCGGATCCGCCTGGAACGGGACCACGCCGAACTGGAACGAAAAATGGCCGAACATCGAGAGGTCATCGACCTTATAGAACGCGGCCATTGGAACAAGCTTGCGCGGCGTGACGATTCCAGCGATGAATACATAAACCTGTTCCAGGCCCTTTCTCGCATCCGTGACATGCGGGAAAGCCCGGCATCTCGCGAATACGCCCTAGCGAGCCTACGAAACTCAATGGAGCAGGCTCGAAAGGACGCGGCGGAGCATCAGGAAGCGATCCGGCTGATGTCGACTCGGCGGGTCCCGGACGTCTCCGACCACGACGAGCAGATTCCCGGTGATGACACACTGGCGAAGGTCGACGCCATCCGGCGCGCTGGCGAGCTAGTCATGGACTTGGTCGAACGCCGCACGGCTGAACTTGTCGGTGACCCCGACCACGATCCCGACGGCTTCCGCATCCTCACCGCAGCCCGCCGTGCTGCGTTCGAACGTCGTGACGCCATCGATGCCAACCTCGACCCTGACGGCTTCGAGGAGGCCGACCAGGCTGCAGCCGCCGCGTCAAAGGCGTACACCGACTACATGAGGATCCGCATCCGCATGGTGGCCCAGCGCCCGGAAGCGCAGCGGGATATCCTCTCCCGCCTCCGGCCGTTCGGGGGTGCCCTCGACTACGCGGACAGCGTCTCACCGGCCGGCAAAAGAACCGTCGACGCCGCGCTACGGAACTTCCCCGCCGAGTGGGTTGACCGGGCCCGAGGTCGCCAGGCCGATGTCGTCACCTTCGACGAACTCGCCGGCCGCAACCTACCCGTGACCGGCCGGGCCTACTACTCCGGCAAGGGGAACCGGATCGTGGTCCGTGACGGAGATACCCGGATCGCCACACACGAACTCACCCACATGATGGAAGAGAGAGTTCCTGGCCTCGCCGCCGCACAGTGGGCCTACCATGCGTATCGCAACACGAGCGAAGAGGTCGACGGCAAGAGGACCTGGAGCCCTGCGGGGCAAAAAATGCGTCTCGCCGATGCGGCCCCAGACTCCGCATACCGCAACGATGAAATCACCCGCAGGGACTCGTTCGTCAACCCCTACACGGGCAAGGTCTACAGCGAAGGACCTGACGCCCTCCACTGGGAAGTCGCGTCCATGGGTAGCGAGTCATTCGAATCCGACCATTCCGTGATCCGAAACGATCCGGACCTGGCCGTGTTCATTCTCCGCCTGTGGGCTACGCTGTAACCATGTGGACCGCAAAGGGCACCCTCGACGGTCTCATCTCCGATCTAACCCTGGTCTGGGATGGCGGCCTGCTGGACTGGCCCGCCGATGTTCTCCTAATCGCCGCGGAAGCCGCTGCGGCTGGCACCGAGGTCGTCATCACCGCGCCGAACGTCCGTCGGCCACTGAACCTCGACGATGAACTCGCCGTCGCCTTCTGGCTGCGCGAGCGAGGCATGACCCTCACTGGCGACCTTCCGAAAGCCCCCGCAGTTCGGGGTGCGTACGACCCTGACCTGATCTACTAGCCGCGGCTGGGAGCCGCCCGACAGCACAGCGCCAAACGCGCGGCCACCCGAACCCCACCGGTGTAGGGACCTGCGCGTACGAGCGTGAGGGAGCCGCCCTGTGGCTTCCCGCGCTACCCCTTTCACTGACGCTGACGTCGAACGGCTCCGCGAGCTCCACACCGCCGGCATGTCCTGCGGTGCGATCGCCCGCCAGATGGGCCGCTCCCGCTCCACGGTCTCCGAGCATGCGAAGCGTCTCGGCCTGGCGTTCGACGGGCCACCAGCCGAAGCGACCGCGGTCAAGGCGGCGACGAACCGGGAGATGCGCGCCGACCTGATCCGGCGCATGCTCCGCCGGGCCGGCGCGGTACTCGACCGGCTCGAAGCCGACACCTACCAGCATCGCATCACCACCGGCGAGGCCTCCTACATCGTCAGTGACCCTGTGGTGCCGGCCGCGGATGAGAAAGCCCTGTCCGGGGCTATCGCCTCGTACATGCGGACCGCGATGGAAGCCGAGAAGCTCGACGCCGCGGTGGGCGACACCGACGGCCGCAGCATGCTGGAGGCCCTGGCGGACGGGCTGAAGGCCGTTGCGCGGGCGCAGAACCCGGTGGTCGGGCCGGACGATGAGCCCGACGGCTGACCTGCCCCTGCCCCTGTCCCCGAAACAAATCCGATCCGTCGCCGAGTCGCAGGCCCGCCTGAACATATGGACCGGGTCCGTGCGATCCGGCAAAACGATCAGTTCGCTGTTGCGATGGCTGATCTACGTGGCGAACCCGCCCCGCGGCGGCGCCCTGGTGGTCGTCGGGAAGACCCTCGACACCGTTTACCGGAACTGTTTCGGCCCGCTGCAGGACCCGAGCCTGTTCGGTCCGATCGCCCGCCTGGTCAAATACACCCGCGGGGCGAGCACGGCGACGATCCTCGGTCGCCCCATCGAGATCATCACAGCGAACGATGCCCGCGCGGAAGGTCGCCTCCGTGGTCTGACCTGCGCAGGCGCCTACGCGGACGAGCTGACGCTTCTCCCCGAAGAGTTCTTCCAGCAGCTGTTGGCACGGTGCAGTGTCCCGGGTGCCAAGATTTTCGGGACGACAAACCCCGACGGGCCGCAACACTGGCTCCGGAAGAAATTCTTGCTGCGCGTAGGTGACCTCGACCTGGCCACCTGGCATTTCACGCTCGACGACAATCCCGCTTTGGATCCGACCTACGTCGAGAACCTGAAAAAGGAATACGTCGGCCTCTGGTATAAGAGGTTCATTCTCGGCCAATGGGTGATGGCCGAGGGTGCGATTTACGATATGTGGGACGAGGACACCCACCTGGTCGACCGTCTGCCGAGCATCGAACGTTGGCTCGCCCTGGGCGTGGACTACGGCACGGTGAACCCGTTCTCCGGCCTGCTGCTGGGGCTGGGGAACGACCGGCGGCTGTACCTGACGCACGAGTGGCGCTGGGACTCGAAGCTCGAGCGGCGCAGCCTGACTGACTCGCAGTACTCCACGAGGGTCCGCGAGTGGCTGACCGCCCTGGACCTGGGGATGAACGCCCCCGCCCGGGTGGATCCCGAGTGGTTCATCGTCGACCCGTCCGCGGCCTCCTTCAAGACCCAGCTGTTCTCGGACGGCGTCGCGAACGTGATGGGCGGCGACAACGACGTGGTGTCCGGGATCCGGACCGTCGCGAGCCTGCTCGGGAACGACCGGCTGCGGGTGCACCGGCGCTGTCAGGGCTGGATCGACGAG
>NZ_ADGX01000169.1 GCF_000177675.1 Parafrankia sp. EUN1f
AGCCGGGCGAGCTGGGCACGCAGCACCGACGCGGAGAACTCGTTCATCCGGAAGTTCGACCCCGACGTCTGATGCAGATAACGACGATCGGTCCGCGGCCGGCCGCAGCTGTGACGCAGGAACGCCTGCTCGAACTGCTCCGCGTCCGAGAACGTCACCAGACCACCCTCACCGGCGGTCATCAGCTTCCCGTTCTGGAAACTGAACGCCGCGATACCACCATGCTCACCGACCCGCCGGCCCTGCCAACTCGCCCCATGCGCGTGCGCGGCGTCCTGGATCAACGGGACACCGGTGTTCGCGGAGATCTTCCCGAGCGCGTCCATGTCACAGAAGTGACCGGCCATATGCACCGGCATGATCGCCCTGGTACGAGACGTGACCGCCGCCTCCACCCCGGCCGGATCGAGACAGTACGTCTCCAGATCGACATCGACGGGCACCGCGACCGCGCCGAGCCGCTGCGCCGCCTGCGACGACGAGATGAACGTGAAACCAGGCACGATCACCTCGGTACCCGGACCGACCCCGAGCACCTGCAACGCCAACTCCAGCGCATGCGTACCGTTCGTGACCGCCAACGCGTACGGCGCACCGTGATAGTCCGCGAACTCCCGCTCGAACGCGTCGACCTCACCACCACCCATCCGCCACCACTGACCCTGATCAAGCGCACGGATCAACCCGGCACGCTCCGCGTCATCGAACTGCGGCCAGACCGGGAAGTCAGGAGCCGTCCGTGGGCTGTCGCTCATCGAGCCACCTCTTGTTGATGTGTACGGATGGATGCCGGTCGGCGGTGCCGTCAGCGGCCCTGCCTGCCACGTCGACGCCCGCAATCCAGGCGGCACGATACAGGGCAATTCTTCCGGAACGTCAGACAACCAGTCCGAACTACCGGGCAACAGGAATGTTGCCGCGAAAGGCCACCACTGGCGCTGTCGCGATGTCGACACGGCCGGCCGCTCACACCACGGAGCTTGCGGAGGTGGCCAGAACGGGGTAGAAGCGGTATCGCCCAGGTTCAGGTCCGGAACCGGCAGAAGCGCGACCTGTTATAAACACCGTGCCCGGACCACGTGCCACACACCTGTAGAGGTCATCGTGAGCAGTCTTCTTCTCCTGAACGGCCCGAACCTGGGGATTCTGGGCCGGCGCCAGCCCGAGATCTACGGGACGGCCACCCTGGCCGACATCGAGGCCGCCGTCGCCGCACGGGTGGCCGACCGGGGCTGGAAGGTCGTCTCGATCCAGCGCGAGTCCGAGGGCGAGCTGATCCACGCCATCCAGGACAACTACGACTCGGTCGGCGCGATCGTGAACCCCGGTGCGCTGATGGTCGCCGGCTGGAGCCTGCGGGACGCACTCGCCAGCTACCCGCGGCCGTGGATCGAGGTCCACCTGTCGAACGTGTGGGCGCGAGAGGCGTTCCGCCACGAATCAGTGATCTCCCCGCTGGCCGCGGGGGTCATCGCCGGGCTCGGCCCGCTCGGCTACGAGCTGGCCGCCGACGCCCTGCTGCGGCTCGCACCGGAGTCCTGAGAACGGGCGTCCCAGGCGCCGGTCCGCACAGGGCCGGCGCCCCGAGAACCCACGTTCCGAGCACCCACGGCGCGTAGGCCCTGGCGCGGTGCAGGCCCGGTGCAGCGAAGGCCGGGCCGCCGGCGGCGGTCACCCGATGGTGTCGCGGACCCAGGTCCGGGAGAAACGCCCGGAGGATCAACCCGGCACCGGGACGCCACCCGGAGACGGGCACAAAGGGCCAGATCGCCAACCTCCGGTCCGGCGCCGCCGCTGGGAGGACGGGTGTCGGACCAGGCGGTCGACCATCCCAGGGCGCCACCGGGCCGGGCGCCGGTGCCGGCAGCGGGCCAGGACAGGCACCGACATCAACCGGCTGCCAACCGGCCGGCCGGCGCCGGCCGGCGCAGCGCCGCGGGCCCGGCCACGACCGCTGGCGTCAGAATTCGTGCGCGCATTGCAAACACCCCAACATCGGCACGAATGTGTGTTGCCGGATCGTCACGCTCAGGAAGTACGGATCGCGCCGAAATGAGACGGCCGCCAGTAAAGTTTCGTGAGTGTTTCGACCGGACCTGGAAAGCCGTCAGATTTCCCTGCCCGAGCCCACCGTCGAGCTCCCGGCGGACCTCCTGGATCCGCTCGCGAACGTCATCGCGGAGGTTTTCGCCCAGCTGGTGGCACGGATTCCGCCCACGCCCGCGGCCGAGCTCGGTCGGATCGGCGCGGCGGAGCGGCCCACGGACCGCCCCGGAGCCCCGGTCCTCACCGCGCTGCGCTCGGTCGGACCACGCCTACCCGAACGCCTGCTCGGTGCCCTTGAGCTGGTTGTCGACGAGATTCCGCTGCACGCCCCGCGCGGCCTGACCGCGGCGCTGGCGGGAGCCCCACGGCGGCCCGCAACCGCGGCGGCCACCCGTGCGCTGACTCCCGCGGACGAGCCCGAGGCGGTCACCGCCGTCGCGCAGCTCGACCGGATCAGCCCCGGCGCCTGTGCGCTCATCCATTCCTACCTGCACCGCCTGCTCGACCATCCGGAGATCGCCCCACTGCTGGTCGTGGACGACCGCGTGTTCGACGTCGACGACACGGCGGACTGCGCGGGCGACAGGTTCGGCGCCGGCCGCGAACGCGACGCCGACGGCGACGGCGACGGCGACGGCGACGAGACCGTCGGGCTGCGCGGCGGACTGACCGGCGACGAGGCGGCCGGCGAGCCCGCCGACGAGGCGACCCTCGCCGCCCGCCACGGTGCCGCCCACCTCGCGCTCGCGGTGGCGGTCGCCACCGCCGTCCTGCGGGAGCTGGCCCCGCCGTCGCTGGGTGCCGAGGCCCCGGTCGTCGTCGGCACCGCGGTCGGCTGCGCCGTGCTGGTGCTGCGGGGACGTCCCATGCCGGACGCCTACCCGGCGGCGTTGCTCATGCGCAGGCGCGCGGACTACCGGCTGCCCCGCCAGGTGATGGGCTGCGTGCACGTCGAGGGCCACACCTTCGGCCTCGTCGAGGACGTCGTCGAGCCCGCAGTCGAGCCCGCCGTCGAGGACGCGGGCCGTGCGGTGCCGGCGCCGGACTTCCACCGCAACGGGCTCGTGGACGTCGTCGCCGGCGGGGCCCGCGTCCGCACCGGTGTGGGCACGGGCCGGGTGAACGTGTCCCTGCGGGTGCTGGCCGCGCCGCCCGGGACGCCCACGCCCGCCGAGGCCGCCGCCTGGGACGAGATCGTCGAGGTCAGCTGGACGGCCGCCGCCGGCGCCGCGTCGGTGGTGGGGGCCGTGACCAGCCGGGCGGCGGCGTCGCCGGACGCGCGTTCCCTGTTCCACCAGACACCGCCCTGGCCCGGGGACTACCGCCTGCGCGTCTGCGCCCGCGGCCGGGACGGTGCCGGCGAGGACGAGACGTACGAGCTGGCGCTGTGGGGCGCACCCGCCGCGCCGGAGGTCATCCACCAGCGCGGCGACCAGTTGGGCCACCGGCTGCGCGGCGAGGAGCTCCCGCCGGTCACCTCCCAGCCGGAGACCAGGTACCGGTGGGTACGCCGGCGCAGCGAGTTCCGCGAGGCCGCCACGTTCACCGTGGTCGTCGGAGCGACGCCGCAGGACGTCGTGCGCTACTTCGACGCCGACCCCGACGCCCCGTGCTCGCTGGCGCGGCTGCGCGCCGAGGGGCGCACCGACCCGTACCTGCTGGTCCTTCCACTCGCCGGCGCCGACAGTGCGGTGCTCGCCGTGGAGGCGAACGGCCTGCAGGGCTCACGGCACGCGGTGCTGTCCTCGGTGTCCCGCCAGGGCCTGGCCGCGAGCATGTTCTGGAACATCAACGCGCTCACCCGGCTGTCACTGGCCCAGGGCGGCGACGTGCTGGCCGCGTTCGAGCCCGGCCCGGACGCCGTTCCCGACGCCGTCCTCCCGCTCCTGCGCGACCTCGACCTGACCGGAGCGACCGACCGGGTCGCCAAGGGGCTCGTCGTCGTGGAACGGTTCACCGGCCACGAGATCCGCCCGGAGCAGGTGGAGCGGATGATCGACAACGACGTGGCCTATCTGATCAACCAGCCCTGAGCCGCTCAGAACCTGGGCCGTTCGGGATCAGTGGAGCCCGTCGCGGCATCCCGAGCCTCAGGCTCGGGCTGGCGCCGCTGCTCCTGAGCAAGAAGTGAGGATTTCGGCTGCTGCAGCAACCGAGATCCTCACTTCTTGCGGATTGCCAAGCGCCTCCGCACCCCGTTTACCCCTATTGTCCGACCTGCGTCTCTCGGGCCGGCACCGGGCCGACCGGCTGCGGACCCGCGGTGGCGAGCGCGCCGGGCTGGGGCTGATGGGCGCCGCGCAGCACCGACGCCACCGCGGCGATCAGCCCGAGCGCCGCGGACACGCCGAACACGACCACCAGGCCGTCCTGGAACGGGGCGGAGATCAGGTGCGGGAAGAACTCCCGCCCGGTGATCGTCGCCTGGTGCTCGGGCGCGAGCAGGTCCAGCGAGCCGGTTCCGGCCAGCAGATGCTCCACCGGATTCAGGCCGAGCACGGCGGCGAACAGGGACGCGACCGGCGGCAGCGCGCCGACCTGCTGCGCGACGTCCGCGGGCACCCCCTCGGCGCTCAGCCCCGAGGAGAAGGCGCCGGGCAGGCTGCCCGCGAGCCCGGCGATCATCAGGGAGAAGAAGACACCGATCGACAGCGCGCTGCCGGCGTTCTGGAACGTCGTGCGCATGCCCGAGCCGACGCCCCGCACGGCTGCCGGGACGCTGCTCATGATGGACGCCGAGTTCGGCGCGGCGAACATCCCGGAACCGACGCCGATGGCGGCGATCATCAGGGCGAACGTCCAGTAGGTGAAGTCGACCGGCAGCAGCATCAGCCCGACGTAGCCGCCGACGGTCACCAGCGCACCGGACGTCGACAGCCCCCGGGCGCCGAAACGGTCGGACAGGAAGCCCGACAGCGGTCCGGCGACGAGGATTCCCGCCGTCAGCGGGAGCAGGTAGATGCCGGCCCACAGCGGCGTGTCCTCGAAGTCGTAGCCGTGCAGCGGCAGCCAGATGCCCTGCAGCCAGATGATCAGGACGAACTGCAGGCCGCCGCGGGCGATCGACACCGCGAGCCCGGCGATGTTGCCCGCGGTGAACGCCCGCAGCCGGAACAGCGCGAGCTCGAACATCGGCGCGGTGAACCGTTTCTCGATCGCGACGAACGCGACGAGCAGCGCGGTGCCGCCGATCAGCATCGCGAGCACCGTGGGCTTCGTCCAGCCCATGGTGTGCCCCCGGTAGGGCTGCAGCCCCTCGGTGACGGCGATCAGGATCGCGCCGAGGCCGACGGCGAAGGTGATGTTGCCCCACCAGTCGAACGGGGCCCGCTCCGACTGTTCCCGGCGGGCCGGCTCACGCAGCTTGAGGTAGGCCCAGATGGTGCCGAAGGCCCCGACGGGAACGTTCACCCAGAAGACGGCCCGCCAGTCCCAGACGGCGAGGACGCCGCCGGCGACCAGGCCGATGAACTGCCCGGCGATCGCCGCGACCTGGTTGATGCCGAGCGCGAGGCCGCGCTGGTCAGCGGGGAAGACGTCGGTGAGGATCGCAGCCGAGTTCGCCGCCAGCATGGAGCCGCCGATCGCCTGCAGCACCCGCCAGCCGATCAGCCACATCGCCGCCGACCCGCCGCGCAGCGGGTCGAAGGACAGCAGGATGGAGGCGACGGTGAAGACCACGAAGCCCGCGTTGTAGATCCTGACCCGGCCGAACATGTCGCCGAGCCGGCCCAGCGGCACCACGAGCACCGCCTGCACCAGCCGGTAGCCCATGATCATCCAGAGCAGGTAGCTGACGTTGCCCGGGGCGAGCGGGTCCAGGTCGATACCCAGGAAGATCGGCGGCAGCGCGATGAGGATGATCGACCCGTCCAGCGCGGCCATGAACACCGCCGCGGTGGTGTTCGCCAGGACGACCCACTTGTACCGGGAGTCGACCGGGGCGCTGGAGGCCGCCATCGCCTTCACAGGGTGTGAGCCAGTCGCTCCAGCAGGGGTGCCGCCGCTTTCAGGCAGGCCAGCTCGGCGTCGCTGAAGCCGTCGGTGAGCGCCCGCGCGAGTTGCTCGATACGGGCGTTGCGCCGCTCCAGCAGCGCGTCGCGGCCAGCATCCGCCAGCGACAGGATGACCCGCCGCCCGTCGCCGGGATCGGGCCGCCGCTCGACGAGGCCGCGCACCTCCAACCCGCTCAGGATGGCCCCCATCGACTGCGGGCTGATCGCCTCCTGCTTCGCGAGCGCCGCGGCCGTCGCCGGCCCGCCACGCTCCAGCCGGACGAGAGCCGCCGTCTCCCCCGCCGTCAGCTCGCCCGCCGGCCGCGTGATCCGCAGCCTGCGCACCAGCAGGCTGAGGCTCAGCCGGAGCTCGGAGGCGGTCTGAAGCACCTCGGCAGCGGCGGAATCCGCGCCGGAACCCGATCTGTCGCCCTCAACCATATTGACAGTATGAACTTATAAGTTCCGGCTGACTAGTGGCACGCCTCAGCAGCCCTTCGGGACGCCGCCGGGGTTGGCGATACCTCCGGGCAAGCGGCCCGGCAGCCCGGCAGCCCGGTTTGGCGAGTCGCAAGAGTGAACGATTCTTTTGGTCGTGCCGACGACCAAAATCCTTGCTTCTTGCGGGTCGCCAGGCGCATCTGCGCCCCTTTTGCCCCTCTTACGGCGAAGCGTCCGCGGCGCCGCACCCGTGCCGCCCGGACGGATCGGGAGCATCTGCCGGCAGCCTGGGAATACGGTGCGAAGCATGGCTGACAACCCACCGGTGGTCCTGGTCCACGGCCTCGGCTCGTCGAGCGAGCACGGCTGGCGCGGCGCCGGCTGGATCGACATGCTGCAGGAGGCCGGCCGCGAGGTCCTCCTCGTCGACCTCCCCGGGCACGGCACCTCCCGCCGCGACACCGACCCGGCGTCCTACGCGGACGCCGCCGCCGAGATCGCCGAGACCTTCGCCGGGCGCGGCCCCGTCGACGCGGTCGGCTTCTCCGCCGGTGCGCACCTGCTGCTGGAGTCGGCGGTGCGCGGGCTCGCGTCCTTCAACCGGCTGGCCCTGATCGGGCTCGGCCCGCGCATGCTGGAGTTCCGCCCCGAGCAGGGCCGCGCCTTCACCCCGGACGCCTCGGACGGCACCGACGTCCTGGCCCGGGTGATCAAGGGGCTCGCCCGCCGCGCCGGCAACGACATCGACGCCGTTCTCGCGTTCGCCCGCCGGCCGGCCACACCGCTGACAGCCGCCGGCCTTGCCACGGTCGCCTGCGAGGTGCTGGTCGTCATCGGCGAGCGGGACACCGCCGGCTCACCCGACGAGTTCGCCGCCCTGTTCCCGAAGGCCACCGGACGGACCATCGACGGCGCCGACCACTACTCCGTACAGGCCCACCCCCGGGCGATGAGCGCCGTCTTCGACTTCCTCGGCGTCTGAGTCCGGACGCCGAGGAGGCGGATCAAGCCGCCTCGGCTTCGCCTGACAGCTGGCCACACCTGCACCGAAGAGGCCGGCGATCGAAGAGGCTGGCGGAGGTCAGCTGACCGCCAGGACGATGGCGGCGCCGAGGCCTCCGAGGCCGACGGCGAACGCCATCTCGGGCAGCCCGCCGTCGCGACGCCGGAAAAAGCGGTCAAGTGCGAGCCGCCCCGCGCCGATCGCTGCCACCGCGATCGCAACCACCGCGATACACAGCGGATATTCCATGCCGCCGTTGGTTTCCCACAGTCCGTGCGGCACGGTCACGATCATCGCGTTGATCATCACACCGATCACGGCCGCTGCCGCCAACGGGGTCAACAGGCCCGCGGCCAGGCCGAGGCCACCGAGGAACTCGCCCGCGCCGGCCATTCCGGCGAAGAACGTGCCGGGGTGGTAGCCGAGCTCGGCGAAGCCTCTGCCGGTGGCGCTGAGTCCCTCGCCGCCGAACAGGCCGAAGAGCTTCTGCGCGCCATGCCCGGCAAGCAGCAGACCGAAGGTCAACCGCAGGAGCAGCAGACCGAGGTCGCCGGCGGACACGGCCACGGGCCGCGAGACGCGGCGGGCCCCGAGGGGTGCGGCCGGGGTCGCCGGTCGAGCCGGGACAGCGGCCGGGGCCGGGGGCGGGGCGGCAGGCAGGGCTGCCGTGACGGGTGGCGGACGGTGGGGCGGACGGTTGGGCGTCCGGTGCCGCTCGAGAAGTTTCATGTCGAGACCTCGATTCTCCAGGCCCACATGGCGATGCTCCGGTCACTGGGATGCTGCCCCTGGACCGGGGCGATACCACCGCACCTATGACCCATCACCGATGACTGCGCCATCACCGATGGCCCATGACCGATGACCGTCACGAGGACGCCGCTGACGAGAACCCTGGCCTCGAGTGACGTGGCATACCCGGTGGGACGAGGGCCACCTGGCTGTTCGGCTGCCGCGGAAGCCCGTCTGTGAATAAATCGGGGACATGTCTGCCATGTGCAGATCCCGTGTCACCCGTTGGTTGACCGTCCTGCCGATGCTGGTGGGGCTGGTGCTGGTGGGGGCCTGCGGATCAGATGGCCCGGCCGCCTCCGGCCCTGCGCCGTCGACGGCCTCGTCGGCGACGACTCCGAGCGGCCCGGCCTCCCCGGCGGACACTCCGCCCGCGCCAACGACCGCGGCGGCGACACCGGCGACATCCCCGACGTCCCCAGCCCCGGCGGCGACATCCACAGCAGCGACATCCCCGGCGGCGACGTCGTCCGAGACAGCGACGGCGACGCCGTCACCAACCGGCCCGCCGATCCTGCGGCCCGGCGCGACCGGCCCGGAAATCCTGGAGCTGCAGCGGCAGCTGATGACGGCCGGCTACTGGCTGGGTACCCCGGACGGAACGTTCGGCCTGCTCACCCAGCAGGCGGTGCTCGCCGTGCAGAAGACCGCCGGCATCGGGCTGGACGGGCTCGTCGGGCCGGCTACCCGAGCCGCGATCGCCCGCGGCGTGCGGCCGGACGCGCGCAGCACCCAGGGCTTCGTCCTGGAGGTCGACAAGGGCCGTCAGCTACTGAAGATCGTGCGGGACGGCCACGTCGAGACCACGCTCAACACCTCGACCGGCACCGAGCAGATCTACTACCACGACGGCGTCCAGTACCTGGCCGACACCCCACCCGGCACCTGGCGGATGTTCCGGCAGGTCAACGGGGTCGACCACGGCAGCCTCGGCGACCTCTACCGGCCGAAGTACTTCCACGCGGACGGCATCGCCATCCACGGGTACGCCTCGGTTCCGGCCCGGGCCGCCTCCCACGGCTGCGTCCGGGTGACCAACGCCGCGATGGACTGGCTGTGGTCGTCGGGCAACGCCGAGATCGGCACCACCGTCCTGGTCTACTGACGTCATCTACTGAGGTCCACTCACACCGTCCACGGGTCCGGCGGCCGGCAGGCCACGGGTGCCCGCCGTGCCGGCTCGGGCCCGTCAGTCGGGATAGTTCCCGGCCTCGAGGTCCTCGAGCAGGCTCGGCCCAGTGGGCTGCCAGCCAAACCTCTCCTGGGTCAGCGCGCTTGAGGCGGGCTGGTCGATCGCGAAGACGTTGCCGAGGAAGGGTCCGAACGTCTCCGCCGGAACAGCCTGCGTGGGCAGGCCCAGCTGGCGGCCGATGACGTCGGCGATGGCGCGCATGGTGTCGCCCTCGTCGGCCACCGCGTGGACCACGGTGCCTGGAGCCGCCTGTTCCAGGGCCAGCCGGAAAAGCCGTGCGGCGTCGAGGCGATGCACGGCGGGCCAGCGCTGACTGCCGTCGCCGACGTAGCCGGACACCCCGGTCCGCCGCGCCGCCGCGATGAGCACCGAGGCGAATCCGTAGCCTTCGCCCTGGGCATGCACCGACCGGGGCAGGCGGACAACCGCGGAGCGCACGCCGTTGCCTGCCAGGTCAAGCACGGTCTGGGCGTTGCGGCCGCGGCCACCCACGGGGCCGTCCGCGGGCGCCGGGTCCTGCTCGGTCGAGGCGCGGCCGGGCACCGCGGGCGTGCCGGAGGCGATGACCAGGGGCTTGTCGCTCCCCTTGAGGACGGCGCCGAAGGTCTCGATGGCGCGGCCCTCCTCGGCGACCATCTTCCCGAAGTCGGCGAAGTCGTGTCCGAAGGCCAGGTGGATGACCCCGTCGGTTTCCGCCGCGCCGGCGCGCAGGCTCTCGGGGCTGTTGAGATCGCCCCGAAGCACGGTGGCTCCGGCGGCGGCGACAGCTCGCGCCGCTGTATCGGAACGGGCCAGGCCGAGGACCTCGTGGCCGGCGGCGAGGAGCTCGGGGACGACCGCGGAGCCGATCCCGCCGCTGGCACCGGTGACGAAGACGCGCATGAGAACCCCTCGAAGTGATGGGACTGTTGTCCCATCACCTTAACAAAGCGATGGGACAACAGTCCCATCGATAGCATGGGCGCGTGCCCCGATGGGAACCCGACGCGCGCGAGCGGCTGGTCGCCGCCGCACTGCACCTGTTCTCGGAGCAGGGCTACGACAACACCACCGTCGCCGAGATCACCGACCGCGCCGGGCTGACCAAGAGCACCTTCTTCCGCCACTTTCCCGACAAGCGAGAACTGCTGGCAGCCGGCCAGGAGACGCTGTCACGGCTGTTCGCCGGAGGCATCGCCGCGGCACCCGCGGACGCGGGCCCACTCGCCGCGGTCGCCGCCGGCCTGGAACGCGCGGCCGGCGCGATGACGCCGTTCAACCGCGAGCTCGGGCCCCGGCTACACGCCGTCATCGCGTCCAGCGTCGAGCTTCAGGAACGTGACGCGCTCAAGCAGGTCGGCTTCGCCGCGGCCATGGCAGACGCCCTGCGGGCCCGCGGCGTGCCGGACCCGGTGGCCGCCCTGGCGGCGGAGCTGGGCGTGCTCGCGTTCAAGGACGCGTACGCCGCCTGGGTCGCGACGGACAACCACCAGGAACTGGGCGAACTGGCGCAAGCGGCCCTGGAGCGGCTACGCGCCGCCGCCGCCGAACTCAGCTGACCACCGCCTGGCCCGCCGACGGCCCCTGGGCGAGCGCACGTGCCGGCGGGCGCTGGCATGCTGGGACGGGCGACGGGCGGCCACCACGCGCGGCCCACGCCGGAAGTCGCGCGATGACGCGATGACGCGATCACGTGAGAAGGAGCCACAGCGAATGACGACGTCCGCTGCCGGTGCCGACCGTGCCCAGGTGATCGGGGACGTGTTCGGGGCGGCCTTCGGTGAGCTGATGGCCGCGGAGCCCGGTGCCTTCCGCCGCAAGTTCCGGAAGATGGCGGCCTCGCCGTTCGCCTTCTACCGGGGTTCGGCCGCGCTGTTCTACACCGATATCAACGGCCTGAACGACCCGTTCGGAAACGAGCGGACGAGCCGGGTCTGGATTCACGGTGATCTGCATGCGGAGAACTTCGGCACCTACATGAGCAGCAACGGCGTGCTCGTGTTCAATGTCAACGACTTCGACGAGGCGTACGTCGGGCCGTTCACCTGGGACCTGCGCCGCCTGGTGGCGAGCCTCGCCCTGCTCGGCCGGGCGAAGGCGCTCAGCGACGCCGTCATCACCGACCTGGTCGAGGCCTGCGTCGGCGCCTACCAGGAGAAGATCCGCGACCTCGCCGAGGGCGGCTCGTCCGCCGACCTGCTGACCCGGACGTCCACCACGGGCGTGGTGCACTCCTTCCTGCAGACCGCGCGGCGCGCCACCCGGGTCGGCCTGCTCGACGAGCTGACCGTGGTCGAGAACTACGACCGCCGGTTCGCCCACGTCGACGGTGTCAGCGCGGTGGACGACGAGACCCGCGCGAAGGTCCTCGCCGCCTTCGACCGCTACCTGGCGACCGTGCCGCCGGGCCGGCGCACCCGCCCGGTCGCGCTGACGGTGAAGGACGTCGTGCTGCGGCGCGGGGTCGGCATCGGCAGCGCCGGCCTGCCCTCCTACAGCCTGCTCGTCGAGGGGCACACCGAGGCACTGGACAACGACGTCGTGCTGTACATGAAGCAGGCCCAGAGCCCGGCGGTGAGCCGGTTCGTCCCCGACGAGCGGATCGCCGGCTACTTCCACCACCAGGGGCACCGCACCGCCGTGTCACAGCGGGCGCTGCAGGCCGACAGCGACTCCTGGCTCGGGTACTCCGAGCTGGACGGGATCGGCCAGCTCGTCGCCGAGGTCTCCCCGTACGCCCAGGACCTCGACTGGTCCGAGGTCAACGAGCGTGACGAGATGCTGGGCCTGGTCGCCGACCTCGGCCGGTCGACCGCCCGGATGCACGCGGTCGCCGACGACGAAAGCGACCACGACCTGGTGAGCTTCTCCACCGAGGACGCCATCCACGAGGCGATCTCGGTGGACGCGAAGGGGTTCACCCTCGCCATGGTCGAGTTCGCCCACGACTACGGAGCCCAGGTCCACCGCGACCACGCCCTGTTCGTCGACATGTTCCGCAACGGCCAGCTCATCGACGTCGACTGAGCCTGCCGTCAGCACCGCGGCGTCGCGACAGCCGGGCTCCGGCCCTCCTGTGGCCTGGCGGCGTAGAGGGCCGTGAGGTCCGCAGCGGCCGCGGTGATCGCCTCCCGCAGCTCCGGTGGGTCCAGAACCTCCACCTCGGCACCGAGGACGAGCAGGTCGCCACGGGCGTGCCGGATCGACTCGATCGGCAGCCGCGCGCGGACCCATCCGTCGGCGTCCGGCGCCTGCGCCGTGCTCCGCAGGGACCTCACCACCGCGGGCGCGAGCCGGAAAGGTGCCATCCGCAACCCTTCCGGGGAGAGCCGCACGGTGGCCGTCGCCCGGTAGACACCCGCCTCGTAACGAGCCGTCCACCCGGCCCAGAAGGCAGCCAGATCGAAATCGTCCGGACGAGGGAACGTGCCCGGCAGCGCCTCCAGGTGGTGGATCTTCCCGACCCGGTAGACCCGGACGGAATCCCCCGCGGCCGCGGCGGCAGCCCCGGCCCCGGCCCCAGCCGCCGTCGCCGTCGCCGTCGCCGTCGCCGTCGCGGTCGCGGTCGCGGCGACCAGGTACCAGGTACCGCTCTTGAGGACGACGCCGAGCGGCTCCACGTCCCGCACCACCTCCTGCGGGGAGCGCCAGCGCAGGTAGGTGAGCCGCAGCGGGCGGCACGCCCAGACCGCCCCGGCCACCTCGGCCAGGTGCGGCACGGGTTCGACGTCCCGGAACCAGCCTGGCGCGTCGAGGTGGAACAGTCGTCGGGCGTGCTGGGCCCGCTGCCGGTTGCCGGACGGGAGCGCGGCGAGCAGCTTGCGTTCGGCGGCGGCCGCGCCCGGGCCGAAGCCGAGCGCCTCGGCGGCCGCCGGGAGCCCGGCCAGCGGCAGCGAGTCCGACTCGCCGGCGGTCAGGCCCGTCAGGCTGGTGCGATAGCCGCCCAGCAGCCGGTAGCCGCCGGTCGACCCGCGCTCGGCCACCACCGGGATGCCGGCCCCGGCCAGCGACTCCACATCCCGGTAGACGGTGCGGACCGACACCGCCAGCTCGTCGGCGATCTCCCGGGCCGTCAGCCGCCCCCGGGCCTGCAGCAGGAGCAGGACCGAGAGCAGGCGGTCGGCGCGCACCGGCCCATCATCCGCCGCGATACCTGACAGAGGAAGTCAGGTATCGCGGTCAGGATGGGACCGCGGCGGTGCTCCCGGTGGCGGCACCGGTGCGTTCCGACACGGTCGAGAAGACGAGAAGAGAGGCTAGACCCTTGAGCGAAGAGCCTGGACCGGTGGAGACAGCGACGACATCCGCGGGCGTGAGCTGGGCGGGGCTGATGCTGGACTGTCCCGACGCGAAGGCCCTGGCGGAGTTCTACGGCGAGCTGACAGGCTGGGGCGTGGCCGGCGCCGACGAGGCGGGCGCGTGGGCCTATCTGACGCCTCCGGGCACCGAAGTCATGATCGGCTTCCAGCGGGTGGAGGGCTACCAGCCGCCCCGGTGGCCGGACCAGTCCGCCCCGCAGCAGTTCCATCTCGACTTCCGGGTCACGGACCTGGCAGCCTCCCTTGAGCTGGCCGAGAAGCTCGGCGCGACGCAGGCCGAGTTCCAGCCGGGCGGGGAACGCTGGCGGGTCCTGCTCGACCCGGTCGGCCACCCGTTCTGCCTCTGCCCGCCGGCGCCGTCGTCCTGACCCCGCGCCCCGCTCCCGGACGCGGCGGCGGGCCGCCGCCGCGACCGGCGTTACCACCAAACGAGATCTGAGCATTCGGGTCACTGGTGAGCCCATCGCAGAATCCCGAGCCTCGGGCTTCCGCTGCCGCCGCCCCCACCGCTGCCCGCCTGCCGCTGCCCGCCTGCCGCTGCCCGCCTGCCGCTGCCCGCCTGCCGCTGCCCGCCTGCCGCTGCCGCTGCCGCTGCCGCTGCCGCTGCCGCTGCCGCTGCCGCTGCTTCCGAGCAAGGATTGAGGATTACGGCTGTGACAGCAACCGAAATCCTCACTTCTTGCGGATTGCAAGCGACGTCGCGCCAATTTTTTTCCTATTGGTGTGAATCGCGGGCGCTGCGCGGCGGCGCGGGATCCCCGATGGGTCGGCATGCGGCGGGTGGGCACGGACCACCGGGTCCATGTCGGCGGCCTGGGATCCGCCACTTCTCGGGGATCTTGCGACGCACTCCGGAACGACGAAGATCCTCCGCGCTTTCCTTTCATTCCCGTGCCCCGTGGCCTCGTCAGGCCCGGGCCGGGCTCGATCGGAGCCTCCGCGACCGCGCGAACGGCTAACGTCCACGATGAAACGGTCGGGTCGGGAATCGGGCCGGGATGCCGCGGCGGCACTCGGGGCGGATACGGGGGATGTGGGTGTCGGTACAGGCAGCGGGGCCACGGGCCGGGACGGCACCGGCCGGGACGGCGCGGGCTTCGACAGCGCGGGCTTCGGCGGCGCGCGCGGTGACGGTTGGCGTCGCCGGTGCGTCCAACGAGGTCATCGTGGTCGGGGACGGGGAGCCCGTGGTCCTGGTCGCGCATGCCTGGGGTGCGTCGGCGCGGGTCATGCTGCCGACCGCGCTGGGCCTGCCCGGGACGAAGGTCGTCGTCAACTTCCGCGGCTACGGCGGCTCGTCGCCGCGGCCCAACGGCTGGACGTACCCGGAGCTCGCCGACGAGCTGGCCGGTGTCGTCGCCGAGTTCGGGGCGACGGCCGCCCTCGGGCAGAGCATGGGGGCCGGCGCGCTGCTGGCGCTGGCCGCCCGGGAGCCGGGCCTGTTCACGACGCTGGCGCTGCTGCTGCCGCCGGCGCTGGACGAACCGATCCCGCCGGACGTCCTGGCGATCTTCCGGCGGATCCACCTCGCCCGGCACGGCGGTGACGAGGACGAGCTGCGCGCCGAGATCGCCACCTCCATGACCCCGCAGCTGCACGGGGTGCGGGGCTTCGACGTGTACCTGCGCGCCTATGCGCTGATGCTGACGGCATGCTCGCCGCCGACGGAGCTGCCCGGGAACGCCCCGCTCGCCGACCGCGCGGCGCTGGCCCGGGTGGGCGCGCGGGCGCTGGTCGTCGGGCAGGACGGCGATCTCATCCACCGCACCGAGGTCGTGGGCGAGGTCGCGGCTGCCCTCCCGCACGCCCGGACGCACATCTTCCCGGCGACCACGCCGATGTGGAGCGACCGCCGAGCCCTGCGCGCCCTGCTCACCGCGCACTTCGCCGACGGGCCCGGCGAGCGCTGACACCGCCCCCCACGCCTCGGGCCCAGTGGTGGGCCCTCACCCGCAGCTCGAACAGGATGTGCCGAGGCAAGGGGAACAGCTGGGTGCCGCAGGCCCCAAAGGCCACCGTGTAGGGTCTTGTGTCAGGTCGAGGGGCGCTGCAACGGACGGGTTCCGCAACGGGCCAAGGTCCGCCACGCTCGGCTGGAACCTCTCCGTAAGGGCGCCTCCCCCAACAGGGAGGTGTGTGTCTTGGCGGTATCCGGAACCCTCGACAACCTGGTGAGCGGCGCCAGCGCGGATTCCCCCGATGCCGACACATCCGGCGCATCCGGCGCACCCGGCGCGCGCGCCGTCACCGCCGGCGAGCGGGCGCTGCGGGAGCTGCTCGGGCAGCGGGTCGCCGTTCTCGACGGGGCCTGGGGCACGATGCTGCAGAACGCCGGCCTCACCCCCGCCGACTACCGCACCGAGCGGTTCGCGGACCATCCGAAGGACGTCACCGGCGATCCGGACCTGCTGAACCTGACCCGGCCGGACATCATCCTCGACGTGCACCGGCAGTATCTGGCCGCGGGCGCGGACATCACGACCACGAACACGTTCACCGCCACCAGCATCGGCCAGGCCGACTACGGCCTGGAGTCGCTGGTGCGGGAGATGAACGTGCAGGGGGCGCGGCTGGCCCGCGAGGCCGCCGACGAGGCAGCGCAGAAGACCGGTACCCGGCGGTTCGTCGCCGGGTCGATCGGCCCGCTGAACGTCACCCTGTCGCTGTCGCCGCGGGTGGAGGACCCGGCGTACCGGGCGGTGACCTTCGATCAGGTGAAGGCCTCCTACGCCGAACAGATCGCGGCGCTCGCCGAGGGCGGCGTCGACCTGCTCCTCATCGAGACGATCTTCGACACGCTGAACGCGAAGGCGGCGATCGCCGCGGCCCGCGAGGTCGCCCCGCAGCTGCCACTGTGGATCTCGGTGACGATCGTCGACATGAGCGGGCGGACGCTGTCCGGCCAGACCGTCGAGGCGTTCTGGAGCTCGATCGCGCACGCCGAGCCGCTGGTCGTCGGGGTGAACTGCTCGCTCGGCGCCGAGGAGATGCGCCCGCACGTCGCCGACCTGGCCCGCCTCGCCGGCACGTTCACCGCCTGTCACCCGAACGCGGGCCTGCCGAACGCGTTCGGCGGCTACGACCAGACCCCGGAGGAGGCCGGCCGGCTCATCGGCGGGTTCGCCAGCGAAGGCCTGGTCAACGTGGTCGGCGGCTGCTGCGGGACGACCCCCGCGCACATCGCGCGGATCGCCGAGTCGGTGCGGGGCACCGCGCCGCGCGCGCTGCCGGAGCTCCCGGCGACAACCCGCTTCAGCGGCCTCGAGCCGTTCGAGATCGGCCCGGACACCGGCTTCGTCATGATCGGCGAGCGGACCAACGTGACCGGTTCGGCGCGGTTCCGCCGGCTGATCGAGGCCGACGACTACCAGGCCGCCATCGACGTGGCGCTGGAGCAGGTGCGCGGCGGGGCGAACCTGCTGGACGTCAACATGGACGCCGACCTGCTCGACAGCGAGCGGGCGATGACCACCTTCCTGAACCTGCTCGCGACCGAGCCCGAGGCCGCCCGCCTGCCCATCATGATCGACAGCTCGCGCTGGAGCGTGCTGGAGGCGGGGCTGCGCTGCGTGCAGGGCAAGGGCGTCGTCAACTCGATCAGTCTCAAGGAGGGCGAGGAGCCCTTCCTGGCGCAGGCGCGGCGCATCCGCGACTTCGGCGCCGGCGTGGTCGTGATGGCGTTCGACGAGCAGGGCCAGGCCGACACCACCGAGCGCAAGGTGGCGATCTGCGCCCGCGCCTACGACCTGCTCACGCAGAAGGTCGGCTTCCCGGCGACGGACATCATCTTCGACCCGAACGTGCTGGCGGTGGCCACCGGCATCGCCGAGCACAACGGCTACGCGAAGGCGTTCGTCGACGCGCTGCCGCTGATCAAGCAGCGGTGCCCCGGGGTGCGCATCTCCGGCGGCATCTCGAACCTGTCGTTCTCCTTCCGCGGCAACGACGTCGTCCGCGAGGCGATGCACTCGGCGTTCCTGCTGCACGCGGTTCGCGCCGGGCTCGACATGGGCATCGTCAACGCCGGCCAGCTCGCGGTGTACGCGGACATCCCCGCCGACCTGCTGGAGCTGGTCGAGGACGTCCTGTTCGACCGCCGC
>NZ_ADGX01000168.1 GCF_000177675.1 Parafrankia sp. EUN1f
CGCCGGCTCCGCGGGCCGCGCCGGCTCCGCGGGCCGTGGCCGCCGCGGCGGTCGCCGGGCCTGCGCTGGCCCAGGACATCGACGCGGTCCGCGCGATCGTGGCGCAGATGCTCGACGAGGAGCCCGAGGACGTCGGCTACGAGGCGAACCTGTTCGAGCTCGGACTGGAGTCCATCGCCCTGATGAAGGCGGTCGGACGCTGGCGGCAGGCCGGGGTCGCGGTCTCGTTCGGCGAGCTCGCCGAGAACCCGACCGTGGACGGCTGGTTCAAGATCCTCTCCGCCCGGATGCCCAGCGCCCCGGCGCCGGACGCACCTCCCGCCGGCGCGCCCTCCGCCCTGACGACGCCGCCTGCCGGGATCACGCCTGCCGGGCTGCCGCCTGCCGGTGAGCCCGTCGCGGCGGTTTCGCCGGGCCCCGTCGGGGAGCCTGCCGAAGCCGCGGCCGGGGTGGACGGCGACACCGCCGCCGACGCCGGGCTCGAGCCCGGCCTCGAACCCGGCGTCGACCTCAGCCTCGACACCGACGACGCCGACACGGACGCCGACGACGCCGAGTTTCCGCTCGCGCTCATGCAGCACGCCTACTGGGTCGGCCGGGACGGCGGCCAGCCGCTCGGCGAGGTCGCCGCGCACCTGTTCACCGAGTTCGACGGCCAGGACGTCGACCCCGACCGGCTGCGCGGCGCCATCGAGCGGCTGGTGGCCCGGCACGACATGCTCCGTGTGCGGGTCACCGACAACGGTGCCCAGATCGTCGAGGAGCGTTCGGGCTGGCGTGGGCTCACCGTCCACGACCTGCGTGCCCTCGACGAGCCGACGGTGCGGGCCCGCCTCGACGAGATCCGGGACCGGATGTCGCACGAGATGCTCGACATCGAGTCCGGGGAGGTCTTCGCGACCGCGCTGAGCCTGCTGCCCGCGGGGCGCACCCGGCTGCACCTGGACGTCGACATGGTCGCCGCCGACGCGGTGAGCTTCCGTGTCCTGCTGGCCGACCTCGCCCGTTTCTACGATCGGCCGCGGGAGGTTCTCCCACCGCTGGTTTACAGCTACCGCGAGTACCGCGCCGCGCGGGCGGCCGAGCGCACCGCCGCAGCCCGAGCGGCGGCCGAGTGGTGGCAGGGCCGGCTGCCGAGCCTGCCCGGCGCCCCGGCCTGCCCCGGGTCGCCGATGCCGCCGGCACGCGGGGACGGCCGTCGGTGGCACGGCGCCACTTCGTCCTCCCGCCGGCGTCCCGGGACGCCCTGCGCGCATCCGCGCACAGCCGGGGCGTCACCCCGGCGATGGCCGTGGCCACCGCGTTCGCCGAGGTCCTCGCTGGGTGGAGCACCGAGTCGAGGTTCGTCCTCAACGTCCCGATGTTCGACCGGGAGCCGGTCCACCCCGACATCAACCAGGTCGTCGGCGACTTCACCAGCTCGGTCCTGCTGGAGGTCGACGTCACCGAGGACCTGCCGTTCGCGGCCCGGGTGCGCCAGATCCAGGCGCGGCTGCACGCCGACGCCGCGCACGCCGAGTACTCGGGCGTCGAGGTGCTGCGCGACCTGACCCGCCGCACCGGTGAGCAGGTGCTCGCGCCGGTCGTGTTCACCAGTGCCCTCGGGCTCGGCGAACTGTTCGACGCCGGTGTGCGCCGCATCTTCGGCGACCCGGTCTGGATCATCTCGCAGGGCCCGCAGGTGCTCCTGGACGCGCAGGTCACCGAGATCGACGGCGGCCTGCTGATCAACTGGGACGTCCGTGAGGACGAGTTCCCGGCCGGTGCCGTCGACGGGATGTTCGGTGCCTTCGAACGTCTCGTCCGGGATCTCGCCACGGCCGGGGAGGCCTGGGACGTCCCCGTCGACGGCCTGCTGCCCGCGGCGACCGGTGAGATCCGCCGGGCGGTGAACGAGACGGCGGGGCGGGTGCCGACCCGGCTGCTGCACGAGGGGTTCTTCGAGCGGGCGGTCTGCGCCCCCGACGCGCCCGCACTGGTGTGGGACGACACCGCAGGCGGGCCCGGCCGGGGCGAGCTCAGCTACGGCGAGCTGCGGCGCCAGGCGCTGAGCCTGGCCGGCGCGCTGGTCGGTCACGGCGTGCGCCGCGGTGACCTGGTCGGCGTCAGCCTGCCCAAGGGGCCGTCCCAGGTGGTCGCCGTGCTCGGCGTGCTGGCCGCGGGCGCGACGTACGTGCCGGTCGGCGTCGAGCAGCCGCCCACCCGGGTGGAGCGCATCGCCACCGCCGCCGGCTTCGGCGTCCTGATCACCGAGGCACCGCGCGACGGGGTCCCCGCCGGCGTCGTCCAGATCGCCCCCGACCAGGCCGCGCGACCAGGCTGGGCCGCGCAGTCGCAGTCGCAGTCGCAGTCGCAGCCGCTGCCGGTGCCGGATCTGCTGGCGCCCGCGGAGCTCGGCGGGCTGGACCGGCCCGCCTATGTGCTGTTCACGTCCGGGTCGACCGGCCAGCCCAAGGGGGTCGAGGTCGGGCACCGGGCCGCGGCGAACACCATCGAGGACCTGATCGACCGGCTCGGCCTCGGTGCCGACGACCGCACGCTGGCGGTGTCGGCCCTCGACTTCGACCTGTCGGTGTTCGACCTGTTCGCGCCGCTGTCGGTCGGCGGTGCGGTGGTGCTGCTCGACGAGGAGTCGCGCCGGGAGGCGCACAGGTGGGCCGAGCTCGTCCGGGATCACCGGGTGACCATCCTCAACTGCGTTCCCACCGTGCTCGACCTCGTCCTGTCCGCCGGGGTGGACCTCGGCCCGACGCTGCGGGCCGTCCTGCTCGGCGGCGACCGGGTCGGTGTCGACCTGCCCGGCAGGCTGGACGCCGCGGTGCCCGGCTGCCGCTTCCTCGGTCTCGGCGGCACCACCGAGACGGCCATCCACTCGACGATCTGCGAGGTCGTCGGCACGGAGCCGGTGCCCGACTGGTGGCGTTCGGTGCCGTACGGCACGCCGCTGCGCAACGTGCGGCTGCGGGTTGTCGACCCGCTCGGCCGGGACTGCCCCGACCACGTCACCGGCGAGCTGTGGATCGGCGGCGACGGTGTCGCCCGCGGGTACCTGGGGGATCCGCAGCGGACCGCGGACCGGTTCGTCGAGTACGGCGGCCTGCGCTGGTACCGCACCGGTGACCTGGCCCGCTACCAGCCGGACGGGACGGTCGAGTTCCTGGGCCGACGCGACCACCAGGTCAAGATCCGGGGCTTCCGGGTCGAGCTCGGTGAGGTCGAGGCCGCGCTGGACACGCTGGAGCAGGTGCGGGCCGGCGTGGCGGTGCTCGTCGAGGGCGCCGCCGGCCACCCCGCCGCGCTCGGAGCCGGCGTGGTCCCCGCCGACGTGGCGGGTGCGGAGCCGGCGGGCACGGATCTGGCGGGCACGGAGCTGGCCACCGCCGTGCGGGAGGGCCTGCGCGGAGTGCTGCCGCCGCACATGGTGCCCGACCTGGTGGTCACGCTCGACAGCCTCCCGCTCACCGCGAACGGGAAGATCGACCGCAAGGCGGTGACAGCCGCCGTGCGCCACGCCCTTGGCGCGGGCACGGGGGAGCACACCCCGCCGCGCGGCGATCTCGAACAGGTCGTGTTCAACGTCTGGCGCGAGGTGCTCGGCGTGCCGGAGTTCGGCGTCACCGACGAGTTCTTCGCGCTGGGCGGTGACTCCGTCCTGGCCACCGCCGTGGTGCGGCGGCTGCGCGACGAGCTGGACACCGCCGCGGTCACCGTCCGCTCCCTGTTCGCGGCGCCGACCGTCGCGACGCTCGCCGAGCGGATCCGGGCGGCCGACCCCGTCCCGGGCCGGGCGGACCGGGTCGCCGCGATCGCCCTGGAGATCGCGGCGATGACCGACGCGGAGGTGGCCGCCGCGCTCGGCGGCGAGGCGACGTACCTCGCCGAACCGGACCTCGCCGAACCGGGATGTGCACGGTGACCGTCCCGTCGACGACGAACCGGCTCGACGGCCAGCTCGACGCCCGCCTTGACGGCCAGCCTGGTGGCCAGCCCGGCGACGGCGCGGCGGACCCGGGGTGGAACCGGTGGCCGGCGGAGTTCGTCGAGCGGTACCAGGAGGCCGGCTACTGGGGCGACCGGACGCTGGACGAGCTGCTGCGGGAGTGGGCCCGCCGGTCCGGGCCGGCCACCGCGCTGGTCTGCGGGGACCGACGAATCAGCTACGCCGAGCTCGACGAGGCGGTGGACGACCTCGCCGCGGGGCTCGCCTCGCTCGGCATCGGCCCCGGTGACCACCTGGTGGTGCACCTGCCGAACCGCGCCGAGTTCGTGATGACGCTGTTCGCGCTGATGCGCCGTGGCGCGATCGGCATCCTCGCGCTGCCCGCCCACCGGCGGGTGGAGATCGAGCACTTCGCGAGCCTGGCCGGCGCCGTCGGGTATGTCATCGCCGACCGGTTCGAGGGTTTCGACTACCGGGAGCTGGCCCGTCAGGTGACCGAGGCGGTGCCGTCGGTGCGGCACGTCCTGGTGGCCGGCGAGCCCGGTCCGTACACGGGTCTCGACGCGCTGGCCGCGGCGGGCCGCTCCGCCCGGCTGGCCGCCGCGCCTTCCTCCGACGCCACCGCTGCCGACGCCACCGCTGCCGACGCCACCGCTGCCGACGCCACCGCTGCCGGGGCCACCGTCCCCGGGCTGGATCCGGGCGACATCGCCGTGCTGCTCATCTCCGGCGGGACGACCGGCAAGCCGAAGCTGATCCCGCGCACCCACCGCGACTACGCCTACAACGCCCGGGCCAGCGCCGAGGTGTGCCGGCTCACCGCCGCCGACGTGTACCTGGTCGCGCTGCCGGCCGCGCACAACTTCCCGCTGGCCTGCCCGGGGATCCTCGGCGCGTTCACCGTGGGTGCGTCGGCGGTGATGGCGCTGTCGTCCAGCCCGGACGCCGTCTTCGACCTGATCAGCCGGGAGCGGGTGACGATCACCGCGGCCGTGCCGCCGCTGGCGAGGCTGTGGGTCGAGGCGGCCGGGTGGGAGGGGCCGGACACCACCAGCCTGCGCCTGCTCCAGGTGGGCGGCGCCAAGCTCGACGAGGGCCTCGCCCGGCGGATCACGCCGACGCTCGGGGCCGGCGTCCAGCAGGTCTTCGGGATGGCCGAGGGGCTGCTGAACTACACCCGCCTCGACGACCCCGACGAGACCGTCTTCACCACCCAGGGCCGGCCACTGGCCGAGGCGGACGAGGTCCGGGTGCTCGACGGGTCCGGGTATGAGGTGCCGGCCGGCCAGGTCGGCGAGCTGTGGACCCGCGGGCCCTACACCATCCGCGGGTACTACCGGGCCGCGGCGCACAACGCGACCGTCTTCGGTGCCGACGGCTTCTTCCGCACCGGCGACCTCGTGCGTCAGCTGCCTACCGGGCATCTGGTGGTCGAGGGCCGGGTCAAGGACGTGATCAACCGCGGCGGGGAGAACGTCTCGGCCGGCGAGCTGGAGGAGCACCTGCAGACCCATCCCGCGGTCGCCCAGGTGGCGGTCGTCGGGCTGCCCGACCCCGATGTCGGGGAGAGCGTCTGCGCGGTCGTCGTCGCGGCCCCGGGTGGCGCGCCCCGGCTCAAGGAGATCAAGAACTATCTGCGGGACCGCGGCCTGGCCCGGTTCATGCTTCCCGACCGGCTCGAGGTCGTGGACGGGTTCCCCTACACCGCCGTCGGAAAGATCGACAAGCGGGAGCTGCGGAAGCGGCTCGACCAGTGAGCCCTTCCCGTCGCCGACCCCTCTGGTGCGGGCCGCGCGTGACGTACGCGCGCCGAGGCCTGCCCGGGACCTGCTCCCGAAGGTAGCGAACTCGTGGCCGGCCCTGACCCGCGCCAGGTGCGTTTCGCCTCGGTCGCACCTGTTGTGCCGGCAACAATTTAGGTTAAGCTAACCAAAGTTTTATTCGATCAAGCGAATCGTCGCGCTGGCGTGGCGAAGGCGGAAGGCTGAGGACTGTAGTGCGGGGAATAGTGCGCACACTGGCAGCACTGTGTGTTGCCGGTGCGGTCATGACCGGGCTGGTGGCCTGTGGGGATGACGACGACAGTGGTTCGACCCGGGCGGATACAGCGGCGGCCGCCGGTTTCCCGGTAACCATCGAGCACAAGTTCGGTTCGACGACGATTGACAAGGCGCCGACGAGAATCATCGCCTTGAGCTACGAAGAGGACACGTTGGCGACGCTCGGCATCACGCCGATCGCCTACGCGACGAACCCCTACAAGGAAGACGGCAAGTTCCCCTGGCTCGACGGCAAGATTGACCTTGCCGACAGCACGGGTCTGGACACCAGCAGCGACCTCAACCTCGAGCAGATCGCCTCGCTGAAGCCCGACCTCATCCTCGCCACCAACTTCTACGGGCTCGAGGACTACTACGACCGGCTCTCCGAGATCGCGCCGACGGTGGGCTTCAAGACCGAGGCCGGCATCGCGACCTGGCAGGAGGTCAGCACGACGATCGGCAAGGCGGTCGGGCGTGAGGCCGACGTCGCCAAGGCGATCGAGGCCACCGAGAAGACCATCACCGACACCGCGGCGAAGCTTTCCGGGCTGAAGGACAAGACGTTCAGCCACAGCTTCTACTACGACACGAACGGCCTCGCGGTGATCGACGACCCGAAGACCGTCTCCGTCCAGCTCTACGCCCAGCTCGGTATGAAGCTCTCGCCGAAGGTGACGGCCAGCGTCGTCGATCGCGAGCTGAGCCTGGAGAAGATCGGCGAGCTCGACGCCGACTTCATGATGATCGGGTTCGCCACCGACGACCTGCGCACCGCGATGCACGGGAACGACCTGTACAAGAAGATCCCGGCGGTCGTGGACGGCCGGGCCTATGAGGCGGACGCGTTCACCGCGGGTGCGGTCAACAACCCGACCATCCTGAACATCCCGTGGCAGCTCGAGCAGTTCGAGCCGACCCTCGAGAAGGTCACCGGCACCTCCGGCTGACGTGCCCGGTCGACACGGCACGGACCAGTAGGCACAGCACCGAATGAACGCGGAAACCGGGCGGTACGCATACAAGCGCGTGCCGCCCGGTTTCACTGCCGGAGACCTAGGCCCGGTCGGTGAGGTACCCGCCCATCGTCGTGAAGTAGTCCGCCGCCGCCAGCTCCCGGCCGTCGTCCAGGCGCACGGTGCGGACCAGCAGGCCGTGGCTGCGTCCATGCCGTGCCTGCGCGCCCGCGACGATGACCACGCCGTCGCCCTCGCGGATGAAGATCCGTCCAGGCGTGCCGCCGTAGTAGCCGTTGGAGACCTCGGCGGAGACGATGCGGACGCGCTCACCGTTGCGGTAGGTGAACGCGTTGGGGTAGGGGTCGCACTGGGCGCGCACCAGCCGGTCGAGCTCCTCGGCGGTCCAGGTCCAGTCGATGAGGCTGTCCCGCTCCGAGCGCTTGTGGAAGAAGCTGGCCTTCGAGCGGTCCTGGGGAGCCCAGTCGGTGCGGCCGCTGGCCATCAGGTCCAGGCCCTCCACCGCCATCGGCCCGAACAGCGCGAGGGTGCGGTGGAACAGGTCGGTGGTGGTGTCGCGCGGGCCGACCGGCACCCGGTGCTGCAGGACGACGTCACCGGCGTCGAGCTCGTCGCTCATGATGTGCGCCGTCACGCCCACCTCGGGCTCCCCGTTGATCAGTGCCCAGATCAACGGCGCGAACCCGGCGTAGGCGGGCAGCAGCGAGTCGTGGATGTTCAGCGTTCCCAGCCGCGGCAGGTTGAAGACCTGCGGCGGAATCCAGGTCCGCCAGTTGGTGGCGACGATGGCGTCGGGATCGGTCTCCTTGAGCAGCGACAGCAGGTCCTCGTCGTCAGGCCGGTTGCGAAGCACCACGGGAACGCCGTGCTCGGTGGCGAGGTCGGCCACCGAGTCATCCCAGATCTTCTCGTACGCGTGGTCGCTCTTCTCGTGCGTCACGACCAGGGCGACGTCGTGGTGGGAGTCGAGAAGAGCCTGCAGCGTGCGATGCCCCCAGGTCTGGTATCCGAACATTACGACCCGCATGTCTTGTTTTTCTCCTCTGGTCTGCGAACAGGGATCTTGCTGATACGTCAGGGCATGCCGGTAGCCGGACTGGGCCCTGGCGTCCGGTATGGGGCTGGAAGAGCTGGTGCGGCGGGGCTGAAGGCGGCGGGACGACCAGACAGCAGGGCGCGCCGCAACGTCACGACGTCGACACGGCCCTGGAGCGGTCAACGCGGCCCTGGAGACGGCCTGGCCGATCCGGTGGTTCCTGGTGCGCGAGGGAAGCGGCAGAAGGAAGGAAACCCCTGCTTAAGTGAGGCTTACCTATGTTGATGGTTGTTGCCACGGTATGTCAAGTGATCGTCGTGTCCGGCGCCGGTCGCGGCGGTCCGCCGGTTCGGCGGGGCCGGTCACGTTGAGATGAGCCCGCGGTGGTCGTCCGGGACGGGTTCGGTCGTCTCCGTGCTGGTCTGTGACGGTGTGGTGAATTCAGCCCCTGACCTGCGGAAATACCCGGAACGGCCTCATAGCCTGACGTTCGGGGCCGGCAGGCGACGGCCAGGCCGCCAGGCGCCGGGCTGCGGGGGAGACAGGAGCTCGATCGACATGCGGGACCGTGACCGTTGCACCGCGACAGTCATGGGCGGTGGCCGTGGCTACGCCGTCCACCGGTGTGGCAAGCGGGCACTCGCCAGCGACCCGGACGGTCTGTGCCGCAGCCACCGCCTCCAGCAGGAGGGGGTCGCGGACACACCCCACGACGAGGACCGCTGGCGGACGAGCCAGGAGCTCGAAGGACGCCTGCTCGAGCTGTCCCGCCACCTGGCGACCTTCTACCGCCTGCCCGTCGAGCTCGAGTACGACGAGGCGGAGGCACCACGGGCCTGCACCGGCCGCATCGTCGTGAACCCCGAGGACCTGCTGAGAACGCTGCAGGCACAGGACCTCATGCCGCGCCGCCAGCCCTGACCCGGATCGATCCTCAGAAGCCGGGCGGGGTGGTGGCCGACGGCGAGCCCGTCGGGCCCCCGGTCTGCGTGGACGGCGCATCCGGGCTGCGGGTAACCGGCGGCGTGCTCGCGGACGTGGTGATCGGAGTCGACGGCGGCGACACCTTGACCGGTGGGGTCGTCGCCGTCGGCGGCTCGTTGATCGGCGACTGGGTCGCCTCCGGGGTGGGAGTCGTCGTCCGCCGGGTGGTGCCCCGGTAGGTCGACCGCGTCTGCGTCGGCGTCGGGTCGACGGTCGCCTCATCGGTGGGCGGAGCGACGATTCCCTGCGCGGGCGTGGCCGACGGCGACGGCGTGACGCTGCCGGCGTCGGTTCCCTGCGCCGGGTCCTTGCCGCCGGTGAGCAGCACGGTCAGCAGGATCGCGAGACCCGCCAGGGCGGCCGCCGCCCCGCCGGCGATGATCACGACGAGCGGGGGCCGGCGCCCCGAGCCGGCGCCGCGGCCCGTGTCGCCGCGACCGGCGGCCGACGCGCGGTGGGAGACCGGCGCGCGACCGGTGCGATCGCCGCGGTCGCGATCGCCGCGGTCGCGATCGCCGCGGTCGCGATCGCGCGCGGCATCCCGATCCAGGCTCAGCAGGCCGGCGGCCAGGTTCGCGTCATCCTGGTCGAACAGGTCCGGCGCCGGTGCCAGCGGCCCGATCTGGGTGAGATCGTCATGCGGGCCGGTGGACGCGGTCGGGTTCGGGCCGCTGACCGGGGAGAGACCGACCGCCGTCAGCTCGTCGTCGCCCCCGGGCAGGCCTGGAACCGACGGCACCGGGGTGATCTCATGGCCGGCCGGCAGCCGGTCGGTCACGCCGATGTCCGCGGCCGGAGCCGCCTGCTGCTCCCCCTGGGACGGGAAGGACGGAGCGGACAGGTTCTCCAGGCCGTCATCGGAGACGACCAGGTCGTCGGACGGCTCGGCCGGGCGGCTGCGCGGATTCGTCACGACCGCCGGGACGGGCGTGGCGTTACGCGCGATCGGGGTCAGCCGGCGGCGGATCTCCTCGACGTCCGGGCGGAGCTCCGCGGGGCGGTCGAGCAGATCGGTGAGCAGCCCGCGCAGCGGTCCGGCGAGACGGAACGGCCGGCGGCGGCCCTCGACCACCGCGCTCAGCACGGCGTAGGTCTCCGGCCCCTCGAAGGGCGGGCAGCCCTCGACCGCGGAGTAAAGGGTCGCGCCCAGGCCCCACAGATCGCTCGCCGGCGTGCCGGACGAACCGCGGACCCGCTCGGGTGCGATGTAGGCCGGGGAACCGACGAGCGCGCCGGTGCCGGTCAGCGTGACGTCGCCCTCGGTCGCCGCGATGCCGAAGTCGGTGAGCCGGACCCGGTTGTCCCGCCCGAGCAGCACGTTGCCCGGTTTCACGTCACGGTGCAGCACACCGGCCGAATGCGCCGCCGCCAGCGCGTCGGCCAGCGCGAGACCGATCGCCGCGACCTGGTCGAAGGGCAGCGGACCGTGGTTCTTGATGGTGTCACCGAGGCTGTCCGCGTCGATGAGCTCCATGATGATCCAGTGCCGCTCATGCTCCTCGACGACGTCGAAGACGGAGACGATCGCCGGGCTGTGCAGCCTGGCCAGCGCCCGTGCCTCGCGTAGCACGCGGACTCGGATCGCATCCCGCTCCGCCTGCGCGCCAGCCATCGGCACGAGAATTTCCTTGATGGCGACGGGACGCTGCAGCAGCTCATCTTCGCCGCGCCACACGACGCCGGCACCGCCGCGCCCGATGGGGGCGTCAAGGCGGTAGCGCTGCGCTACGTAGCGCGGTGTGCCGTGCCTAGAGGTATCCGGGGGCACGCTCGCCGATCTGGCCATCGATTCAAGTCTGACAGACGAATTGGTCGGAGCGCGCGCTACCCCGCTCGTCAGGCGGACGGAATTCGGACACCGGGCAACTCACGACGCCGGCCTGAACGTCGAGAAGAGCTGTTGCATGAGCGGCTGGTTCGTCGCCCACAGCTCCTCGGGCGTGTGCCAGTACAGAGCGTAGCCATGCCCGTTTCGCACTGCGCCACGGTTGAGCACATGCACCGTCCCCCCACCACCGGAGGCGTAGGTGAACTCCCAGTCGGCCTGCCGCGCACCGTCAGCCCCGTCGCCCGGTTCGATCCGTACCCGCTGGTAGTCCCTCACCTGGTCTCGAAAGCTTGCCTCGTTCCGGCGCCAGTCCTCGATGGCCGAGGTGTTCGCCGTCGCGATACTTCCGATGCGCATGAAGGTACCAGTCTCAGGATCCACGAAGTCCATGTTCCCCGTGCCTCCGCGGCCCGGCCGGCTTTCCCACGTCGCCGGGTAGGCGATCGACCACCCGCTCGGGTCGGTGTAGCCGACCCAGCCGGCCGCCGGAACGACCGGGGTGGAATCGGTCGCGACGACGTCTCCCGCCGCGACGGCCGCGGCCCGCGGATCGACCGTCGAGGTCGGAGCGGGTGCGGACCTGGAATCCTCGTCCGTGCCGCCGCCGCGGGCGACGAGGATGGCGATCACCGCGCAGACGACGACCAGGGCGGTCGCGACCAGCATCACAGTGCGCCGCCGGGGGCCCGTCCGTGTCGCCGCGTCTGTTTCCGCGGAGGAGCTCGCGGCCGTCTCCCCGGCCGCGGCTCCAGCCACGGCCGCGGACCCGGCCACGGACCCGGCTGAAGCCGCGGCTGTGTCGGCGGCCGTGCTCGCGTCCGGGCGCGATGCCGTGGCCTCTGCTGCCGTGGCCTCTGCTGCCGTGGCCCTGGCTTCGACGGCCCTGGCTTCGACGGCCCTGGGTACGACGGGCCTGGGTTCGACGGGCCTGGGTTCGAGGGCCCTCGGCTTCACGGCGACTGTGGCGTCCACGCTCGCGGTGGGAACCGCACCGAAGGCCGGGGCCGTCGTGGCTGGCGTCCCGCGGCGGCCCTCGGGCGCCGAGGAAGGTGCCGGTGCCGGTGCGGCGGACGGCGCGGAGGTCACAGCCGTGGTGTCGGGCGAGGTGGCCGTCACCGTGGCGGCGGGCGGGGTGGCCGCGACCTTGGCGGTGTCAGCCGCCGGAGCCTGCTGGGAGGCCTGCTGCACCCGTGCCGGGATGCCGCCGAGTGCCCGCATGCGGTCGAGTCCCCGCAGCCGGTCGGTCTGGCGTGTCCTGTCCGCATCGCGGTTGCGGTCGGGTGCGGCGGCGCGCAGCCGGTCCATCGCACGGACCCGTTCCAGGCGGCTCGCGAACCGGGACGGCGACGACGGCGGCCCGTCCCCGCGAGGACGCAGCACGGTCGTCTCCGACCCCGCGACCGCGGGGCCTCCAGCCGCGCCAGCCGCGCCAGGAGCGCCGGTCGCGGCACGAGCGGCGACCGCTGGCGGGGGCACGTCGGCGCCGGCCAGCGGCCGGCTGGTCAGCACGGTCTCCTCCGATGCCCCGAGGACCATCGTCGGCGCCGGCTCCGGCCGTGGTGCGGGGGTCGCCGCGACCCCCGGGGGCGGCGGGGTGGCGGTCGACACCGGCGGGCGGGCCGGGCGGCTGCGGGTGCGATGCGGGCGGCCGCGCTCCTCCTGCTCCAGGATCTCGCGCATCCGCGCGCGCACCGTGGCCAGGCTTGGGCGATGTGCCTGGCTCGGGGCCATCAGCTCGTCGATGACCGGCGCGAGCCGCCCGGCGGCCTGGAAGGGCCGGCGGCGGCCCTGCACCACCGCCGCGAGCACGGCGATCGGATCGCCACCGGGAAACGGGGAGGCACCCTCGACACTGGTGAACAGGGTGGCGCCCAGCCCCCAACGGTCACTCGCGGCCGTCCCGGCGTCGCCGCGGGCGCGCTCGGGTGACAGGTAGGCGGGTGAGCCCAGCACCATCCCGGTGCTGGTCAGCCGGGGGTCACCGTGGCTGACGGCGATGCCGAAGTCGGTGAGCCGTGCCCGCTGATCGCCGGTCACGAGCACGTTGCTCGGCTTGACGTCGCGGTGGACTATTCCCAGCCGATGCGCCGCTTCGAGGGCGTAGGCGAGGCTGATCCCGATGCGGCAGACCTCGGCGACGCTCAGCGCCCCGCGCTCATCGATGATCTTCGACAGGGCCTGCCCGTCGACGAGCTCCATCACGATCCACGGAAGGTCGCCCTCGGAGATGACGTCGAGCACCGCCACCGCGCCCGGGTGATGCAGCCGGCCGGCGGCGCGAGCCTCGCGCAGCACCCGTTCCCGGGCGAGCTCCCGCTCCTGTTCGCTGCCGTCGGTGGGAAGCAGCACCTCCTTGACGGCCACCTGCCGGCGCAGCAGCTCGTCCGTCGCGCGGTGCACGACACCGAAGCCGCCGCGGCCGATCACACCGTCGAGCCGGTACCGGCGCCCGATGAGCACGCGTGGAGCGGCTGGATCGGGAGCGTCACGGCGCTCGCCTGGCATCGGCAGTCCTCTCCGCTCGGCGCTCCATCATCCCCATGGGATCACACCCGGTGCACCTCTCGTCAGTGGGGCATGCTGGTCGGGGCCCGGCGCGGCCCGGTGCGGACCGGCTCGGCGGGTCCCGACCGGGCCGCCCTGATCCGGCCCGGGCCGCCGGCGACCCGGCTCGGCGACGGTGCCGACCGGGTCAGGAGACCGACCAACCCGGGAGGGGATCGTGGACGACAGCGTCTGGCTACGGCTGCGCGACGAGGCCGTAAAGGCCGCGCAGTACGCCTATGCGCCCTACTCGGGCCTTCAGGTGGGCGCCGCCGCGCTGGTCGACGACGGCCGTGTCGTGGTCGGCTGCAACGTCGAGAACGCGTCGTATGGCCTGACTCTGTGTGCCGAATGTGGACTTGTGTCGGCGCTGCGGGCGAGTGGTGGCGGGCGTCTTGTCGCCTTCGTGTGCGTGAACGCGGCCGGCGCGCCGCTCGCGCCCTGCGGGCGTTGCCGCCAGCTGCTCCACGAGCACGGCGGCCCGCAGCTGTTGGTCACCACGGCCGGTGGGGTGCGGACGCTGGCCGAGCTGCTCCCCGACGCCTTCGGCCCCGCCGCCCTCCCGCCCACAGCCATGGTGTCCGCCGCCGGGCCGGGGACGGAGCCGGTGGCATGAGCGCCTTCGATGTGGTCGACCTCATCCGCGCCAAGCGGGACGGTGCCGCGTTGCCCGGGGACGCGATCGCCTGGCTGCTCGACAGCTACACCGGCGGCCGGGTCGCCGACGAGCAGATGGCCGCCTACCTGATGGCCGTGTGCTGGCACGGCATGACCGAGGACGAGCTGGATCACTGGACCGCCGCGATGATCGCCAGCGGCGAGCGCCTCGACCTGACCGGGCTGCCCCGGCCGACCGTGGACAAGCACTCGACCGGAGGCGTCGGCGACAAGGTCTCCCTGGTGCTCGTCCCGCTGGTGGTGGCGTGCGGGGCGGCCGTCCCGCAGGCCGCGGGACGCGGGCTCGGGTACACCGGCGGCACTCTCGACAAGATGGAGGCGATCCCGGGCTGGCGCGCGGATCTCGACGCCGAGCGGATGCGGCGGGTCCTCGCCGAGGTCGGCGGTGTGATCTGTGCCGCCGGGGCCGGCCTGGCCCCGGCCGACCGCCGGCTCTACGCGCTGCGTGATGTCACCGGCACCGTCGAGTCGATTCCGCTGATCGCCTCCTCGATCATGAGCAAGAAGATCGCCGAGGGCACCTCGGCCCTGGTGCTGGACGTCAAGGTAGGCAGCGGCGCGTTCATGACCTCGGTCGACGACGCGCACGAGCTGGCCCGCACCATGGTCCGGCTCGGCACCCGCGCCGGGGTCCGGACGGAGGCCCTGATCACGGCGATGGACACGCCGCTGGGTCGCACCGCCGGCAACGGCCCCGAGGTGGCCGAGGCCGTCGAGACGCTGCGCGGCGGGGGGCCCGCCGACCTCGTCGAGATCACGGTCGCGTTGGCGAGGGTCATGCTCGACCTGGCCGGCCTCGGTCCGGGCTCGTCGGGCTCTTCGGGCCCGCCGGCACCGGACCCGGCGGCGGTGCTGGCCTCCGGGGCCGCCCACGAGGTGTGGCGCGCGATGGTGACCGCGCAGGGCGGTGATCCGGACGCGGCGCTGCCCACGCCCGGGTTCACCCAGGTCGTGCCCGCGCCGGCCAGTGGCTTCCTCAGCCGGCTCGAAGCCCGAGCCGTGGGTGTCGCCGCCTGGCGGCTGGGCGCCGGGCGGGCTCGCAAGGAGGACGTGGTCGCGCCCGCGGCGGGTCTTCGCTGGTTCGCCGGGGTGGGGGAGGAGGTCAGGGCCGGAGAACCGCTGATCGAGCTCTACAGCGACGACGAGTCGACGTTCCCGCGTGCCGTCGAGGCCCTGGCCGGCGCTGTCTCCGTCACCAGAACCCCGCCCGCCTTCTCACCTCTCGTACTGGCTCAGGTCCGATAGGACGGTGGCGGACTGGCCCACAGTTACGCCCGTGGTGGCACGTGGGCCCCGTAGGCCCCGGTACCGCGAGGCGCGGACACGACGCGCACGGCAATGCGGCTTTCACGCTGAGGCCCTCCTGTCCGCGCGGACGGCGTCGATCGCATTCCTGCATCGGATCGTGCTTGGATGACCTTCGCCAAAGAGTCGGGACAGGCCCTGATGCACCCTCTCGAACTCTGCCTCGGCCTCCGCAAGCCGGCCGGCGACGTGCAGCAGCCGTGCAAGGTTCGACCGGCTCGTCAGCGTGGACGGATGGGCCTCGCCTCTGATCAAGGCAAAGCCGGACACCACAGCGCGGTATTCCTCCTCGGCCTCGCCGAGCCGGCTCAGTGCCAGCAGCGCACCGCCAAGATTTCCACGGCTCGTGAGCGTGGACGGATGATGCGGGCCCAGGCCTCGGGTGAATCCGTCGATGACCAGGCGGTGTTCCGCCTCCGCCTCCTCGACACGGCCCAGGGACTGCAGGGTTGAGGCGAGGTAGTTCTGACTGGTGAGGGTCGACGGATGATCGGCGCCCAACATCTCTCTGAAGCCGCTGAGAATCCGCCGAAAATCTCCCTCCGCTTCGTCGGCCTTGCCGAGGGCGAGGAGCACCACCGCAACATTCGCCCGGCTGATAAGCGTCGAAGGGTGATCGGGCCCAAGCGCGCGGATGTATCCTTCGAGGACTGCGCGATGCTCCGCCTCCGCCTCCGCCAGCCGGCCAAGGGCGTGGAGCACCACCGCGAGATTGCATCGGCTCGTCAGCGTCAGTGGATGACCATCGCCCAGCAGTCTGGTGAAGCCGTCGTAAACTGCTCTGTGCATCGCCTCGGCCTCATCGAGGCGATCTACGGCGTGAAGCACGAGCGTGGGGTTTCCCCTGCTGGTCACCGCATCCGGGTGATCAGGCTCGAACACTCGCGTGCTGGTGTCCAGGACGGCCATATGCTCTGCCTCGGCATCCTCGAGGCGACCGAGCGCACCGAGCACAGCCGAAACGTTGACAGCTCCCGTTGCCGAGTGCGGCTGGTCAGCCGAGAGTATGGCAGCATACGAGACAAGAACCGCACAGTGCTCTTGTTCGGCCTCGTCGATGCGCCCGAGGTCGTGTAACACGAAAGCAAGGTTGTTGCGGTTCGTCAAGGTAGAGGGATGATCCGGGCCCAGCACCCTGGTCCGAGCTGCCAGGACGGCCCTGAACTCCTGCTCGGCCTCATCCGCACGGCCCAGATCGTGCAGCACCAGCGCAAGGTTGTTCCGGTTGGCAAGCGTCGACGGATGGTCCGCACCCAGAACTCGTGTCCGGGCTGCGAGCACAGCCCGGTGCTCGCGCTCGGCTTCTGTGAGCCTTCCGAGAATTCTGAGGACTGCGGCCGCATTCCCCCAGCTGGCCAGCGTATCGGGGTGGGACTCGCCTAGCTCCGCCACGCGGATGCGATGAGCCTTCGTGTAGGCAGCTAACGCGATTTCATAACGGCCGAAGCCGCGCGCGATCACACCGACTCTCATCGAATCACTGGCATCGGCACGGTCGAGTGACCTCACGAGCGTGACATCCGGGACCGGGCTGATCGATCGCCTCTCCATCTCATCGACGAGATAGTCGAACACGTTGAATCCATCACCATCGACCGCAGCCAGCAACGGCGTCGTGGTACGAGGCCGCATCGCCCACCTCCACGCCTCCTGGTCTGACTCTCCGGTCTGCCGAATTCCCCCGCGATTCGGGAGGTACTCTTCAACCAGGCCGTCGATGAGATCCTTTGGTATCGCCCGCGTGAGGCCGGCCCGTCGGCAGTCGACTGCGGCCGCGACCAGTGCGGCTCCCCGTGTATGGTTGCCGCCCTCCCTGGAACCCATCCAGAGATGCAGTAGTTCAGGGCCGGCGGCTATGTATTCGGCAATGCCGAACTTCTCGGCGTGTGCAAGGGCCTCCACGATACGGGGATCCCACGTACGGGTAGCCGCACGGGCCCGCTCCGAGTCGCTGAAGAGACGCATGATGTCGATTCGCCGGGCAAGCGCGAGGGCATCGAGGACGTCGCGCGCCATTGGCTGGGCACCGTTGTCGGTCTGGGTGTACAGCGCGAGCTCCGAGGCACGGATCGTGGCGATGACAACCCGATGGTGACCTGGTCCATTCAGCATGCGAGTGATGCGGGCTGAAGTGAGGCCGTCAGCTCCGAGAAACTTCTCAAGGCTGTCGAGCCAGAGCACGCAGCGTGAAACGCTCGTCGCGCGATCAATTGCCGCTGGCAGGACCGATCTGTCCTGCGGGGCGATGATCGAATGATCAGGAAGTGTGGACACAAGCGCCTCGTAGGCTGCTCTGGACTTTCCGGCCGTCGAATCTCCGACGAGAATCAGGAACTTTCCAGGGGCGAGGCTTCCACGGAGTTCGTTGTCAATGTCGCGCGGGATATAGGGCGGTAGATTGGAAACACCTGAGGGATCGGTGGCATGCCGCGACGCATGGACACCGATCAGAGTCGGGTCGGTTATCTCACGTGCCCGAGGTAGACGCCCGTTGATCGTCACGCAGCCGTCTCTGATCGAAATTTCCTGGGAGCTTTCGGACTGCAGAAGCGCGACGAGTGAGTCCTTCCAGACACCCGCGAACACTGCGGCCACGGCTGCTATTGATGCTCCGCAGGCAGCGGCAAGGGGAGTGCTGAGCTTCGCGGCGGTCAGTATGGCCGGCAGCGCCACCAGCAGTGCCCGACCACGGC
>NZ_ADGX01000167.1 GCF_000177675.1 Parafrankia sp. EUN1f
CACCAGGACCGGCAGCGTCCGTGTCCTGCCCCCACCGACCGGGATCTTCGGCTCGGGGAACCACAGGTCGCACTGCGCGACCTGTCCCGGCTCGTACGTCACCCGGTCCACCGGGGTCCACGCCGGCGTACTCGGGGCGGATCTGACTGATCCGGTCCCGCAGGATCGACGACGAGTGCGTCCAGCCGATCCGCTGCGCGATCACACTTGCTGGCATCCGCGGATACTCGGCCAGCAGCGCCCGCACCGCCGGCTCGACCGCGTCGGTCAACCGCCGCCGCGGCGCTCGCTCGTAGCGGGGCGGCCGGTCCGAGACCAGAGCACGCCGCACGGTGTTCCGCGCGATCCCCAACCGCCTGCTGATCTCGCTGATCGAGACACCCTCAGCGCGATGCAGCCGCCGGATCTCGGCCCAGTCCTCCACAGTGATCACCCTCCAAGGCTGGAGGGTGCGCCGTTTTACTTCGGCAACGCCTGGTCAGATTTCGCTCGGCACCGACAGACCCGAGCTCCGCCACTGCCCAGAGTGGATGGGACGGCCGTGCGCGAGACGCGGCGGCCAGCAATGAGGGGCCGATCTGGGACGACGACGAAGACGACGACTGATCCCGTCGGCCCGGTGGATTCGACAGCGGCCGGGCTGATCAGGGCACGGAGAGTCAACACCGTGGCCTCGTCGATCGACCTATCGTGAGCGCGTGCGCCGGGTTGCCAGCGGCCGGCGGGGGCACAACCCGGCGCACGCCGGATCGGTCGACGGCGAGGCCGAGCGGAAGCCGATCGCCCAGGCGGTGTCCGCTGTGGGTAGGCCCACGACGGCGAAGATCGCCGCACGCCTTCCATGATCGAAACGCACCCGGGATTGCCCCGATGGGGGCCTTCACGAGTCATGGAAGCCTCCGGCGTCGCCGGTGAACGGCTGCTGTGGGGGCGGCGTCGGGGCTGGTTACGCTTTCTGCCGTGGTCGCTGACCCTGACAGGTATCTCGATGAGTGCCGTAGCCGGTACTCGCCGGCGTTGTCGTGGATGCGGGATGTGGCGGGCCGGCGTGGGGTGGCGCCGTGGCCGGACTGGCCGGAGTGGTGCTGGTTGCCGATGGCCGCGGTGGCGGGTGCTGGTCCCCGCCGTCCGCAGGACAGCCCCCGTCCGCAGGACATCGGCCGTCTCGCCGCGCTGTCGACCTGGTGGTTGGACCGTGCGGTGGTGGAGGTGGACGAGGACCTGGCCGTTCGGCATCTGGTGTCGCCCGGGGCGGACATCCGGATCGACCGCGAGCGGCTCTTGACGGGCCTGCCAGCCTGGTGCCCGTACGTTCTGCTGCCGCCGCGCCCGGAGACGGTCGCCGAGGTCTACTGGCCTCGGGGTTTCTTCGTGCACACCGAGTGGGACGCGGCGACCGGCGGGGCCGAGCTGCGTCTGCTGATGGATACCGACGGGACGTGGGACGGGCTGCAGGCCATCCCGGTGCATCTGGACCAGCCGACGGTGCGCTGGTCGTTCCAGGACGCGGCCCGGGTGATGACCGCCAACGCCGCCGCCGGCCTGGTCGCGGGGGCGCAGGCGGATGATCCGCGGCTCGCGGCCGGTGTGGAGATGGGTGGTCTGGTCGCGGCGCAGGTGTGGCCGCTGGTGTCCGGGCTGGTCGATCCCGCAGGTCGGGTTATCGGCCGGGACCGGCCGGGTGAGGTGTTGGAACGGGCGCGGGCGGAGCGGCGCGGCACCCGGATGGTGTGGCCGCTGCGGTCCCGGACGTCGTTCTGGCGGGTGACGGCGGGCCCCGCGCCGCGGCCGGTGCTGCGGCCGGTATGAGGCTGCACCCACACGTCAGGCCTGGTCCGGCCGGTGCTTCACGATCCATGCCTCTCGGCGGTCGACCAGACGAGCCCGCACCGGAGGTGGCGTGCGTCGGGGAGACCCGCACGGAGGTCACCTGCGAGGTGAGGGATACGCGCACGGCCAAGGCCAGCGCATTCTGCGGCCTCGTGTACGCGCATTACGGTGGTCTCGTGTCCGGGGTGATCCCCGGCCGCATAGGGGGATCTCATGCCACCGTTCACCGCCATCACCGTCGCCGCGGCCGACGACGAACTGGCCCGCGTACCGGACTTTCTGCGGGCCTACCTGACCGCGCCGCGGGACGCCCCCGCGGGTGACGGTCTCCCCGGGTCGCTGGCCGGTATCGCCTTCCGGGAGGGTCACGCGACCCTCTACCCGTGGCCTGTCGAGGGTGACGATCGGGAGAGCGTGGCGGTCGCGATCCGTGTCGCCGGCATTGTGACCGTCTGCCTGAACGAGGCCACTGTCTCGAGCCGCAGGGTCGAGCTGTCCCGCTGGCAGGTCCGCTGGACGCGGCGCGGCGACGGGACCGTCGGAATCCGGGAACGGGGCGCTGTCCAGGACGCGATCGGACGGCTCGGGGGCTGGTTTGAATGGGAGATGACAGCTGCTTGGCTCACCAGGGACGACCGTGGCCGCCCGACCGATGACGGCGGTCTGGTGTGGGCTCCCGCCGAGGTGAACGACACCACCGTGATCCAGGCGATCACCGAAGCGCTCGCTACGGCTGGGAGCGACCAGCTGGTCGCGGCGTACCGCACCCGTTTCCGCCCAGGACAGGACGCGATCGTCACCGTCACCCGGATTGACCCGCCCGCACCGGACGACGAGTACGCCTGACTCGACCCGTCCGCCTGACCGTGTCGGCCGCCCGGTAGGACGGCGGGTCGTGGCGCTGTGCGCGCCGACCCTCGGCATCGACGAACTGCAAGCGATCATCAAGGGGGATCGGGGTGGCCTGGTACACGATCAGGCGCGACTGCTGCGGCGCTGTCCAACGCGTCCAGATCTACGGGCCCCGCGACACCCGGCAGGCCAGGGCGAACCGGTCGGAGATGCGGCCCTGCCAGACCTGCCGGCGCGAGCGGCGTGCGGTCGACGCCGAGCAGGCGGCGCAACAGGCCGCCGGACAAGCGGAGCTCGACGGGCTACCGACTCTCACGGGGACCGACCGGCAGGTGGCGTGGGCGCTGGTCCTGCGGGACAACACGATCACGAAGGTGCTGTCACTGGCGACGGCGCCGGGCGCGACCCCGGCGCATCTCGACTGGCTGCTCGACAGGATCTGCGCGCGCACCGACGCCGCCTGGTGGATCGACCACAGGGCCGGTCTGCCGCGCGATGACCACTGCTGGACGGCGCTGCGCGCCTCTCTCACCGACGAGCAGAAAGCCGAGTTCGCGGCCCTCGGGAAGGAAAGCCGTCCGTGAGCATCAGCCTCATGCCCTGCCTGTGATGCGGTACGCCTGGGTTATCACCGATCCAGGAGATCGAAGTCATTCCCGGGAGGCACCCACGTCTACCGGCACGCCGAGGGTCTGCATGACACCTTTATCACGGCGCCCTCCGGCCCTGGGATCCTGCCTGTCGGTGCGCTTTCGTACCCGGAGAAGTCCGAACACCACAGCTACACGGGCCTGCTCGGCCTCCGCCAGCTCCCGGTGCCCAGTCCAGCGTTTGAGGTTCCTACGCGTCCTCGATAATCCCCCTACGGTGCTCCTGGAGGGAAGGATTTCCGCCGTGGCTGGGGCGGGGGTGACCGGTCCAGACGGTTACGCGATACGGTAGATAATACGTCGCGGACACAATGGTCCGCAGGTAGGAGTGGGGAATATTTATGGCGCAGAAGACGATCGTTTCGCTGATCGATGACATCAGCGGTGAAACCGCCGACGAGACGATCCGGTTCGGGCTGGACGGCGCCCAGTATGAGATCGATCTGTCCGAGGAGAACGCCACGAAGTTGCGGGAGTCGTTGGCCTCGTTCGTGTCCGCGGGTCGCCGTTCCGGTGGCCGTGCCGGCAGCGGGCGGCGCGGCCCGCGTGCCGCTTCGCCGCGCGCTGCGGCTGCGGCTGCGGACCGCACCGCGGACATCCGGGAGTGGGCGCGGGACAACGGCTACACGGTAAGCGACCGGGGTCGTATCGCGTCGACCATCGTCGAGGCGTTCGAAAAGGCTCACTAGCCACACCAGCCCGGCGGTGGTGGCGTGGGCAGTCACGGGGCGCGCCGGACGCCCGGACCCTGAAACGAGCGGTTATGAGTCGACCGCCACGACCAGGCTACCCGTCAGACGATTCTTCGTTCGAGCGCTTACGCGTGGGCGCCGGCCGGCCGAGATCACCACGGAGAATGCCCCGGTCGACCCGCAGCTCCTCGACGAAGCACTCCCCGAGGCCTGCCCTGTCGGTCCCGCTCGGAGAACGACCGGATCGAAGCAGATCACGGCCTGAGGGGTGCAGTTTCGGATCCTGGGGCCAGCTCGCCGAAGCCGCGCTCGTCAGCGAGTTCGGCGACGTAGGTGTCCGCCCTCGGCTTCCCACGCGACCGCGAGCCTTCACCGGGGCACCGGTACAAGCTACTTCCCGCCGCTCGACGCCACCGCTGACTCGTCCGATCGCCGAAGGTGCCCGCTGAGCGGCCCCGTCGACGGGAACACCAGTACATGCCGCGTCGAGGTCCGCCACGCGGCTTGCCGAGAAGCGGAAGGAGCTCGGTTGATGAGAGCCATCGTTCGGGTCGCCCGGCACCGCGACATCACGCCGCGCGACTGCGAGTACATCCATACGAAGCCGCGGGTCGGGGACGTCGCCCGCCTGGTCGTGGCCACGGCGCGGGGACAGCCGGACTGCGCCGGAGTTGCCCGCATCGTCCATGTCTCCCCAGAAGGGGACTTCATCACGGTGGACGGCATGCTGCCTGCCGGGGAGCCCGGCGAGCAGAGCATGGATTTCATCGCTCCCGCCGCTTTTCGGGACGTCAACCAGTTCCTCGCCGCTACGAGTGGGGAGGTGCTGCCGTCGGCTCGCCTCTGCGAGCTGGAGCGGAAGCACATGACCGTCGCGGCTCGGACCCGGCTGCACACAGTCCGGTGACGGCCCCGAAGAGCGCCCCAGCGGCGGTAGCCTGCGCCCTGGGCTGCCGACAAGGCCAACGGAAGGCCCGCTCACGCGAAGACCTGCAGGTCGAGGTCCACAGTTCAGGTCGGCCAGCATGCTCAACCCGCCACCGGGCGCTCTTGCGACCGCATACCCGTTCTTTCTAGCAACGACTCGTCGCGGAGGGCATGGTCCGCACGCCTGTCGCCGATGGGAACCGGACGAGTTCAACCAGTAACCTCCGATATCGCCCGACCCTCAACTCGGTACGGTCACCGTGCTGGTTGACGCGGGAGAGACGGAAAGATCGACCGGGGTGTGGGCGAGTCCCTCGTACTCGTCGCCGGGCTTGTGCTCGCGAGGCTCACCGTGCCGGTCGGTGTTTCGGGTGTGGTCTTCCTGTGTCAGTCCGTGCTTCGACGGCGGGGCGGGTGAGGAGTCGGCGCCAGGTCCGCGGCCTGTGTGCGTTCGAGGTCGGCGCGCAGCCGGGCGTTCTCGGTCTCCAGTTCGAGCACCCTGGCGATCCCGGCGAGGTTCAACCCGGCCGCGAGCAGATACCCGATCCGGTGCAGCCGGGCCAGGTCGTCGCCGCTGTAGCGGCGGGTCCCGCCGCCGGTGCGCGCCGGTTCCAGCAGACCGCGCCGCTCGTACAGGCGCAGGCTCTGCGGGTCCATGCCGACCAGATCGGCGGCCACCGAGATGCCGTACACCCCCCGGGCCGGGTCGACATCGGACGAGCTCACGGGGCGCCTCCAGGGACTCCGCCCGGACGGACCGGCCGGGGACTTGCCTCAGTCTGCCACCGGTGCTATATAAAAATCTAGGCCAGCCACCACAGATAAGTGGATGGCCTAACGCTCTGGTCTACAGGATCGTGATCGTGGAGGTGGAGTTCCGATGTTGGTGCGCACCGACCCGTTCCGGGAGCTGGATCGGCTCAGCCAGCAGGTGTTCGGCGCCTTGGGCACGGCGGCCCGGCCGACCGGGATGCCGATCGACGCATGGCGCGAGGGCGAGGAGTTCGTGGCGGAGTTCGATCTGCCCGGGGTGGACCCGGCCACCGTGGATCTGGACGTCGAACGCAACGTGCTGACCGTCCGGGCGGAACGCCCGGCGTTGAACGGGGACCGCGAGGTCCTGGTCGCCGAGCGGCCCCGCGGGGTGTTCAGCCGCCAGTTGATCCTGGGCGACAACCTAGACACGGAGAAGATCACGGCCAGCTACCACGCCGGCGTGCTGACCCTGCGGATTCCCGTCGCCGAGAAGGCCAAGCCCCGGAAGATCGCGATCGACGTGTCCAGCGACGACCGCCGGGCCATCCACGCCTGACCCGAGGGCGGGACCGATGGCGACCCTGCACGGGGCGGCGCCGGTCCGGCAGGTCGAAGCGCAGCTGGCCGATCTGATCTGTTCCGACCCTGACCTGCTGCACGCCGAGTTCGACGCGATCATCTCGGCCGTGTGGGACCGCGACGTTCCGCCGGGAAGGCCAGGGCGGCCAGCCGCGCCGCGGCCAACGACACCGCAGCCAGCAAGAAGCGCGGGCTGTCCGCCGCACCCTCGGCCCTGCGGACCGCCGACAGCCCGGCGGCTCCAACGCCGAGCGCGGCAACGGGCGCCGCCTGGCAGTCCAACCCTCGACACCGACCACACGGCATGACACAGAGGGGAGTCCTAGCCACCGATCACGACACCAAGAAATAACCCTCAGCACGTCGATGCGGGCGCGGGTCTGGCCCCGGCCACCCTTACCGGGGCCAGACCCGCCTCCCTATCAGGTCACAGAGGACACGGGCACATGGCGACTGACCAGGACCTCTATCGGGTGCTCGGGGTCGGGCCCTCGGCTTCGGCCAGCCAGATCACCCACGCGTACCGCACGCTGATCCGCCGCCATCACCCGGACACCCGCACGCCAGCGCGACAGGCCCCGCACTCCGGCCCCCACCAGGAACACGACGCCGCGCTCCAACAGGTGATCGCCGCCTACACCGTGCTGCGCGACCCCAGCCAGCGAGCCGACTACGACGCCAGCCGCACCGCCCACGCCCGGCGGGATCACGACCGCCTCGCACACGAGCATTCCACGCCAACCCGCCGGTCCGCCTGGCACACCGGGCCACCGGTCTTCCTCGGCGACGTGACTGACAGCCACCCACGGTGCCTGCCTTGGATCACCATCCGCTGACCCGGCCCCGACCCGCTGGCGACGAACCCGAGTCCGGCACCCACCGACAGGGCCCCACGCACGCACGCCGCCGCCAGTTGTTGGCCAACTACGGGCGAGAAAGGGCACCGCAGCACTGGCCAAGAACCCCTGCACTGCCAGCTCGGGCTGACCATATTCCTGGAATTCCTACACCCGGGGTGGTTGATCAGTTGGCTCGCACCATGGGCGACCCGCATGTGTATGTCGAGTGGAACACGCCGAACACCAGTGCCGACGTACCCGCGGTGACGGCAGCGTCTTCGGGCTCGTCGGCGACTCACCGCGCAGCGTACGGGCGGGATGCGGCCAGCATGTCCCGTACGCGGCGACCTCCTCACGCCCCGAACGCGTCACCTGCCTGCCCTGCCGGGAGCACGCCCGGATCGAACAGTCAGCGCATCTGGGCGGCGGTGACCGTGCCCTGGCCGCCGCACGCACCCTGCGCGACGTCGCCCACCGATTCACCTGATGCTGGTCCAGCTGTCAAGGCCTCGCCAAAACTGGATCTATCCCTGATCCTGTGGATCGGACTGGCCCCTGGGCGGCGCGCTGACCACGATCGGCCCTCTGGGACCATGTTCCTGGTGCCTCTCTGGCCTTGGGGTTCTCCTTCCGCACCTGGCGGGTCTCGTTGTCGATCGGGGGGACCGGTTTGGCGATCGGCTGCGGTTACGGGCCCGTGTTCGAGGAGCCGCTGGTGCATGCCCCGGGTGCAGGGTGATCTCGGAGCGGGTCCACGGGCGGTATCGCCGGCGGTTGGTCGATGCGGCGATCGCGGGCGCGCATGTGGAGATGATCTGCTGATCCGGCGACTGTGAGCTGGGGCGATGCGGCCGTACTGGGCGGCATGATGGTCAGCCATGTCCATCGCCTGCCTATCTGATCTTCGTGCGGGTGTGCGGCTGGCTGGTCCTCCTCGGCCGTTCGTCAGCGTCCAAGAACATCGAGCTGCTCGTGTTGCGGCACGAGGGCGACAGGCCGGGGTCCAGGACAGAGAGTCCCGCAAGAGGGCAGGTGTACGGACATAGCGACCGTCATGTTGACAGCCGCATCAGCCGCACCGGGTCATGGGTCAGGTGGAGGGAACCCGCGGCCCAGAGCGACGCGGACGGCCGCGTCGCGTACCCGCGTCATCCGGCGCGCAGCACCGCGGTGTCCCAATCTTCCTCGATGAGGCCGTCAAGCAGGTCGGCCAGGCCGAGGGCGTCCCTTTCCGTGGAGCTGCCGCGCGCCCTGCTTCACGGGCCGGCGGTGCCTGGCACGATCGGGCACCGCAGAGTAGCTCTCTCCTGAGAACCGGAAAATCTGTTCCCGTCGCAGTAGACATCGACGACTGTCCTGGGTAGGGTTCCTGTCGTAGCCAAGGGAGTCACATGGTCGCGGCAGACATGAACTGGCGCGAGCGGGACGGTGGCCAGGGCAGGCCGCCGAGCACCACCACAGAAGTTCGGCAGCACCAGACCAGACGATGAGGAGAGGAGTAGGCGCCGTCAGGTTCGCCCGAGTGAGGGTCTGACTCACTCGGTTACCGCAGGCCCCGGATCGGAAGGTGGTTCCCGGTCACGTATCGCGATCTCCGCGCGCCCGCCCCACCGGGGCCGGCCACGCGGACTCAGAGAACCCGGCATTACCTAGTCCAGTAGATGGTGTTGAATCCTCGGGGTCCTGGCGCCACAGGCGCCAGGACCCCGAGGCGTGTCCTGGTTCTGGGCGACCCTCGGGTGCTGTCCGCGAGGCGTCAGCGGTCCCACACGCCCGGCTGCCGGCGGCTCTTCGCTCCTTGCTCCAACGGAACGGTGGGGATTCAGGCCGAGTGCCCGCGGGGCTCGACGGATAGGGGTTTTACCTGTTCGTCGCCCACCTGATGACGTGGAAGTCACACAAGGTGCCCAGCCGACGCCCACCCTGCCTTCCGAGTTGGCACCGTCGACGGGCCCGTCCGGTGCCACAGGTAGCTGTCTCCCGGAAGCCGAAAAATCTGTCCCCACTGCAGTAGACATCTGGGTTCTGCCGTGGGTAGGGTTCATGTCGTAGCCAAGAGAGTCACGGTCGCGGCAGACACGAACTGACGCGAGCAGGACAGTGGCCAAGACGGCCGCTGAGCATCACCGCACGAAGTTCCGCAGCACCCCGCAGTTGACCATGAGGAGGGAGGGTGGACGCCGTCAGGATCGCCCGAGCGCTGGTATGACTCGCTCGGTCACCGCGCAGACCCCGGATTGAACGGTGGTCCCCGGTCACGCATACGCGATCCCCGCACCCCCGTCCTCTCAGGCGGCATGCGGGTTCCAGAATCCGGCGCATTCTCGCCGGTAGATGGTGTTCGACCTCCTCGGGGCCTTGGTGCCAGATGGCACCAAGGCCCCTCGACGTGTCCCGAGAGGCGCGATGACCCCTGAAAACCCACGCAGACCGGCTGACAGCCTCGACGACGACGACTACCCCGCCTACACCATGGGCCGCGCGGCCGAGATGCTCGGCACCACACCCGCCTTCCTGCGGACTCTCGGCGAAGCCCGCCTGATCACGCCGCTGCGCTCCGAGGGCGGTCACCGCCGCTACTCCCGCTACCAGCTGCGGATCGCCGCCCGCGTCCGTGAACTCGTCGACCAGGGCACCGCGATCGACGCCGCGTGCCGCATCATCATCCTCGAGGACCAGCTCGCCGAAGCCCAGCGGCTCAACCAGCAACTACGCCCACCCACGACCAGCCCGCCGCCTGCGGAGCCCTCCTGACAGACAGCCGGCAGGAAAGTGAACCAGGGCCGGACAGCGGCCCTGGTCTGCGACTCGTGGCGGTGGAACGCGACGCCGTAGGCCTGTGGGGTGCCGGAACTCGGCCACCGGTGTTGACCTGGGGTTTTAGGCGGTTCGTTCGTATTCGTTGATCAGGCCGCCGAGGACGGGCCGGCGTTTGATCCGCTCCTTCGCCATGTCGGCGGCGGGGTGGTCGGGCCGGGGTGGTTGAAGGTCGCGGCCGCGGTGGGGTCGTCGTCCGTTGTAGTGCCGTGCTAGTCGGCCAGGACGGTGCGCAGATGCCGTTCACCGAAGATCGGCATCCGGTCGGTGACCTCGGTTCGGATGGTTCGGCTGGTTGGACGAACCGTTCTGCGTAGGCGTTCGCCTGGGGAGTCCGGGGTGGGATCGTGACGGTGGTGATGCCGGCGTCGGCGAGGACCGCGTCATAGGAGGCGGTGAACTGTCCGGCACGGTCGCGGACCAAGATCTGGAAGTCGGCCGCCCGGTCGCCGAGGTCCATCAGGAGGTTCCAGGCTTGTTGGGTGGTCCACGGTCCGTCTGGATTGGCGGTGGCCCCGAGGATGTGGACGGTGCGGGAGCCGACCTCCAGGACGAAGAAGCAGTACAGACGCGGCAGCGCCACGGCGCAGCCCACAGGGAAGAAGTCGACCGCGAGCATCGTCGATGCCTGCGTACGCAGGAACTGCCGCCACGTCGTGTCGGTCTGCCGCCCGGGCGCCGGTGGGAGACCCAGGGACTTCAGGATCCGGCGGATCGTGGACCCGCTGACCCGGTGGCCGAGCTTGAGGAACTCACCCGCCCGGAGCTTCCGGACCAGTTGTGGAACAGCCGGGTTACTCACAGGCCCAGGCCCGCTTCTGGTTTCCCACAGGACATAAGTCACGCGGTGTGATCGTCGGACATGCACATCGTCTACGGAGCGGTCATCGTGGGCTTTACCTGGCTGAAGGAGGCCGGCCCTCGGCAGATGGTGGCATCGAGATGCACGTGGACAGGACGCCTTCGGCGGGCGGTGTGCGCAGTGTGCGGGTCCGGCCTGTTAGCGATCGGACCTTCCACATCCTGCTGGCGCTGGTGGTGGCGCTGTTCGTCTTGGCGGGGGCGGGCCAGTTGGCGTTCTCCGGACAGGCGCGGCTCGTCGTCCAGGCGGCGGCTCTGTTCGTCTGCGGGGTGGCGTCGACCGTGTTCGCGGTCATCGGCATCGTGCGCACGCGCGGCGTCGACCGTAAGTGGAGGTTGCTGGTCTCCGCCGGGCCGCTGGCCGCTCTACCGAGTGCGTTCGAATGGACACGTCAGTACTCCTCGGGCAACCCACTGGAACTTCAGCTGACGCCGAGCGAGAGCCTGTTCCTGATCGCTCCGCTCCTGACGATCGCAGGCCTGATCTGCGTGCCCGTCGGCGCCGGCGGCGGGCCGACGCGAGCGCCCCCGTCTCCGGACGGTGGCTGGTGGCCCCGGTACACCCATGTGGTCATCGCCTTGGACAGCCTGATGATCGCCCTATCCATACTCCTGATCGCCTGGTTCGCTGTGCTGCGGGACATCACCCACAGCGGGATCAGTGGGACGTCGTTCGTCATCGCGGTCACCTTCGCACTCGCCTTGGCGCTGTTGGTGGTGGTTCTGGTGCTGGTGGTGGCCTTCCGTCGGCCCAGTAACGGCCGTGCGGTCGCCCTGCTCGGCGCCGGCCTGGTGGTGCTTGCCGCGTCGGAGACGGTGCTGGTCCAGCTCAGTCTGCCTGACCCGGTCAGCTTGGAGGGCAGCGTACCGACCTGGCTCGGAGCAGCTACGGGCCCGCTGCTGGTCGGCCTCGCCATGATCGCACCCGAGCGGGATAGCCAGTGGTCCGTGTCCCCGGCCATCCGCAGCACGACCAGCCGGTCCATCTGGTCGGGGCGGGTGATCCGCAACTGGCTGCATGCCTACATGCCTTATCTGCCGCTCAGCGTCGCCGCGGCGCTCGTCCTGGCGAGCGCCGTGCGTGACGGTGGACTGTATGGGCTGCCCCTCTACCTGGCGTTCTGTCTCGCCGGCCTGGTCACCCTCCGCCAGATCGTCGTCATCGCGGAGAACCGCCGGCTCGTCAGCGATGTGCAGCGCGCGCACCAGCGGCTTGAGTACCAGGCGTATCACGACGGGCTGACCGGACTGGCCAACCGGCTCCTGTTCACCCGCGCACTCGAAGAAGCGGTGACCGCGCACAGCCGGCACGGAACACCCGTGGTCGTGTTGTTCTGCGACATCGACCACTTCAAGACTGTCAATGATACGTATGGGCATTCCGCCGGCGACGAGCTCCTGCGTACGGTCGCGGCCCGCCTCCGCACCGCCATACGTCACGGCGACCTCGCCGCCCGCGTCGGCGGCGACGAGTTCGCCGTCCTCCTCGCCGGCACCGACACCGGTACCAGTCCCCAGACCGTCGGCGAGCAGTGCGCGCGACGTATCACGACCGGTATGCGCCGGCCCATCACCCTCGCCGGTCACCCTCAGCAGATCCAGATCAGCATCGGTCTCGCGATCGCCGACGGACGGCAACCATGCACCTCCGCCGAACAGATACTCCATCAGGCCGATACCGGCATGTATGACGCGAAGCGCAGGCGGGCGAAACACCGACAAAGAACCCCATCATCCTGACAGCCCGGATATTCGGACGGCTCGCACCGAGAGCAAGAGCGAGACGCCGGCGATCTCGCATGTCGGTGGTGCCAATCCGTGAAGTTCACGGCGTACCTGGTCGCCGATACGGATGCTGCGTCCGGTGGCGTACCCGCCATAGGGCTGCGGGAGCGGGTGGTGAGGGAGGCGGGAGAGTGCGGCGATCGGCGTCTCCGACGAGAGCGGCGCGAGGTTTGTGGACAGGGCCGGGGGCATGCCGATGAGGCCGTCGGGGACGTGGTCCTGCGGGTTCGGTGAGCGAGATAGCCATCTGGTTGATGGTCACGCGGTTTTACCTAGCGTCACATGGTCGACAGTTTGATTATCGTGGCCTTTAATCGAGGATGATGCGGAATGTGCACCGCGACATATCAGATGCTCAGCTCGCTGCTGGAATTGGGCCGGCTGGCCGTGCTGGAGCAGCTCCCGGCTCTGGTCAGGGAGCAGGCGGAGGTGGCGGGTCTGGCGGACACGCGGATCTATCTTGTGGATCTGCAGGGGCAGGTGCTGCGGGAACTGACGGGGCACGGACTCGACGCCGGCGCGGGCGGCGAGACGATTCCGGTGGAAGGGACATTGCCGGGCCGGGTGTTCCAGGGCATACGCACCCTGCCCAGCCGCGCGTCCGCCTCCGAGGCACGGTGGGTCTACTGGACGCCGCTCATAGACGGAACGGAACGACTCGGTGTTCTCAAGGCCCGCGTGGTCGACGGCGAGAACGAGGCTCTCGCGGGCTTGGGCGACCTCGCCGCACTGATCGGACTACTGCTGGTCAGCAAGCGGGAGTTCAGTGACTCCTTCGCCCGGCTGGTGCGTACCCGGCCGATGACGATCGCCGCCGAGCTGCAGTGGCATCTGATGCCGCCGACATCGTTCGCCAACCAGAATGTGGTGGTGGGCGCGGGAATGGAACCGGCCTATGAGATCGGTGGGGACGCTTTCGACTACGCGATGGCCGCCGACGTCCTGCACCTGGCAGTGTTCGACGCGATGGGTCATGACGCCTCCGCCGGACTCGCCGCGAACCTCGCGGTAGCCACCTGCCGCAACCAGCGCCGCCAGGGCAGGGGGCTGGTACAGGTCGGTCAGGAGATCGAACGGATGCTGATCGACCAGTTCGACCCCGGACGGTATGTGACCGCGGTCCTGGCCGACCTCGACACCAGCAGCGGACTACTGAGCTGGGTGAACCACGGCCACCACCCGCCGGTCATCATCCGCGGGGGCAGATGGGTCAGCATCCTGTCCTGCCCGCCCGCCCATCCGCTGGGTACCGACCTCGGCCTGACCACCACCCTGTGCCAGGAACAACTCGAACCCGGCGACCGGCTACTGCTCTACACCGACGGTGTCATCGAAGCCCGAGACCCCACCGGCCGCCAGTTCGGCCTGACCCGGTTCGTGGACTTCGTCGTGCGTCACCACGCCGACGGCTTGGCCGTTCCCGAAACCCTGCGACGTCTCATGCGCGCCCTGCTCGACTACCATCACGGCCGGCTCCAGGACGACGCCACCGTACTGTTCGCTGAATGGGCCGGCGCGGCCCGATGAGGACGAGCAGGCACACCCGGTCCTCGCCCAGACGGATCTTGACGTGGATGCCGTCCGCCCAGAACCGACGTGTTCCACGCCGGCGGGGTCGGCGGGTGAACATCTGGGTAGTCAGACTGCCAGCTGCTTGCCAGCCGGGCCACATCATGGACACCGACGGGACCTGGGAGGGGCTGCACGCCGTTCCCGTGCATCTGGACCAGCCGACGGTCCGCTGGTCGTTCCAGGACGCGGCCCGGGTGATGACCGCGAACGCCGCCGCCGGCCTGGTCGAAGGAGCACGGGCGGATGATCCGCGGCTCGCGGCCAGCGTGGAGATGGGTGGCCTGGTCGTGGCGCAGGTGTGGCCGCTGGTGTCCGCTCTGGTCGATCCCGCAGGCCGGGTGATCGGCCGGGACCGGCCGGGTGAGGTGTTGGAACGGGCACGGGCGCAGCGACGCGGTACCCGGATGGTGTGGCCGCAGCGGTCCCGGACCTCGTTCTGGCGGGCCACGGCGGGCCCCGCGCCGCGGCCGGTACTGCGGCCGGTCTGACGTCACCGCGGCCTCAGGCCTGGTCTGGGCGGTGCGTCACGATCTGCGCCTCAGCCTCGGCGGTCGACCGGACGAGCCCGCACCGAAGCCGGCCGACGAGTCCGCCGACCGTGTCACCCGCCCGGCGGGACGGGGGTTGCGGCGCTGTGCGCTCCGACCTTTCGCATCGACGAACCGCAGGCGATCATCAAGGGGGATCAGATGGCCTGGTACACGATCAGGCGCGACTGCTGCGGCGCCGTCGAACGCATCCAGGTCTACGGGCCGAGCGACACCCGGCAGGCCAGGGCGAACCGGACGGAGATGCGGCCCTGCCCGGAATGCCGACGCCAGCGGCGTACGGTCGAGGCCGACCAGGCAGCGCAACAGGCGGCGGGGCAGGCAGACCTCGACGGGCTACCGGCCCTCACGGGAACCGACCGGCAGGTGGCGTGGGCGCTGGTCCTGCGGGACAACACGATCAAAAGAGCGCTGTCGCTGGCGACGATGCCGGGCGCGACCGGGGCACATCTTGACTGGCTGCTCGACAGGATCTGCGAGCGCACCGACGCCGCATGGTGGATCGAGCGCAGGGCCGGCCTGCCGCGCGATGACCACTGCTGGACGGCGCTGCGCACCTCTCTCACCGACGGGCAGAAAGCCGAGTTCGCGGCCCTCGGGAAGGAAAGCCGTCCGTGAGCATCAGCCTCCTGTCCTGCCTGTGATGCGGTACCCCGGAGTTGTCACCGGCCCAGGAGATCGGAGTCATTCCCGGGGGTGCAGCCTCGTCCACGGCATGCCGGGGTTCTGCGTGACAGTTCTTCCGGAACCCTCCGGCCGTCGGATCCCGTCTCTCGGTCACGTGCTCGGAGAAGTCCGACCGCTCCGCCTGTACGGGCCGGTTGGCGGCTCGGTGAATGACGCCTTCCGGCCTCCGCCAGTTCCCGGTGTCCGGTCCGGCGCCAGGAGGTTCCTCCGCGTTCTCTATAGTCCCTATGTGGTGCTCCGGGCGGGAAGACTTTCCGTCATGTTGAGGGCAGGGCGGCCGGCCCAGGCAGTCACGCGATACGGTAGAGAATACGTCGTGGATACACGGTCCACGGGTAGGAGTGAGGAATATCCATGGCACAGAAGACGATCGTTTCGCTGATCGATGACCTCAGCGGTGAAACCGCCGACGAGACGATCCGGTTCGGGCTGGACGGCGCCCAGTACGAGATCGACCTGTCCGAGGCGAACGCCACGAAGCTGCGGGAGGCGCTGGCCTCGTTCGTGTCCGCGGGACGCCGTTCCGGTGGCCGCGCGGCCGGTGGACGGCGCGGACAGCGTGCCGCTTCACCGCGCGCCGTGGCCGCGGACCGCACCGCGGATATCCGGGAGTGGGCGCGGAGCAACGGCTACACGGTGAGCGACCGGGGCCGTATCGCGTCGAACATCGTGGAGGCGTTCGAGAAGGCTCACTAGCCGCACCGGCCCGGGGCGATGGCGTGGGCCGTCACGAGGCCGCGCCGGGCGCCCGGACCTCGAAACGAGGGGTTACAAGTCGACCCGTCGAGAAGTGCACGCCGTCGGTTCGAACGCTGCCCGGCCGAGCGCGGGTCCCCAGGATGGGTGACCATTGGCGTCCGGCTCCCTGTGGCACGGGCAGCCCCGTCGGCCCGGCGTGGCGGTGAGACGGGCACGATGGGCTCGTGACCGAGGCGGAGGGCGTGGACGCGCGGCAGCACGGCGATACCGAACTGACCCGGCGCCATGGTGGGTGCCGAGCCAACACTGCCGTCACCCTCTCGCGCCCGGTGCGTGAGATGTCCGTGCCGCACAGCCGAGGCGGCGTCGCACCCGGGCCGCGTCGTGTAGCGGCCTTGTGACCGTGAGCGGGTTTGGATTCGGAAGTGGGGCTGGTACAACGCGAGTCCGGGCCAGGCTCCGCTCCGCTCCCGTGGGAGGACCTGTATGTCCCTGCCTCGGATGAACTGGGCCGATCTGCCCGCGGCCGTCCGGCGGGCGGTGGAGGTCCACACGGGGCCTGTCACGGCGGCCTCGACAGCGTCGGGCGGTTTCAACTCGGCGATTGCCGCGACCCTGCGGACACCGTCCGGGCTGGTGTTCTGTAAGGGCATCCCGGTGAATCATCGGCAGATCGTCACGCAACGTCGAGAGCGTGAGATCAACCCTTATGTGGTCGATCTGTCTCCTCGACTGTTGTGGCACGTCGAGGTGGACGGGTGGGATCTGTCCGGCTTCGACCATGTCGAAGGTCGGCATGCGGACTTCCGGCCGGACTCGGACGACCTTCCCCTGATCGTCGAATGCTTGCGGCGGCTTCAGCGCGTCGAGTGCCCCGATCTACCACTGAAACAGGCCGAGCAGCGCCTCGGCGGCTACGTCGACGAGCCTGGCGAAGCGGAGATGTTCGCCGGCACCGCGTTGCTGCACACGGACTGGAACAGCGCGAATCTGCTGATCAGCGACCGCGCCCACCTCGTGGACTGGGCGTGGGCGACCCGGGGCGCGGCATGGCTGGACCCTGCGGGCCTGGTCGTGTGGCTCATGGCCGAAGGTGGGCACTCTGCGGCCCAGGCCGAGGCATGGGCCGGCCAGATCCCGTCCTGGCAGGTCGCACCCGCCGGCGCTGTCGCCGCGTACGCCAGAGCGAACGCACGCCTGTGGGCCGAGATCGCGCAGGCCAGCGGGGACGAGTGGACCTCACGAACAGCCTCGGCCGCGAGTGCGTGGGCGCTCTACCGCCGCGCGTAACAGGACCTTCGGAAGACGGCCAGGGAGGGCGCCGTAACCCCGACTGTCTTTGGTCCGGTCCTGGCGGACCCCATCGTGGAGGCCCGGGACGGCCCCGCTTGGTGGATGCCTCGGCGGCGTCAGCGGGAAGACCAACACCTGTGGCACCTCGGCCTGGTACCCCTGGCGAGGACGAAGGCGGCTAGGAGTCCGTCGGTGTGGCTATGAAGGTGGCAGTGGGGACCGTTCGCTGCTGGGAGTGGGGACCACCTCGGCCCGACCGCGATGTCGTGTCGATGAGAATGGGAGCCACCTGCACCGGCCCTGCAGGCCGGAGCCCCGCGATCCCCTCCTTGCTGCTTTTGCCTGCCGCGCAGGCACTTTGGTCGCCGACGCGGCGCGCCGACCCTCGGCCCAGCTGCGATCCGCTCGGCGACCTGGCCCCGAAAACCATCACCATTCGATCTTGAAGCGAAGATCGAATGGTCCCCGATACCAGGTGCATCTGGTCCCCGTTGCCACTTACAAAGCCAGTCGGTGCGGACGCGCGCTGCTCACGGCTTCCCTGCATAACGGGCCACCTGCACCCAGGGCCAACCTGCGGTTCTTCGGGAAGGTCGTGCCGGAGCCCGCGGACACCATCGACAGCGTCCGGTAAGGCAGCAGCGCGGCG
>NZ_ADGX01000166.1 GCF_000177675.1 Parafrankia sp. EUN1f
CGCGCTGATCTGACCCACGGGAGGCCCTGTGCCGCCCCGGGGTCGCGCGTCCGCGCTCCGCGTCTTCCGTGAGTCTCAGGTCCGCCGGGACCGGCGAGGCCGGTTCGCGCGGCAGAACGGCGTTGGTGGCGCGGCCAACGCCGCCGGCCGCCACCGGGCAGGCCGCCCAGCTACGGCAGGTCCGACACGTGCGCAGGCCGACGCCGCAGAGGCTCGGCTACGCGGCTACTTCGGGGACCGGCTGCACGTCGAAGACCGCGACCATCCGGCGATCCGGCAGCATCTGGTCGACCTCGACCGGTTGCCGCCGCAGCATCTGCGCCGGCTCGCCGCATGGTTCGCCGAGTACGACGGTGGCGGCATCTACATGGCCGACCGGCCCCATGTGCTCGACGTGCTCGACCGGGACGAGATGCGCCGCAAGTTCGCTGATGGCCGCACCGACGACGCCGCCGGCATGTACTTCAACGTGGAGCGGGTCATCTCGATGACCGCGAACCGGGCCCGGTCCGGCTCGATGGCCGCCCACGAGTTCGGCCATGCGTTCGACGACAGCCTGCACTGGGTGTCGCAGCATCCCCGCCACCCGTTCCGGAACATGGCCCGGCGGGCGGCACGGCGCGGCCAGCTTCTGCCCTACTTCGCGCAGGAACCCCCCGGCGATCGCATGCGCGGGGCACGAGAGACCTTCGCCGAGTCGTACGCCCAGTGGGCGCTGTACCGCGACGCCCCCGACCGGGCACTCCGCATCGCCGACGAGCTCGGCGCCCCGACCGGCACACCGCGGGAACGGGCAGCCGCCTGGGATCTTGGACGGGACATCGGTGAATGGTTCGACACGTTGGCCTAACATCATCAGCTATGGCAGTAGCTGAGCGTAAGCCCGACGGTGGCATCGAAGTCCCCGCCACGGTCCAGGGCGACGGGTTCACCGGCGACGGTGTCACAGTCCTGTACCCGGGCGACGAGGGATATGACCAGTACGACCGCTGGCTGAAGGGCCGCGGCCAGTAGCAGCACCTGGGAGGCCGTGTGCCTCCCTCCCCGGATGACGGCACACCCCACGCCGGCCCGGTAGGGCGCCGCTACCGCCGCGCAGAGGAAAGCCTGCTGCGTCGGATCGCCTCCGCGCTCGCATCGGCCGGTGGGGACATAGCCCGCGCGCTGGCCCACCTCGGCCCGCTGCGCGCACTCGGCCGCCGACTCCTCGCCCGGCTCGAAGCCGAGAACAAGCACGAGATACCGCGGCTGATCGTGGAGGCCTACCAGGCCGGCGCCGAGCAGGCCGCACGCGAGACGGACGCCGCACGGCGCCGTGAACGCCAAGGGCAGCCGGGCGACGACTACGGCCTGCCCGACACCCCGCCCGGCACCACCCGCCCGCCAACACCACCCGGCCGCGACCGGTCGCCGCTTCCCGGCCCGCCCGACGAGCTCGTCCGGAACCTGCTGGCGCGGCTGCACGGCGAGGTACATCCGCAGGTCCTCCGCAGCGTTGACGATGCGTACCGGCGGGTGATCGCCGAGACGTACACGCCTGTGCTGACCGGTGATCTGACCCGGCTGCAGGCGTCGCAGCATGCCCTCGACCGGCTCGCCGCCCAGGGCGTCAGCGGGTTTGTCGACCGGGCAGGCCGCAACTGGAACTTGGCCACGTACGTCGAGATGGCGATGCGGACCGCGACCCAGCGCGCCGCCATCGCCGGAGCCTTGGACCGGTACCGGGCAGACGGGATCGACCTGGCGTTCGTCCCGCGTATCCCGCACGGCTGCCCAGTGTGTGCCCCGTTCGAGGGCCGGATCCTCGCCCTACGCGACGGCGTCCCGGCGCCGCGCGGGGTGACGCTCGCCGGAACGGTTACCCAGGCCATGGCCGCAGGTCTGTTTCACGCCAACTGTCGCCACAATCTCGCCCCCTGGGTCCGCGGGGTGCACATCGACCGGGCCGACTACGACCCGCAGGGCTACAAGGACCGGCAACGGCAACGTGAGCTCGAGCGGCGGGTACGCCGCGCGAGACTCCGCGAGGCCGTCGCCGTCACCGACACGGCCCGCACCGCAGCCAGGCAGGACATCCGCCGCAGGCAGAAAGACATCCGCGACTTCCTCGCGACCCATCCCGAACAGAGGCGCCAGGCGCGCCGCGAGCAGCTCATCGGCGTGTACGACCTGCCGTCCGGCAGGCATGTCCGCGCCATCTGAACACCCCCGGTTGGAGCGTTCTCGTGTCCCGTGGCCGCGCATCCGCGCTCACCCGCATGTCCCGCAGCAGCGGCGCGAAGTGCGGTTTCCCGAAGGACAACGGGATGCCCTGCCAGAACCCGGTTGCCGCACCGGGGATGCGCTGCCACCTGCACCGGAACGCGAAGATCGGCGGCACCCGACCCGGCACCACAGGCCCCACCGGCGGGCGCGCCAACGACGTCACCGATCCCACCCCGCAGCCCCCGGCCGGCAGGCAGACCCGGCAGGGCGGCCCCGCCGATGCGCTGCGCCGCACGGTCGGCCGCTACAACCAGGCCCAGGAACGTGACCAGCAGGTGGCGGAACTGCGCCGGATGGGGCTCGACCCGGCACCCGTCCGGGGCCGCGGTGGTGTCGCCAACCTCCGCCGCGCATTGGAACGTGACCAGCGGCAGCAGCAGCGGGCCACCCGCGGCGGCGACGCGGCGGAGCCCACCCCGCAGCCACCGGCCCGGGTCAGCGACACCAGCCGCCGCAAGGACGCCGACGAGCTCGCCCAGCAGTACGCCCGGACCGTCCGTGCGGAGGAGTACGCCGCGCAGTTGGAGCGTCAGCCCGACGCCGACCCCCACGAGCTGGCGAACGCCCGCGCCAACGCCGCGGATCACCACGCGTCCCGTGACCGCATGGAAGCGTCGATTGCCGAGAGCAACGCGCACCCGGACGACCGGGCGGCATGGGACGAGCTCGCCGCGCAGATCCGCACGGGCGACTACGCGGCCGAGAACAACATCACCGCGGATACAAACCTCGGTGGCCGGCACACCCGGGCCGCGTACGAGCGGTCTCAGGCGAAGCGTGCCGCCGCCCGCGCCGGCGCCGAAAAGTCCACCCCTACGCCCACGCCGGCGCCGGGTGGGGCGCTGACGCTCGACGCGGTGAAGGCGACCGGTGACCCGGACGCCGCCGCGGCGCTGCTCGCCACCATGAAGGCCGGCGAGCTCCGCGAGTGGGCGAAGGCCAACGGACTGACCGCGGGCCGGGGCACCAAGGCGGAGATGGCCGGGAGTCTGGCCCGTCAGGCACTCGCCGCCCAGATTCGGACCAGGGCGATGACCGAAGCTGGCGACGGCGATCTCGGGTACAACGCCGACCATGCCCGCGCACAGCGGGAACGGGCGTTGCGCCAGGGTACGGAGCTCGGTGCCGGCCCGGCCCGCCCCGAACCGCCCACCCCGCCCAAGCCCGCCCGTGCCCGCACCGCGCGGGGTACCCGGCCGATGCCGACCATGGACGAGCTGCACGCAGCCTCCAACCGGCAGGCTGCGGAGGAGATGCTCGGCGACGTCAAGGTCGCAGACCTGCGGGCGTTCGCGAAGGAACACAACATCTCGCTGCCCGCCGGCAACAAGGCCCGGATGGTCGAGGGGCTCGTCAACGTCACCCTGGGCCCGAGGTTCCGCCGCGACGCAATGCACGAGGTCGGCGACGGCGATCTGGGATTCGACCGGGATGCCGAGCGGAAGCAGCGCGCCAGGCTCGCCGGCCGCGGCACCGCCACGCCTGAGCCGAAGCCGACCCGGCACGAGCGGGACGTCTCCGACCCGACCCCGCCCCGCCCCACCCCAGTCGTCGGCCCGGGTACGGACAACCATGCCGACACCCCGGCTCCGACAGCGGACGAGATTCGGGCGTTCCGGCAGGCAGAAAAGACCGTCGCCGGGTACCTGAAGCGCAAGAGCGCGAACCCGGCCGTGTCCGCACGCCCGGCGACGCTCACCCGCGCGCGTGAGCTCGGACTGATCGACGATGCGGGACAGCTCACCCCCCGCGGGCGGGCGTTCGCCGCTGAGACGCCACGCAAGACCCCGACGCGGAACGCCGCGCCGTCCGCGACCCGCCGTGACGGCCGCCAGACCTCGGGCGGAAACCAGGTCACCCGGCCCACTCCGCAGAAGCCTGTCCGTGTCGACCCGGCCCCGCCAGCAGGTGACACGCCGACCGGTGCGCTACCGGCCCGGCAGCCGCAGACCCGACCATCCGGCACACCGACATTGACCGCCGCCGACCTGCGGCGCATCAGTGACCGTGCCGGCATGGTCGAAACCCCCGACGGGCCCGGACGAGTCTTCGGGACGCCGGACGCCGGATGGGTCACCGTCGGGATCTACCAGCGTGGCGGCAACACCCGTGACTTCCTTGTCGAGCAGTACAAGCTCAGCGACCTGTGGGAGGCCTCCGATCACATCGACGGCCAGGCCGACATGTTCGCCGACCTGGCCGTGAACGAGAAGACCGCGGGTAGCCGGCAGCGGGCGCAGGACCGTGCGATCGCCGCGAACCTTCCGATCCTTGCCAGGCAGAAGAAGGCGAAGGAACCCTCCGACGCGGCAAAGAGGGAGTACCGGGAGAACCGGGCCCGCCTCGCCCGGGAGATAGCCAACGCGGAAGACCTCACTCCCGAGCAGTCCGCGACGATCGACGCGGCCGGCGGGCGGGACGCCTACATCAACCAGCGGGCACACGAGATCGTCGCGAAGAAGTACAAGATCGACACTGGGTCGAACACCCGCTTCGACGGCGGGCCACTCGCAGCCAAGCGCAAGGAGAAGGCCGCGCAGGAAGCGGCGGCGGCCGAGAAACGCGCCGCACGCGCGAAGGACGCCGGTGCCCGGCTGGACGGGGCCCGCACCGCACCCGAGATGCGGGAAGCTCTACGAGGGGTCTCCGACGCGGATCTTCGGGAGCTTGCCAAGGCGAAGATGCTCCGCGTGGGCCCTCGGGAGGACCTCGCCGCCGCGCTGATCTCCCACCGGGAGGGCATGGTCCGCCATGAGGCGCAGATGCGGGCTCAGGCCCGGGTGAAAGCCGGGATCGACGCGGCGACGGACCGTGCCGGCATCGAAAAAGCCCTCGGGGAACTGAGCGAGTGGGAACTCAAGGATTTCGTGTGGCGCAAGAATATCCGGGTTCCTGGCCGTGACGGTCTCCCGGAGAAGAACCCGACCCGCAGGCAGATCGTCGACACGATCACCCGCGACACCCTGCCCGCAGACCATCCAGACTTGCATGTGATGCCCGCGGTACCCGGGTCACGTGAGGACGCGGACCGCCGTTACGCGGCGTTCGGGCCCAACGCGCGGGCGGACGTCGACCGGATCACCAGCATGCTGGCTACGCCGGCCGAGGGCAGGCGGGACAGCACTGTCATCGCCCTTGCGGACAGCGACCCGGCCCGGCTTCGGGTGGCCGCCGGCCGGATGGAGAACCCGCGGATCACCGGCTGGGACACGATGCGGCACGGCGAGCTGGTCGCAGAGATGGCCAGCAGGCAGCAGGGCGCCCGCTGGTCCGGCAAGGCCGAGTCGGCCGCCTACCAGGAGGCCGCATCCCCGGCCGTCATCTCCGCCACCCGGGAACTCGCCCAGGGCGGGGCGAAGGCCCGTCGCACCCTCAACGGCATGTCCACCGCGCAGGTTCGGGCGGTCGGAATGCGCCGCGGTGTCCCCGCATGGTCGGCCATGTCGAAGGCGGATCTGATCGGCCGGCTCATCGCCGACGCGCGCAGCTGACCCGGGGGGTAGCCGATGTCTGGCGGGGTGAGGGTCCGTTCCGAGTGGACCGGAAACCGGATCATCAGCCGGGTGCCGATGGTCCGCCGCCAGGCGGTCAAACGGGCCGCCTATTCCTGGTTCGCACGCACACAGGCCGTGGTCCCGCTCGACGAGGGCACCCTTCAAAGGTCCGGGAAGGTCGAGCTGGACGGCGGTTCCGCATCCATCGTGTACGGCACCCCGTACGGCATGGTGCAGCACGAGCGGCTTGATTTCCACCATGCGCCAGGCCGCACCGCGAAATACATCACCAGCGTCGCCGAGCCGATGACCCTTACGGCAATCATCGCTGGCGAGCTGCGCCGCCTATTTCACTGAAAGGGCGCCAGCAATGGCCCGTCGTTTCATCTCCCCGGCTACCCGCGCGGCGATCGCCCGCGGGCTGACCGAGTATTACCGCACCCACGGCCGGCAAGGTGCTGGCGCCGCGTCGGTACGCCGCGCCAGCACCACCTACAAGGAAGTCCGGGGTGCGGAGCGACGCGAGGCCCGACAGTCCACCAGCCCCAGCGGGCAGCGGCGGAACCGGACCACCCGCACAGACCGGGTCGTGCACCGTGCCGGCCAGCTGGCCCGGCTCCGCGAGTCCCGCGTCGATGAGCTGCGCCGGCGGGAACGGGAGGACCGGGCAGAGAACCGCCCACCGCGGCCCCCGGTGCGGCGTAACCCGCCGCCTCGCAGGCGCCCAGCCCCCGCGAGCTGAGTCAAGCCTGCCCGTCACTTTCCAATCCGCTTTCAAGGCCCGGCCTGGTGCCGGGCTTTTCTCATGTCCAGCCCCAGGAGGGCTTTGTGACCACTCCCGTCCCGCCCACGACCCCGCCGACCGCCCCGGCTGACCAGCCGGGTCAGGTGGTGATTGCCCCCGCGCAGAACATTCCCGCCGCTCCGTCCGCACCGCAGGTGCCGGCCGGATGGGCGGACCCCTACGCCGGCCAGGTGCCGGCCGCCCCCCAGTTCACCCAGCCTGCCCCGGCACGCCGGCCGAGCCCGGCGGACATGCCTGCACGCAGGCCCGCGCCGCAGGACGACGACGGCGACGGCTGGGACAGCGATCCCGCGCCGCGCCAGCGTGCCCGCTCTCGCGGACGGGCCCGCGACGACTACGACACCGACGGGCTCGACGGCGACGACGGCGGCCGGGAGCCGCTACCCCGCTCCGTACAGAACCTGGTCGGTCGGCTCCGCGACGAGAACGCCGGCCATCGCGTACGCGCCCGCGACGCATCCGACCGGTACGACGCCCTCGTTTCCACCATGGCCGAGGCGCTCGACCTGGACCCGACCGACATCACCCCCGACTCGGTGACCGAGATCCTCGGTACCGCGGCGGATGAGGCCCGGCAGTCCCACCTGGAGCGGCATGCAGGGCGTGCCGCGTTCCGCGCGGGTGCGGACGTCGACGGCCTGCTCGACAGCGGCAAGTTCACCGCGAAGCTCGACAAGCTCGACCCGTTCAGCGAGGACTTCGCCGAGAAGGTCAACGACCTGGTCGCCGACTTCCTCGACGAGAACCCGCGCTTCGCACTCTCACCGGCAGGACAGGGCCAGGCGCCCGCTCCGGTCCCCGCCCGGTCCAGCGCGGATATGCCCGGCGGCGCCGGCAACCCGCAGCTGATCACTGAGGCGGATCTCGACCACATGAGCCCGGAGGAGATCAACACCGCTCGCCTGAACGGCGAGTTGGACCATCTCCTGTAACACCCCGGGCGCCTTTCCCGCCTGAAATGGAAAACCGCCAATGGCGATTGTGCGTTTCAAGCCGCAGATCTGGGTTGCGGCTCTCCTCGAATCCATCAAGAAGAACCTGGTCTACGCCGAGCTGTGTAACCGGGATTACGAGGGTGAGATTCGCGCCGCGGGTGACACCGTGCGTATCACCTCGATTTCCCGGCCGTCGATCAGCACCTACGCGCGCAACACGGATATCAGCTACGAGGAGCTGACCGACGCGCAAAGGACGCTGGTGGTCGACCAGGAAAAGTACTGGGGTTTCACCATCGACGACGTCGATGCGGCCCAGGCCCGCGCCAGCGTGGTTTCGGAGGCGATGGCGGAGGCTTCTTACGCCCTCGCGGACACCGTCGACCAGTTCGTCGCCGGGCTGTACACGCAGGTCAACACCGCCAACCAGCTCGGTACGGTCTCCGTCACCACCGCCGACCTGGCGTACACCCAGCTGCGGCTGCTCAGCCTGAAGCTGGACGAGGCGAACATCCCCACTGCGGGCCGGTGGGTGGTTGTCCCGCCGTGGTACCACTCCCTGCTTCTCGAAAACTCGAAGTTCGTCAACTACCAGAACTCGAACTCGACCGAGCCGCTTTACAACGGCCGTGTCGGGCGGGCGCTGGGATTCGACATTCGGATGAGCAACAACGTGCCGCTGGTGACGGGCGACGACTACGCCGTGATCGCCGGCACGAACCGGGCGATGACGTTCGCGCAGCAGATGATGAAGACCGAGGCGGGGCGGTCCGAGAAGCGTTTCGGGGACTGGATGCGTGGCCTCGCCGTGTACGGCGCGAAGGTGCTGCGTCCGGAGGGTCTCGCGACGGTAATCGCGTCGCAGACCTGATTTCTCTCCGCATTCCCTGGCGGGCCGGAGGAGTCGCTTCTCCGGCCCGCTTGCCGCTCTTCAGCCTCTTTCTCTCCTGGAGCTTTTCATGGCTCGTACTGCTGTGGCCTACAGCAACCTTGTGTCGAACGGAAACCTCGCGCAGCCCGCGGGCACCGCGCTCGACGCGACGAACGACCACGTGATCAACGCGGCGGATCCGGAATACACCCTCCTGCGGGTCACGAACACGGACGGGTCCGCGCACACCCTCACCATCAAGGCTGGGACCTACCCGCCCGCGTGGGCGAAGGGTCTCGGCGACCTCACCGTCTCCATCGCGGCCACCACGGGTGTGCAGTTCATTGGCCCGTTCGAGAGCGGCCGATTCCTGCGGTCCGACGGAACGATGTGGATCGACGTGGAGACGTCCCACGCCGGGACCATCACCGCGTTCCGGCTCCCGAAGGCGGCCTGACTCATGGCCGACCGGACACCGCAGACCGTCTTCCTGGAGTACGGCGGGCGCACGCACGAGCACGACTGGCCGCTGACCGAGGTCCTCGCCTACCAGATGGCGAAGGGCCTGGTCCGGCAGGCATCCCAGCCGGGCCCGGCGTCCTGGTACCGCCCGCCGGAGGCGGATGACGAGGCGGACGCGACCCCGGGGCCACCCGCGCCGCTGACGCGGGAGCTCCCGCCGCACCGCAACGCCACGAAGGCCGACTGGGTCGGGTTCGCGGTGCGCACGACCGGCATCTCCGTCGACGAGGCCGACGCGATGACGAAGGCCGACCTGATCGAGCGATTCGGGGGCTGACCGATGGCTGACCCACGTCCGGTGCAGGAGGAGGTCTCAGGGCTCACATCCGGCCATGACGACCATCACGAGGCACTGGCGTGGGTCGCCAACCGGGCCCTGCTCGTCGACGAGGAGGAACCCGGCCTCGGCGCGGCCGACGTCCGGGCCACGCTCGGTCTCGGATCCGCAGCGACACAGCCGGCCGGCGCGTTCGACGCTGCTGGAACCGCCGCCGCGGCGACGGCAGCCCTGGCCGCCACGCTGGGAGACGCGGCCACCTTGGACGTGGGCACCGGCGCCGGTGACGTCGCCGCCGGCGCCCACGCCGCGCAGCACGCCGCGAACGGGGCCGACCCGGTCACCCCTGCGTCGATCGGCGCGCCCACGTCGAGCGCGGTCACGGCCGCGCTGGCAGGCAAGGCGGATGTTCACAGCCACCCGTACCAGCCGGCCGACGACGACCTGACCGCGTTCGCCAGCCTCACCCCGAACAACGATGACTTTGTCCAGCGCAAGAGCGGCCTGTGGGTGAACCGCAGCATCGCGCAGGTCAAAGCCGATCTTGCCGTGTCCAAGTCGGATGTTGGCCTGGGCAACGTTGACAACACGTCCGACGCGAACAAGCCGATCAGCACGGCGGTTCAGGCCGCGCTCGACGGCAAGGCGTCGACCTCGCACACCCACACCATCCCGTACGAGGTGCCGTTCTCCCGCAGCGGTGTGGTCACGATCTTCTCGGGTGGCGGGGTCTGGATCGCGTCCCGGACGTGGACGATCGTCGGGGTTCGGATCTGGGTGGTCACCGCGCCGACCGGAACCTCGGTCATCGGTGACATCACCGTCAACGGCACCAGCATCTTCACCGGGGTCACCGCCAACCGGCCGACGATCACCGTCGGGCAGGTCACCGCCGTGTCCGGTGCGCCGGCCGCCGGCTCCGTCACCCTCACCGCCGGCCAGATCGTCGCCCCGGCGATCGTGCAGGCCGACAGCGACGCCGTGGCCGCAGAGCTCGGCTTCTCACTGCTGCTGTCCGCGGCGGTGTAAATGCGCCTCAACCAGCCGGCGTACACGCAGTATCACGCGGGGACTGCCGGCGTCACCGACGTCACTGTCACCTTGCCGCAGGCCACCCAGGCCGGGGCGTTCGTGGTCGTCGCGGTCAACGCCGGCGCGGTCGCGACGGTGCAGATCGGCAGCTCGGGCGGCACATCGCTCACCAAGCGCACGGAACGTTCGCTCGGCAACGTCGAGGAGTCCTGCCACGACGGGTCGGTGCCGACCGGCACCACGACTCTCAATGTTCATCTCAGTGCCGCGAGCCAGTCCGCGCGGATCACCGTGCTGGAGTTCGCCGCCGCGGTCACGTTCGCCACCGCGGTCACCTCGAACTCGTACATCACCCAGACCGTGGCCACCCGCCGGGCGTCCGCCGCCGCCAGCGCGGTACTCACCGGCGACGCGGTGATGATCGGCTCGGTTGTCGTCGACAACTCGACCACCGCCGGCGCCCGGCCCCTGGCGATGAGCCCCCATGCGGAGCTTGTGCACGTCGGCACCGCCACCGGCGCCGGCCGGCAGTTCTACTCCGCCCACGGAATCGCCGACGTCAAGGCTGCGGAAGCGTGGCCATGGTCGGGCACGACCGGAACCTACCGGCAGGAGAGCTCCACCGGTAACAGCGGCCTGGGCATCTATATGGCCTGCTGGTACTACACGGACACCAGCGGCCAGCCGACCGTCATCTCCGGCCAGGCAGCCCCCAACCCGGTGGTGGTCGCCAACAGGGAGGCCGGCGACTACTACACCACCTGGACAGTCTCATCCACCGCCCTGTCAGGGGTGATCGCCGGCTACTCGGATCGGCACTCCGTCGCCGCCGGCTCCACGATCAACTTCGCGGTCGACAGCGGCGGGGCCGCGTTCACCTGCAACGTCTACCGGCTCGCCCATCAGGGATCCGACCTGATGGGCGCCCGACTGGTCGCTTCCCCGACCTGCACCACGCAGAGCCAGCCGGCACCCACGGTGCACAGCACGCTGGGATCCACGTCCTGCGCGTGGACGAACAACGTGGCATGGACGGTTCCCAGCTACGCCCAGTCCGGTTTCTACGTCGCGCTGTTCAACACCGGAAGCTCGTTCTTCCAGGTGCCTTTCGTGGTCAAGCCTGCGAAACGGCAGCGAGGCAAAGTCACCGTCATCTGGCCTGCCGCCACGGCTCACGCCTACAACCCGTTCGGTGCGACCAGCGACACCACCACCGGAACGGGTCGCAGCCTGTACGGCGCTAACCAGGACGATCAGATCGGGCATCGCTGCTACGCGGTGTCGTTCAACCGGCCTTTCGGGACGCTCACCGGCCGCAAACAGACCTGGTTCATGGATTCGTTCTACGGCCTGATCCAGTTCCTTGAGGCGATGGGGTATGACCTCGAATACTACGCCGACACCGATCTGGGGACGGATCCGTATCTGCTCAATGGCAGCCGGCTCATCGTCATGGCCGGACACCAGGAGTATTACTCGTTGGCAATGCGGCGTTGCCTGAACAATGCTCTCGCGGCCCGGGTGAACCTGGCCGTCTTCGGTGCGAACATCATGCACTGGCGGGTGCGGTTCGACTCGGACACCAACCCGCGGATCATGTACTGCTACAAGGACAGCTACCTCAGCGCGGGCTTCGACGGAACCACCCTGGTCGACCCGGTCGAGTACACGGGGATCTGGCGGGATACCCGCAGACTGGCCAGCCCGTTCAACCCATACCGCCTGCCCGAAATGATCGACATTCTCGGCTATTTCGGGGCGTCCGGGCCGCTGAACCAGAACCTGGTTGTGCCCAGCTCGTACAAGACGCTGCCGTGCTGGCGGAACAGTGCGGCCGGGGATTCCACCTTCACCAGCGGTATCGGGTACGAGGCCGATTTCGACGGGTTCGACGTTTCCGAGCCGGTGAACCGGGTGGCACTGTCGGCCACCACGTTCAGTATCACCACCGGCGCCGGCCCCAACGGCCCGCCGTACACCAGCACCGGGAGTCGCACACACCATATGCAGCTCGCACAGCTGCAATCGGGTGCGAAGGTGTTCGCCGCGGGAACGTGGCAGCTTCCCTGGGCTGGTATGGGTCGCTGGTACAACAACGTGTTCAACTCGGGCGCCACCCCCGTTCCGGACCTGCAGAACTTTGTCGTCTGCATGCTCGCCGACCTTGATGCGCAGCCGACCACGCTGCGCGTCATGCAGCCCGGAACGGACAGCACCGCCCCGTCATCCCCGGGCGCGGCCCGGCCCATGTCGGCGTACGGGCTGACCCCGGTCGGGGCCAGCTGCGGGCCGATCCGCATCTGAGGAGGTTGCCGTGGATCCGTTCCTTGCCGCGTTCACGTCCTACTGGCCGCGTGGCGGTGACGAGCTCGAACCGACCCGCGGATCTCTCGCGGCGGCGGTCAGTCGCCGCGGTGGTCTCGCCGTCACCGTCGTCTGATTGGAGCTGTGCTGTGGCCGCTGACCTGTTTCCGATCGGTGGGGTGACCGAGCTCCGCACGCTGGTGCGGGACGCGGCCGACGTGCTGGTCGACCCGGCGTCGATCATGCTGACGATCAAGCTGCCGGACGGCACACTGATCGTGGTCGCGGCCGGGGGGCTCACCCGCACCAGCGCCGGCACGTACCTGTATCTGCACACCAACACCGCGGCCGGCCGGCACACCGCCGAGTACCTGACGACCACCCCGCACGACCGGATCGGGTTCGAATGGGACGTCGAAAGCTCCCTCCTCGACACCGCGGTGTACGCGCCGGTGTACGCGACCCCTGCCGACTATCGGCAGGTAACCGGCCAGGTTCCGCCCGGCGACGTCGTCCGGAAGCTGTCGGATGCTTCCGAGCTGGTCGACGATCTGCTGGTCGGCGCCGTGTACGACGTCGACGAAGACACCGAGCTCCCGACCGATCCGAAGGTGGCCCGCGCGCTGATGCGGGCGGTCTGTCAGCAGGTCCGCTGGTGGGCCCTCACCGGTGACCCGCACGGGGTGACCACGGCTTTCCCGTCGATGTCGATCGGATCCGTCTCGCTGTCCCGGGGTGGTGGGGCCGCGTCAGGTGGTGTCCCCACCGCCGCGGACCGGATGGCCCCCGAAGCGTTCACCACACTTCGGGCCGCCGGGCTCCTCCCGCTCTACCCGATCACCACGGGGTGAGTGGCAGGGGCAGGGGCAGCCCCCCGTGTACTGGCACAGGCCGCCGCAGTTCTCCGCCTCGCATGGTCCGTACACGGCGCCGTTGACGCACTGCCACCACTCACCGTCATAGCCGCAGAGGCAGGGGGCACCCCGGCGATACGCGCGGGCGAGATCGTCATGGCTGGGCCTGCTCGGAATGCTGGCCACCGCAGCGTCAGGGAAAGCGCCGAAGTGGGGCGTGACGGGTTCGAGCCACACCTGACCGCCAGGGAGCCAGATCGCGCGCGCGACACCCACGCAGTCACCGTGTGCGGCGTGCGGGTCTGGATGTCCGCACCAGGACGTCGGCGCGGCGGCCTCTTCCATGCCACTCCCATCGCGGGCGGCCGGCCACGGCGGGGTCCTCGCTGTGTCGACCGTGCTGCCCAGGCGAGGCCTCGGACCCGTTTCGCCCGCTAGCAGGACTCGGCCGCGCTTTCGCCGCCCACGGTACCGCCGGCGGGCGCCCCGGGTTGTATGTGCGCCCGCGGCGGCCAGCCCCCAACCAGTGACCGGCGACACAGGGGAGCCCCGTGGATCTGCCTGAGTTCCTGCTGCGGTTCACCGCGGCGATCGAGCCCTACCAGGGGGCCGGCGCGTACGGCCCGGTACACGGCCCCGCGGTGACGGTCCGCTGCTTCGCCGAGCACCGGCGCACCCTCACCGTCGACCGCGAGTCGAAACGGGTCACCGCGAACACCACCGTGTGGTTTTCGCTGGGCACCGTCTGCCCGGCCGAGTCGATGGTGACGATCTTCGCGGCCGACGGGTCGGTGATGGCGCCCCGGGCGCGGGTCCTCACCTCCAACCGCCGTGACGGCGGAGGTCTCCCCACCCCCGATCACCTCGAAATCACCCTCCAGTGAGGAGCTCACCGCCATGGCGCGCACCGACATTTCCGCGGGCACTCTCACCCCTACGGGCGTCGACCCGTTCCCGTCGTCCGGGGACGCAGCCAACGGGCACCAGTTCACGTACTCGACATCGCGGATGTTCTGCGTCCGCAACGGTTCCGGGGCGTCGATCACGGTCACCGTGCGAGCCAACGGCACCGTCGACGGCCTGACCGTCCCCGACCGGACCGTGACCGTCGCAGCCGGCGCGTCCCGGCTGATCGACACCCGGGCCAGCATCTACCGGCAGAACGACGGCTACGTGTACATCGACCTGTCGTCGTCGACAACCGTCGTCGTCGGGGTGGTCGATCTGGGCCGGGCGACCTGATGCTGTCCGCGGGTGTCGCCGAGCTGCTCGGCACCACCGTCCCCGGCCTGAGCTGGGAGCCGGGCGGCATCTACGCGGACACCCAGATCGGTGTGACAGTCGAGCAGCTCCCCACCTCCCCGGATCTCGCGGTTGCGGTACTCACCGCCACCGGCGGCCATTCGGACAGCGCACTGCCCTGGGACAACCCCGGGTTGCAGGTCCGGGTTCGGGGAGACCGTGACCCGCGGACCTCATGGCAGATCGCCAAGGACTGCTATTCGGCGCTGCAGGGCCTGGAAAACCTGACGCTGCCCGATGGCACCTGGCTCGGCCTGGCGGTGTGCGACGGCCAGCCGATCCCGTCCGCTCCGGACGAGTCCGGACGTTGGCAGTGGGTCATCACGGTGACCTGCGACATCGCCGCGCCAACCGCGCACCGCTACTAGCCCCCTCCCTTCCCCCTCTCCACCCATCGACCCCGCCACCTGGCGGGGTTTTCGCGTTTCTGGAGCCGGCATGACAGCTATCCAGATCCCGGCGCGGAGCCTGATCGTGCAGGTCAGGGCCGCGGACGGGTCCACCTATCTGCCCGTCAAGGGCATCACCTCATGGACGGTCAACCCGGCCGAGGGTGAGGAGACCACCGACACCACGACCTACGACTCCAACGGCAACGCGGAGTCGCGCAAGATGCAGATCGGCAAGTCGATGGCCGGCGAAGGCAAGATGATCAAGGACCATGCGACAGGGGTCCAGGACGCCGGCCAGGCCCGCATCGAAGTTCTCGCCGACAGCCTCGCCGAAGACTCGGTAGGCCGGATCCGCTTCCGCCACCCGATGGAAAGCGTCTGGAAGATCTGGGACGTCATCGTCTCCATCGGGGAGCAGGGCGGCGGCAACAACGACATGACCGGCTGGTCATGCACGTTCACCCGCACCGGCGCGAGCACGACGGCGAGTGCCCCGTGAACCGCAACGCGGGCCGCGTGGTGGGCGACGACGACGAGACGCGAGTCGACCCGGACGAGATCGAACCCTCTGACCGGGACGACCGGGACGACCGGGACGAGATCGAAGACTTTGACGTCTACTGGGCCGAGCACGGTGTCGAGCCGGAGGTCCGCCGCGCGCGGATCCTCGGCGTGGAGGTCGAAGTCCCGACCGATCTGCCGCTGGAAGTGGAGGCCATCGTTCAGCGGGACGCGGGCCAGCTGACCAGCGACGACGTTGACCGTGTCGTCACGCTGATCTTCGGCGCGGACGTGTTCGAGCAGTGGATCGACGCCGGGATCACGTCGAACCAGTTCCCCGTCATCTGCGCGTGGGGCATGGCCAACGGCGCCGGTAGGCGGGTGACGTTCGCCGAGGCCGCGGAGCTCGTTGCCGAGCAGAACGCCGCCCGCCCTACCAACCGGGCGGAGCGCCGCGCGGCGAACAGCCCCCGTGGATCCGCTTCTGGCCGTTCGTCGTCGCGGACTTCGCGCGCGAGTACCACCTCAGCGCGTCGGAGATAGCCGGCCTGTCCTGGCGGCATTTCTGCTGGCTTCTCGGCGGCCTGTCGCCGGATGCGGTGTACCGGCAGATGGTCCGCCGGGCACCCAAGGTGCTCCGCGACGACGACGCCATCCGCCATCTGATCTCCACACGCATGTGACCTGACCCGGGAGGTATCCCATGGCAGGGCAGGCGCGTGATGCCCGTGGCCGGTTCACCCGCTCCGGCGGGGGTGGGGTCAACGTCGGCAGGCTGTTCGCCACCTTGGACCTGGACACGTCCAGGTTCACGCGCGGACTCACCTCGGCCGGCTCGATGTTCAAAATGTTCGGCCAGGGCCTCGGGTCGATCGTCTCCTACGCCGGCGCCGCCGCGTCGGCGCTGCAGACCCTTTCCGGTGCCGGCGCCGTCCTCGGGTCGATCGCCCCCGCGGCGCTGCTCGCGGTGCCCGCCGTGATGGGTCTCGCGCAGGCCTTCGGCACGCTGAAGCTCGCTTTCAGCGGGGTCGGATCCGCCCTGTCCGCCGGCATGAAAGCGGCCAAGGGCGGCGGCGGTGGTGGCGGCGGCGGGGACACGGCCGCCGCAGCCAAGCAGCGCGCGCAGGCGATCAAAGACGCCGAATGGTCGCTGATGCTGTCGCGTGAGCGGGCAGCCGAGGCGATGCAGCAGGCGGAGCGGAACAACGTCTCGGCCCAGCGGGAAGCCGCCGCCGCGCAGCGGGACCTGAACCGGGCCCGTGAGGACGCGCTGCAGCGGTTGGAGGATCTGCGCCGGGAAGTCGAGCGGGGCAGCCTCGACGAGCGGGAAGCGGCGCTGTCACTGCGGGATGCCGAACGCGAGCTCGCCCGGGTGCAGGGGTCCGGCACATCCACCGCGGACGACCGTGAGCGGGCCATCCTCGGCTATGAAAGGGCGAAAAACGCCCTTGCTGACACCCGCGAGGAGATCGGGAAGAACAAGGCCGAACTGGCCGACGCGACCGCGAAGGGCGTCGACGGTTCGGACGAGGTCGTCGCCGCACAGGAGCGTGTGCAGGAGTCGGCCGCCGCCATCGTAGAGACGCAGCTCGACGGGCAGCGCAGCGTCCGGGACGCGCTGCACGCGGTCGAGCAGGCGGAGCGCAGCCTGCAGTCCGCCCGCGAGCAGTCCGCGGCCTCGGCCGCCGGCGGTGTCGACGCCTACGCCGATGCACTGAAAGACCTGCCGGCGAAGACGCAGGCGTTCGTGAAATTCCTGGTCGGGCTGAAGCCGCAGTTCGACCGGCTCAAAGAGGCCGCGTCGGAAATGTTCCCAGGCATGACCGCCGGCATCAAGGGTCTGCTGCCGAACCTCCCCATCCTCGAAGAGGGGATCCGGAAGACCGCCCTGGAGATCGGCGGTATGGCGGAGCAGGCCGGGAGGGTGTTCTCCACGGCCCAGTTCCAGGCCGACCTGACAAAGATCATGGACAACAACGCCGTAGCGACCGGCAACCTGTTCGGCGCCCTCGGCAACGTTGTCCGCGGACTGTTCTCGATAGGTGCGGCAGGGGCACCGATCCTCCGAGAAATGTCCAACTCCCTGCTCATAATCACCGGCAGGTTCACCGACTGGGCGGATCGCGCGAACCAAAGCGGCGATATGACCGGGTGGATCGAGACAGCTGTCCTCAACCTGAAGCAGCTGGGCAGGATCGTCGAAGACATCGGCAAGGGTTTCGGGAACCTTCTCGGTGCCTTTTCGAGTAGCGGCGGCGGTGTCCTCAACACGCTGGAGTCGCTCTCTTCCGCGTTTCTCAGATTCACGGAGAACAAGGCCGTCCTTGAGATTGTCCGCCAGCTGGCGGCAGCTTTCTCCGGAACTCTCGGTTCCGCCCTTGAGACCGTGTTCAAGGTGCTTGAGCAGCTGCTACCCAGCATCCAGCAGCTTGCGCCGATGTTCACGGAACTGATGCCCATCTTCATGCTTTTCGCGACCGGCCCCCTCGGTCCGTTCCTGAAGATCCTGGGCGCGGTCGGGCTGATGGGCCCCGCTCTCACCGAATTGGCGAAGCCGGTCGGGCAGTTGGCGGTGGCCTTCGGTAAGGGCCTTTCGGAGATCATGAAGGCGCTCGAACCGACGATCTTCATGATCGCTCAGGCGCTCGGCAAGGTCTTTGTTGCGATAGCACCACTTCTCCCGATGGTCGGTCAGCTGGTCGGGGTCTTCCTGCAGCTGATAGG
>NZ_ADGX01000165.1 GCF_000177675.1 Parafrankia sp. EUN1f
GCCGGGCCGCGCCCGGCAGGCGCACCTCGCGGACGCCGTCGACCTCGCAGCCCTCGAAGCTCGGCTCCGCGCGCTCAGCCAGGCTCAGATCCGTCTCGCAGTCCAGGATGCGGCAGGCGACCAGCCGCGGCCGGGCGTCGTCGCCGACGTGCACGGCGGGGAAGCCCGAGCCGGCGATCTCGCACTGCTCGAACGTGCCCGCGCCACCGTCGCCGATGAACAGGCCGTTCTTGCCCGGACGGCGCATCCGGGTCGAACGGACGTCCGGCGCCGCCCCCGTCCAGACCACCAGGGCCGAGCCGCTGGTGTCCTCGATCCGGCAGTCCTCGATCAGGGTGCGGGTCCGGCCGGCCAGCACGACGCCGGCCGTCCCGGTCCGCTGCACCCGGCAGGCCCGCAACGTGGCCTCGGCGTCCGCGCCGATCTGGACACCGGCTCCGGAACCACCGGTGATCCGGCAGCCCGTACAGGTCACGAACGTTCCGCCGGCCACGGCGAGCCCGGTGGCGTTGTCGTGCAGCTCGCAGTCGGTGGCAGTCAGGACCGCCGTGCCCTCGATCTGGACACCGGACATGGCACTGTCGCGGACGGTGACCGCGCAGAGCCGGGCGACCGCGGCGCCCGCCAGGTGCACACCGTGTTCGGGCGTCCCCCGCAGCCGGGAGCCGGTCAGTTCGCCATGGGCGTCGCCCCCGACGTGGACGTTGCTGTAACCGCTCTCCTCGACGGTCAGGTCGTGCATCTCGGCCCGGGCCGTGTCGGTGACGTAGACCCCGTTCGCGCCGCAACCGCGCACCGTCGCGCCGCGGCCGTGCAGTGCCGCGCTGCCGCGGGCCACCATCCCACTGGTTCCGGCCGCGTCGACCTCGCACTCCGTGAGGCGCAGCACGGCGGCGGCGGTGACAACCACACCCGCCTGGGCCGGGCGGCGGATCCGGCACCGGCGCAGCGCGACCTGGGCGCCGCCCTCGGCCAGCAGCCCGTCCGCGCCGGCGTGGACGACCTCGCACTCGACGAGGTGGACGCCGCCTGCCACCTCACCGTCCGCCGGCGGGCCGCCGTCCGCGGGCGTGCTGCCGTCCGCCGCCGCCAGCGGGGAAGAGCCCAGCAGACGGATCCCCTCCGCCCCCGGGTGGAGGAACAGACAGCGTTGCACAGTCGCGGTGGCGCCGCCCTCGACGAGCAGTCCGCTGCGCCCGGCGCGGTGGATCTCGCAGTCCCGCGCCCGCAGCGTCGCATGGTCCCGGACCCGCAGCCCGGAGCCGCTCACCCGGCTGACGCGGGTGTCGGCGAGCTCCAGGACGGCGGCGCCGCTGACCACCAGGCCCGTCCCGGTGACGCCGTCGACCGCGCAGCCGTCCAGGGTCGCCCGGGACTCGCCCAGCACGTGCAGCCCCGCCAGCTCGGCGCCGGAAAGCCGGCACGCCCGCAGCCGGGCCGTCCCGCCGGCGACCTCCACCCGCCCGCCGACGACGTCACAGTCGGTCAGCTCGATCTCCCCCGAACCGACGAACAGCACGGCGGATCCCGGCTGTTCGTCGCAGACCAGCCCGAGGCCGCTCATGGTGACCGCCGCTCCCACGACCACCGGGCCCGTTCCGCTCAGCCACACCGTCCCCGGCCCCCGTTCGGCGACGAGCCGCACCGGGCGGTCGAGGACGAGCTGTTCGTGATAGCGGCCGGGAGCGATCGACACCGTCCCTCCGGACGTCACCGCGCGCAGCGCGGCCGCGACGGTCGTGAACCCCCCGGGCCCGACCCGCACCAGCTCCGCGTTCCCACCGCTGCCGTTCGCCGAGGTGCCATCCGCCGAGGTGCCATCCGCCGTGGTGCCGTTCGCCGTGGTGCCGTTCGCCGTGGTGCCGTTCGCCGTGGTGCCGTTCGCCGTGGTGTCGTTCGTCGTGCTGCCGCCGCTCCCTGACCCCGGGTCCTCCCCGTTCGCGATCGGCGAGGCGTCCGTCCCGGCGAGGACCGGGCTCGTGATGGCTCCAGCGCCCCCGGCCCCGCCCCCGCCCCGCAACCTGCGCATCTGCTCTCTTCTCCCCTGTCCCGCCCGGTTGCTGGCCCCGCCCCGCCCGCTCGCCCCGCCGACCGGCCCACCGCGGCCCGTCGCCGTCGAATCACCCGCCCGCAGCCTGCACCTGCGGCCGTCAGGGCGGCGGTGGGCCAGGGGTGGCGCTGGTGGTGGTGGCCGGTGGTGGCCCCGCCACATTGTCCTGCGGACGCAGGCCCGCGGCGTTGAGCATCAGATAGTTCCCCATCGAACGCTCGCCCATCCGTTCGAGGAGCGACAGAAGGATGTCGACCGCGCCCCCGCGGTGGAAGAAGCGCCCGGACCCGAGCTGGTGGCCGAGGTTGCGGACGCTGCCGATCGTCGAGCTGATGACCACCGTGCCGGCGCCTCCCCACGCCCCGGCGAGTGCGGCGTCGGCGCCGGCCAGGGCCCTGTTCGCCCTCGGCAGGCCGAACAGGGCGGTGTTCGCCGCGTGGACGGTGAACGCGGCGAGGAAGTTCACCAGGATGGTGGACTGGAAGTAGTCATAGGTGCTTTGCCGCCAGCGCGGCGGGTTCTCCGTCCCGGCCCACTCGTTGTCCCAGTGCTTGTCGTGGTTGAGGGGGTTGCGGTTGTAGCCCTTGCCGCCGTCGACGTTGGCCAGCCCGTCCTTGAAGCCCTTGATCCGCAGGGCGGGAATGTCGTGGATCACGCTGTTGCTGGTCTTGATGGCGCTGGCGAGAGCCGCGCCGACCAGGGCCCGGAACCAGTCCTGCGGTTCGACGTTGCCCGTCCTGAAGGCGAGCAGCAGCATCGCCTGGGCGGTGAAGTCCAGGATGAACTCCTGGGTGAAGTCCAGCCCCGCCTTCGTCCCGATGAGGAAGGCGGGGCCGTGGAACTCTCCGGCGAGGCCGTCGATCGCCTTGTACTGCAGCCGGTTGGCCTCCTTCCACATCCGGTTCGTGGCACGGAACCCGCTGGCGATGCCGCGGGACTCGACCTCGCGGCCGACGGAGGAGAACGGCTGGACCGACCACCGGTTCAGCGAGCTGCGCTCCCACACCACGCCGTTCAGCGAGCGGTACCGCAGCAGCGTGCCGTTCGCGTCGGTCTCGCGCCACTGCTTGTGGAAGGTCTCGGTCTCCCGGAAGACGCCGTTGCCCATGTCGACCCGTTCCCGGTAGACGGCGCCCTGGTCGAACTCCTTCCAGGCCCCCGAGCCCTTCGGCGCGGTGGGGAGCCGGGGGTTGGCGTACTCGCGGACCTTGCCACCGACCAGTTCGCGCAGGACGTGCCCGCCGGCGTTGACGTCACGCCATGGCGGCTGGCCGATGCCGTCCGGGGCATCGCGGCGCCACGTGTTGCCGGGCCCGGCGAACTCGCGGGTGCCGGCCGTGTTCGGCACCGGCGTGCCGTCGATGCCGCGGACCTCGGAGCTCCAGGCGCCGCTGTGGGTGAGCTGGGCGACGACGGACTGCCCCTTGCTCGCCGCGTGTACGTCCCGGATCGGTTGCGGCTTTCCGCCGACGGTGCGGAAGTCGGTGTAGGAGTCGTCCCATGAGCCGGTCCAGCGTGTGTTGCGGCCGCTGACGCGGATCCCGGAGCTGGCGCCTTCGTTCCACGTCCAGCGGCCGGAGTGGGCGTCCCCACTGGCCTGGACGGTGATCGACGCCGGATGTGTCTGGCCGGCGGGGAGCGGCTGGTCGGAAAGCCACTTCTCCTGCCGGCCGATGATCTGCCCCATCGTGTTGCGGGTGATGGTCTCCCCGGTGTGGGCCCCGGCGAACGGGCCGTTGCCCGCCGTCGCCGGGTCGAACAGCGGCCGGTTGGTTGCCCCGACGGTGTGGACGACGTCGCCGCCCGGGCCGGTGTGCCGGACGACCAGCAGCTGGCCGGCGGGCGCCCCGTTCGGGGTGCCGTCGACCCAGTGCTTCCCGTCGTTGAGGAAGTGCCGTTCACCGGTCGCGACGACGTTCCCGCCGGACATCTCCCGCCAGAGCGTGGTGCGGGAGCCGCCGGTGGGCAGGTTGCCCTGCAGCGAGGCCCAGTGCCCCTGCCCGCTGCGGGTCCCGTGTATGTCCCGGCCGATCTGCACCGTGTTGCCGTTGTCCAGTTTGATCTCGCCGCGGACGAACAGCCCCTCGCGGGTGAAGTCGGAGAACGAGCCCTCCGGGGTGACCGTCCGGACCCCGGTGGCGACCTGGGCGCCGTGTGCGTCGATCTCGGTCCACTTGTAGACCTGGAAGCGGCCGTCGCCGAGAAGCGAGCCCGGGGCGGGGAAGTCGACGGCCCCCAGCTTCGACCCGGCGACATGCGAGATGAACTTGTCGAACCCGGACATGCTGTCCGGCGTCTTCCACAGCGCTTCTGGCGGGCGCTGCTCGGCCCACCGTCTGACCACCAGGTTGTTGCCGTTGGCCAGGACGTCGAGGCTCGCGGTGTCCTTGATCTGCGGCGAGGACTCCTTGTAGGCGGCGGTGGTCCCGAAGACGCCGCCGCCCTGGTCCGTGACGGTGTACTCCCGGTAGTGCTGGGCCTTGGGGAGGAAGTTGAACGCCGAGTCGTAGGTCTGTGCCACCGTCGGCCGGCCGGTCGCCGCGTCCGTGTAGGTGTCCTTCCAGCTGGTCCCGTCCCACTTGTGGTCCCGAACGCCGTCCAGGGTGAGCTGGCCGCGCGAGTCGAAGCGGTACCAGTGCCACGAGCCATCCGTCTGCACCTCGGCGCGGATGATGCCGCCGTCGGCGGCCTTGCGGTACTCGCGTACCACCTTGTCAATGGGCCAGCCGTGCTGGTGGTCCGACCACAGCCGGCCTTCGGGAAGATCCTCGAAGATCCGTACGCCCTTCGCGGCCAGGTCGCCGAGCGTGCCGTTGGCGGCCCCGCTCCACTGGTGCCAGTAGCGCTTGCCGTTGCTGGCGCGGAAGACCTCCAGGGTGGGCCGCGGATGACCGGCGCCGTTGCCCAGGGTCTCCCGCGTGTAGAACGGCGTCTTGTCGGCGCCGATGAGCTGGAGGTCACCATTGTCCTTCACCAGGACGGCGCCCTTGCTGTTGTAGCCGTGCACCGGCAGCGGTGTGTGGGGGAACGCGAGCCCGGCCTGCGGTGCCGCGTTCGCGTTGCCGGCGACCTGGTGGCCACCGGAGTCCAGGCGCGTCCACTGGTTCGCCTGGTAGTTGATGGACAGGTGGGTACCGTCGGCCTTCCCCTTGGGACTCAGGAAGGAGATCTGCTCCGAGTGGAGCGCGCCGTCGCGGCCGATCACCCGGAAGTCACCGCCGTGCGCGCCCGGCCCGGTGTTGGTGATCCGGTAGCCGGCGCCGTCGACGGTGACGCGGGTGTTCGGGATCGCGGTGTTGCCGTGCTGCAACTGCATCACCTGGCGGCCGGACGCGTTCACGCCGACATGGACCCGGCTCGGGCCGACGTTCCCCAGTGGGTCACGTGGGGCGATGACCTCGTCGACGAGGCCGCCGGCGGCCGTGTAGCGCTGCATCTCCCCAACGGTGTTGCTGAGCTGGACGTAGCCGCCTGGCCTGATCTGCAGGGTGGGCCAGTCGTGCTGGGTACCGGCGGGGTCGATGCGCCGGCCGGTGCCGGCAACGATGTCGATCTCCACCGCGCCGAACGGGTTACCGGTTTGGTCGGCGACGGGGAAGCGGGCTCCGGTCGGGGTGCCGGCGGGGTCGTAGCGGTGCCAGGAGCCGTCTGCCGGGTTGGTGATCTGGTGCCCGCCGCCAGGCAGCGGCTGGTAGGTGAAGTTGTCGGGGACGGGTTGCCCGGGGCGCTGCAGGGTGGCTGTGCCCGCGGCGAAGTCGATCTCGAGGCGGCCACCTGGCGCGCCGGTCAGGTTGCGGACGTCGAGTCCGGCCCCGGTCTGGTTGCCGGCGGCGTCGAAACGCAGCGAGGAACGGTCGGCGATGTTGGTGATCTGGTGCCCGCCGCCGGGCAGCTGCCCGTAGGTGAAGTTGCCGGTGACAGGTTGCCCGGGGCGCGCCAGCGCGGCGGTACCGGTGGTGAGGTCGATCCTGAGGTGACCGGCGGCCGCGCCGCCCGGGTCGGCGACGGGGAGGCGGGCTTCGGTCGGGGTGCCGGCGGGGTCGTAGCGGTGCCAGGAGCCGTCTGCCGGGTTGGTGATCTGGTGCCCGCCGCCAGGCCGGGGCTGGTAGGTGAACTGGTCGGGGGCCTGCCCGGGTCGGTGCACGGTACCCGTGCGGGCGGCGATGTCGATCTCCAGGCGGCCGGTCAGCAGACCGCCGGCCGGCACATCGAACATCACGCCGGTCTGGTTGCCGGCGGCGTCGAAGCGCTGCCAGGACCCGTCGACGGCGCTGGTGATCTGGTGCCCGCCGCCGGGTAGCTGCCCGTAGGCGAAGTTGCCGGGGACGGGTTCGCCGGGGCGGTGCAGCGTGGCCGTGCCCGCGGAGAAGTCGATCGTCATGCGCCCGGCTGCCACACCGCCCGGGCCGTGGACGTCGAGCCCGGCTCCGGTCAGGTGGCCGTCGGCGCCATATTCACGGAACAGGCCCGCATCCGCGGGGTCGGTGATCCGGAACCCGCCGTGCCCGAGCTCGGTGACCTCGCCGCGGAAGATCACCACACCGGCGCCGTTGACGACCGTCCCGGCTTCGGTACCGGCGTGGGCCGCTCCCGGCCCGCCGAGCACCGGGACGTCCAGGTTCAGGTGCAGCCCGCCTGCCAGCGGCCGGCCGTAGCCGTGGATGACGCCGTCCGGCGCGAGCTGGCGGACGTCGGTGGCCCGCATGCCGCCGAGCAGCCGCGGCCGTTCGAGCAGCGAGAGCCGCAGGGCCTCGTCGTCCATCGCCTGCAGCCGGCTCGCGTCGAGGCCGAGATTGTCGAGCCGCCCCTGCGCGACGTCGAACCGGGCCGCGGCGTGCTGCAGGTTCACACCGGCCTCGAGCTGGGCCGGCGTGGCGACTGCCTTGCCCTTGCCCGCGCCCGCCACCGACGTCCCCTCGCCGAGCGGCCGCGTGCTCGGATCCGGGTAGAGGTCGTCGTAGGCCGCGCGGGCCTCGGTGAACTGGTGCTGGGCGATCTTGAACTCTGTCCACGCGTAGTCGGCTGCCGTGGCCAGGGGATCGTTCACCCCACGTGCCTGCAGGTCGGCGGCGATCTTCGACTGGACGGACTCCAGGACGCGCAGGTTCTTCTCGGCCTGGGCGATCTTCTGCACGGACGCCAGCGGCTCGCTCCCGCCGTGAAGCCGCGCGATCTCCAGGTTCTCCTGGGCGAGGCGCACCTGGGCGGAGATCTGGGCGAAGTCGTCCAGGACCGGGCTCACCTCCCCGTGCACCTTCGCGACGACCTGCCCGGCCAGTGTGGTTGCGAGGTCTCCGCCGGCCTGGGCCGTTACGGAGGCCGGCATTCCCGCGGTGTCCGGCCGGGGCAGCGGCCCGTGGGCGGCGGCGAGGGCCGGGTCCACCGATCGGGCGCTCACCGCGTCGGCGGCGGGTACGTGCGGGTTGGGTGCGTGCGGGTTGAGTGAGGGCGGCGGGGCGAGCAGGTCGAGTGCCGAGTTGACCGCATGGTTCGCGCGGGCCCCGGGCCCCGGGCGCGTCGGCGCGAACTCGCCGAACTTGTGCCCGGTGAGCTGATCGGTCACGAATTCGTGCTTCACGCCGTTGTGGATGCCGGGCGGGCCGGCGAACTGCTGCGTCCAGGTGCGGGACTGGCTCGAGAGGGCCCCGTTCGCCGCCGCCTCCGGATTCGCCGCCGCGGGGTTCGGCAGCGCGCCGCTGAGCGCCGGGGCGACAGGCGGCGCGGTCACGGTTGGCGGCGCGATCTGCTGGGCCAGCGAGCTGGGCGGGGCGGTGTGGGACGTCACGGGTACCTGCGGCGCGTCGAAGGCGCGGCCTGGCACGACCGCCCCGCCGTCGAACGCGCCGAGGTTGAACGCGACCTGGGTGTCGGAGACCTTCACCGCGGTGACATCGCCGTTCAGCGCCGCGCGGATCTCCGGCAGGCCCGTTGCCGACATGTCGCCGGCGTGGTGCACGGCCAGCCGGGCCGGGGCCACGAGGCCGCCCAGCTCCGCGCCGCCGGTCGGGCTGACACCGCTGAGCAGGGGGGACGCGTTGATGGCCTGGGTGCCGGTGAGCGGGTTCACGCCGGTGAGAGCGTGCGTGTCCGCCAGCAGGTTCGTCGTGTGAGCCGGCAGGTTCGACGCGGCCGGCAGGCCGTCGGCCGGGGTGACGACCGGCCTGCCGGGCTCCAGCAGGACGGCTCCCTGCAGGTCGAGGTCCGACCGGACCGCGGGCATCGTCTCGGGTTTCAGCGCCCCGAGATCCTTGCCGGCGAGGGACAGGTTCAGGTCGGTGAGGGAGGAGTCCGGGGTGATGATCCGCCCGCCCTGCCCGGCGACGTCGAGCGACTTCACGGAGACCCCGCCGCCGAGGTCCTTCCCCAGGGCCGAGAAGTGGCTGGACCCGTCCGGCACGAGCAGGCCGGTGTCCGTGCGCACCGTGCCGGGCGACGGCGGGTCGACACCATGCAGGACGCCGTCGCTGACTCGCAGCGCCCCGCCAGCCGCGGTCACCAGGTCGACCCGGTCCGCCAGCGCCGCGTAATGGGAGGTCTGGACCAACCCGCGGCCGAATACAGCGAGCCGGTAGGCGTCATGGACGCCGAGGATGCCGATCTCCACACCGTTCAGCGGCAGGAAGATCTTGAGCCATTTCCATCCGCCGAACTCGTTGCTCAGCACCCGGCCCACGGTCTTCGCGGCGTCGACGGCCCCCCGCCCACCGCGAGGGCGAAGCCGGGCACCGCGCGGATGCTCGAGGTGAGCGCCGCCGGCAGCTTGCCCGTCACGCTCAGGACGTCGCCGACGAAGGCCGCCGGGGCGGTCACCACGAAGTTCTTCAGCGCGACGAAGCCCTGCACGGCGAGGCCGTCGGCCGCGGTGAACCCCTTGATCGCCCAGACCGAACCGTTCAGGACGGATTTGGCGATGGTGGCGGAGATGTCACCGACGCCCTTGACGACGGCGGAGAAGGTGATGGTGGAGAGCGCCTGCCAGAAGTCGTTGCCGACCCTGGCGATCGACGTCCCGGCGGCGTCGAACCCGTCCTTGACGATCTTCCAGGTCACGGCGCCGATCGATTTGAGGGTGGCCAGCGAGATCAACGGCTTGGTGGACGGCCCGAGCAGACCGAGCAGGCCCAGGACCAGGCCGGTGACGTTCGTCTTCCCCTCAGCGAAGTCGATCACCGTCTTCGTCGCGATGATGGCGTTCAGGCCCAGTGCGACCAGGCCGAGCGGGCCGCCGACGAAGACGGCCACGACCGTGATCGCCAGCACGATCCAGCCGAAGATCTCCCAGAAGACCTCGCAGGCGGACTTCTTCGGATTCGGCGAGTGGATGTGGTCGCGCGCCGCCCGGATCGTCTCGGCGGCGGTGCCGGCGGCCGTGTTCAGGTCACTCGCGGCCTGCTTCGCGTCCGCGGTCAGGGTGGTGAGGCGCGGGTTGTCCTCGGTCAGGCCGATGGCCTCGGTCAGCGCGGCGTCCGCCCGCGACTGCGCCTCCTGCAGCGCCGAGATGTAGCTGCGCACCGCGGGCTCCGTCTGCTCGAAGGCGATGCGGACGCCGCCGATGAAGTCGCGGATCGCGGTGGTGATGGTGTCGCGCAGCCAGTCCGCGGTCTTGCCGACGAACGCGCCCTCGCCGCTCTTCGCGACCACCTGGGTCAGGCCGGTGTCGGCGGTTTGCGCGTGCCCGGCCATCGTGTGCATGTAGTCGGCGACAGCGCCCAGCACCTCGGGATCGCCGGGGGTGGGGTCCCCGGACAGTCCCAGCGGGGACCAGTCGGTGGGACGCGGCACGCGGGCCTCCTGTCGGCGGGCAGGCGGTGTCGGTGGGGGAGGGCGGTGTCGGCGGGGGAGGGCGGTGTCGGCGGGCGGTTACGCGGCTCGGTGAACCGGCCGCGGGCTGGCGGCCGTGCTTCCGAGAGGTACTACGCGCCCGCGAGCGCCGCGGTTCGTCGTTCGGCGTGATCGGTGAACCTTTCGCGGCCGGCGCGCGTAGTAGGCGGTGGACCTCTCGGCGGACTCCCTGCGAATCCCCGAACCCCGTCCCACGCGTCCCGCGCGCGGGCCCTGCTGCGGACAGGAGCCGGCATGGCCGACCTGGTGCTCGACTACGCGCTGCTGCATGATCTCGCGGGCAGCATGCGCAACCTGCGCGGGCAGATCGAGACCGACGTGAACGCCGTCTCCGGGCGCTCGGTGGTGGGCAGCCACGGTGAGGTCGGGTCCGAGGCGGTCGGGAACAGCAAGCTCTACGCCGCGCTGAGCGCCTTCTACTCGGCGTGCCACAAGCCGTTCAAGGACTCGATGGACAAGCTGAAGGAGCTGGGCGACCTGCTCGACAGCGTCGCCAAGGCCTTCTTCGACGTGGACGCGGACTTCGCCGGCAAGGTCAACACCGGTCGGCTCCAGGCCCAGATCGGCCAGTGGCAGGCCGAACAGGCGGCCTGGGAGCACTACGAGGAGACCAAGGACAAGGTCGTCACATTCCAGTACTACGACGAGAACGGTGTGCTCCAGACGGCCACCATCCCGTTGTGGGGCCCGGACCGGCCGCCGCCGACGAAGCCCGGCCCCATGCCGACCAGCCTGCCCGGGCCCGACGGGAGCACGCAGACCGACGCCCAGGTGAACGAGGACGGACTGATCACCTCCGAGACGAGCACCGTCACCACGCCGAACGGGCTCAGCTACACCGAGACGACGACCTACAGCTACATCGACCGGGACGGCGACGGGAAGCCGGACATCGTCGACTACACCACCACCATCACCCATTCGGACGGCACCACCGAGACGATCGTCCGGAAGACGAACCCCGACGACACCTATGTCGTCACCAGCACCACCGACGACGGCGTGACCACGACGACAGTCATCCCGGGGGAGAACGACGGCTACCAGAGCATCACGATCGACCCCGACGGGGTGGCGACCAACATCACCGTCACCGTCAACCCGGACGGCACCGGGACGAAGACCGAGATCGGCCCGGACGGCATCGACGTCTACACCGGCAACCCGGCGACCGGCCAGTGGACGCTGGAATCCCACACCGACCCCGAGGAGTACACCTTCACCCCGCCCTTCCCCCTCGACATCTGACCCGCCCCCGGCCCGGCCGGCGTCTGCGACCCGGATCAGGCCACCTTGCCAGGAGCTGCCCATGCCCAACATCACGATCGACTACGCGAAGGTGAACTCCGTCTCGACGTCGCTGAACGCCGCCGTCACCGAGACGGTGCCGAAGCTGACCTCGCTCCAGTCGGCGGTGACCGCGCTGCTGACCAGCGACGGCGGCCTGTGGCTGCAGAAGTCCAGCCCCGTGCTCAGCCAGCAGTACGTCGATTTCAACACCTCGGTGACCGGCGCGGTGAACAACATCACCAGCTTCGCCCAGCAGTTCAGCAACATCATCGCCCAGTTGCAGGCGATGGACGACGCGATCAGCGCCTCCTGAGAGAAGGGCCGTACCCATGGCGGAGATCCAGGTCGACTACGGCCAGATCAACACGGTCGCCAGCCGGCTCACCACCGAAGGCGGCGAGATCAAGACGACGCTCATCCGGCTGCAGGGCCAGGTGAGCGAGCTGCTCACCAGCAGCGGTGGCCTGTGGCTGCAGCAGTCCAGCCCGGTGATGAGCGCCCAGTACACCGAGTTCAACGCCTCGCTCAGCAGCGCGATCGACAATATCGGCAAGTTCGCCGAGAGCTTCAACCTGATCATGCAGAACCTGCAGAGCATGGACTCGGAACTGTCGAAGCCCCCGCCCCCTCGACCGACGCCTGAGCGCGCACGGCGGTAGGCCGGCCGGTCCGCCGGCCGGCCTACCGCAGAACGGTGTGCGGGATGGTGATGGTGCGCAGCGTCCCGGCCGCGTCGGTGACGTAGCCGCGGCCGGGGCGGATCCCGCCCCGCAGCAGGCTCGGTGGTATGCGGGTGCCCAGCAGGTCGCCCTCCAGCGAGGACTGCGGCGCCAGCAGCACACCCTGCCTGGAACGCCGGGCCTCCCCGAGCCAGCCGCTGATGGACTGGGACAGGATCTCCCCGCTGCCCGCGTAGGCGAGGCCGACGCCGCGGTCCCGCCCGGCGGCGACGATCTCCCGCAGCGGCGGGTCGAGCGGCGCGTTGTACCCGAACAGGTCCACGTCGTCGACGAGGACGACCGCCGGACCCTGCACCTGCAGGGAGTCCATGCCGGCCAGGGTGACCTGGGGGTGGGCGGCGAGCCGGCGCAGCGGGGAGTCCCGCGGGGTGACGACGACCAGCCGGGTGCCCCCGGCGAGCAGCGACACCGCCAGGGTGGCGAGCGTGTTGCTGCGCCCGGACCCGGGGGGCCCGGCGACGAGGAAGGTGTGCGCCCGGCCGGCGAAGTCCAGCATCGTCGGGGCGGCCTCGTCGCCACCGAGCCCGAGCAGTGCCCGCAGCGGGCCGCGCTCGGCCTCGGGGACCCGCGCGAACGCGTCGGTGAAGGTCAGCGCACGGGGCAGCGCGGCGACCGGGAACGCGCGCCGGTCGGCCGGTACGTCCCGGTCGCGCACGCCGGCCCGGGTGGCGATCCGGCGCAGCGCGTCGGCCTGCGCTTGGCCCGCCGGGTCGGGGTCGAGCAGCGCGACCTGGAGCTCGGCCTGGTTCACCGACCGCCACCCGCGCCCCGGTGGGACGTGCGCGGGGACACGCTGCGGCCCGACGCGGATCGTGGCGTAGTCGCTGCGCTCGCCCATCCGCAGCAGCACGCGGTGATCGTTCATGCCGCCGGCCCGCCCGGCCAGCAGGCCCCGGTCCGATGTGGCCACCACGTGGATCCCGGCACCGGTGCCCTCCCGCAGCAGCGCGAGCAGGGCGTCGTAGAGCCGGCCGCCGTCGTGCTCCGGCAGGGTCGCGGCGAGGGAGTCCCAGCCGTCGACGAACAGCACCAGATGGGCGGGAGCCGTCCCGGCGGGCATCGCGGCGCGCAGTTCGTCCAGGCCCGCGCAGGAGTACTCGGCGAGCAGGGACTGCCGGCGGGCCAGCTCCACGGTGAGGCGGTCGCAGAGCCGTCCGACCCGCTCCAGGTCGGACGCGGTGACGACGGCACCGCAGTGCGGCAGCTCGGCTAGGACGGCCAGCGCCCCGCCGGCGGCGTCGATGCCGTAGAGGTGGACGTCCGCGCAGGAGTGGGCGCGGGCGAGCCCGCCGGCCAGTGTGCGCAGCACCTGGGACCGCCCGGAGCGCGGAGAGCCGATGACGTACAGGTGCCCGAACGTGCCGAGCTCGCAGCACACCGGCTGCTGCAGCTGCCGGCTCGGAACGTCCTCCAGCGCGTACGGCACCGCCTTGGGCCCGCACCGCTCGAGCAGGTCCTCGAACAGCACCCGCGGCCCCAGCGCGGGCAGCCAGGGGCTGGGCTGGGGCTCGTGGCCGATTCGGTCGGCGGCGGCGCGGATGGTGTCCACGAGCACGTCCAGATCAGTCGGAGCGAGATCGTCGGCTGGCTGGTCGGCGTCGGTGCCGGCCGGGGCCGCGATGGTCGGCAACGGCCGGCCGAGCGCGGTCCACGACAGCGGCACGGCGCCCGGCTCGTCGCCCGCACCGCCGGAGCCATCGGCAGCGCTCGCACCGGCGGAGTCGGCGCGGGCAGCGGAGTCGGCGCGGGCAGCGGAGCCGGCGCGGGCAGCGGCGCCGGCGAGGTCCGCGGATGGATAGGGAGCGCCGCAGTAGGCGGTCTGGAACAGCAGGGTCGAGCGGTGCGCGAGCCGGGTCAGCGCCCTTCCCGGGGCCGCGGCCGGGATGAGCGCGGCGTCCGGCGTGTCGACGACGTCCGAGCTCTCCATCGGGTCGGTTACCCGCAGGGCGATGCGCAGGTTCGTGTTGGCGCGGATGTCTCCGGTCACCACTCCCGCGGGCCGCTGTGTGGCCAGAACCAGGTGGATGCCGAGCGAGCGTCCGCGCTGGGCGAGGCTGACCAGCCCCGGGATGAAGTCGGGCACCTCGCGGGCGAGCGTGGCGAACTCGTCTATGACCAGCAGCAGCCTGGGCAGCGCGGGCAGGGCGCGGTCCCGGGCCCGCAGCGAACGGTAGTGGGCGATGTCCTTCGCGGCCGCGGCGGCTAGCAGCTCCTCGCGCCGGCGCAGCTCGGCCGCCAGCGACTCCAGGGCCCGTACGGCGAGCGCCGGGTCGAGGTCGGTGACCATCCCGAGCGTGTGCGGCAGCCGGGCGCAGCCCCGGAACGCACTGCCACCCTTGTAGTCGACCAGGACGAACACCATCTCGTCGGGGCGGTTGTGGGCGGCCAGCGAGCCGACGAGGGACTGCAGCAGCTCGGACTTGCCCGCCCCGGTGGTCCCGGCGACGAGCGCGTGCGGGCCGTCGCGGACGAGGTCGAGGACGACCGGGCCGTCGAAGCCGGTGCCCAGCGGGAAGCGGGTCGAGGCCGGCCGCGCCGTCCAGGCGCCGGCGACGATGGACGCCAGGTCGGGATGGTCCGGGTCGGCCAGCCCGAGCAGGTCCAGCAGGCGCACCCGGCCGGGCAGTCCGTCGGCGGCGTCGGGGGTGATGTCGCGCAGCGGGGCAAGGGCCCGGGCTACCTGCTCGCACCAGCGCGTCGACACCAGGTCCGGACGTACCCCGGGCACCTCGGGCACGTCGCTCTGGCCCACGGTCAGGCCGTCCACGCTGCCGCTGCCGCCGCCGTCGCAGCGAACCACGGTGGTGCACTCCTCGGGCAGCAGGCGCACCTCGGTGTCGAGGCAGAGGCTGAAGATCCGCACCGCGGGACCGTCGGTGAGCACCTGGATCATGCCCGGCACATCCCGCAGCCGCCGTGCCCCGTCGACGAGCACGACCACATCCGGCTGGGTGAACATCACCGGTCCGAGCGCGGAGCCGCGCGCGGTCTGCCGGGCCCGGATCTGCGCCTGCAGCTCCGCGACGCGGTGGGCCACCGTCTCGGGGTCGTTGCCGATCAGCACCGCCGGCCCTGCGCCCGCGGTCTCCGCGGTCGGGCGTGCGTGGGGCAGCCAGCGCACCCACTCCCAGCTGCGCCGGCTCGCCGCCTCGGTGAGGACGACGACCTGCAGGTCACGGGGGCTGTGCAGGACGGCGCACTGGGCGAGCAGCCAGCGCGCGAGCGCATGGACGGTGGTCCGTTCGCCGGCCACGCCGACGACACCGCGGCGGGGCAGGTCCACCGCGAGCGGCACCTCGGGGACGTTCCACCGCAGGTGGCGGTCGTAATCGTCGAGCGCGGGATCGTCCACCTCGATCAGCGACGGCTGGTCGACCGTCCCCACCCGCAGCAGGAGGTGGTCCGGGTCGGTCCGCCGGCGCTCCCAGAGCCGGTGGCCCGGGCCGGTGGCGGTCAGCCCGAGGGCCGCCGGGTCCGGCGCGGCGTCGCAGCGGGCCAGCCGCTCGGCGAGGACCGCGGCGCGCAGGCCTGTCTCCTCCTGGGCCCGGCGGGTGCGGTACCGCGCGCACTCCTCCCGGTAGCGGTGGCGCCCGCTGCGTCTGTCCTGGCTCCAGTTGGCGAACGCCAGGATCGGGCTGAACAGCATGATGACCAGGAAGAAGAAGGAGTGGAAGAACCACACGAACGCCAGGCCCAGCAGCATCGGCGCGATCATCATGAGCAGCGGGATCGGCCGGCGGGTGGGCGGCGTCGGCGGCGTCGGGAAGCGCCGGCGTGAGGTGAGCAGCGGCGGCACGATCCGCGGCGGCCGGTTGAAGTCGCGGCCGACGACGTCCTCGGCCGGGGTGACGGCGGCGTCCGGCTCGAACCGCTCGGCCAGGCGCAGCAGCACCGGGCCGACCACCAGGTCCGACCCCACCGCCCATGGTGTGCACCCCGGCGCGCCGGGGCCGAACTCGGGCCAGTCCGGCGGTTCGGGCGGATCGGGCCGGTCCCGGCGCTCGACGTGCAGCGCCGCGCGGTGCTCGTCGGTGAGACGCATCTCCGGTGCTCTCGGCACCGTCGTGCGCACTCCGGCCGGGGAGATCCGGGTGAGCCAGGTGTTCCCGGTGTGGCCGATGTGCAGTACCGCCGCGAGTGGCGGGATGTCGTCGTCGTCGAGCCGGATGGCACAGTGTGGCGCCGCACCGATGTCGTGGGCGCCGGGGCCGACCCGCCAGACCCGTCCCGCGCCCGGGCCGCCGACGACCCGTACCTCGAACCACTGGGCCGGTCCGGCGTGTTCGACCAGCGGTTCGATCGGGCGGGGCGGGGCGTCGAGACCGATCCGGTGCCCGGGAACGATCCCACTGTCCCGGACCGTGGCGCGCGGGTCGAGCGGGTGGGTGCCCAGGAAGCAGGTGGGCGGCGGGTCGGCGAGGCTCGCGGCCAGCTCCCCGACGGTGCTTGTGGGCCGCAGCCGCACCAGGACGTCGCCGCAGATGTCGGTGGCCGGGGCCGGGGTGAGCGTGTGCGGGAACGGAGCCGGGCGGCCGGCGGCGTTCTCGACGCTGAGCAGGACGTGCACAGTCAGTCCTCCACCCCGGCCGTGCCGACTCCGGCCTCGACGGCCCCACGCGCGCCGGCGGCGGCGGTGACAGCCGTGTGGCCGCCGTCGCGCCGGGCCGGTTCGGGTTCGGCCAGCTCGCCGGTGCCCCGGTGTTCCGGGCGCCTCTTCGCCGTGCTGCTGTCTGCGGCGGTGCTGGTGTCTGCGGCGGTGCTGGTGTTTGCCGCCGCGGCGCTGTCTGCCGCCGCGGCGGCGGTGACCGGCTGCCCGCTGTCCGGGGCGGCCGGACCGGCGCCACCGTGGGGAGCAGCCGTGGTGGGGGAGTCAGGAGCCAGGCCACCGGTCTGATCCGGGGCCGGGCGGCGGTGTCGCTGGTCGAGATCCTTCCACGCGCGGGCCACACCGCGCTCCAGCGGGGCGCAGTCCGCGTGCAGACCGAGCTCGGGAGCCGTGATCCGGCCGAGGGCGTCCAGTTCGAGCCGCCAGCGCGGTCCGGGGTGCCGGCCGACCATGAGTATCCGCAGGCCGGGTAGCAGCTCGACGAGGCGGGCGAGGCGCGGCAGATCATCGGCTGCCGGAGCGGCGCAGACCAGCACCGTCGGGTCGGCGGGCGTCGCCTGGTCACCGTCGCCGGGCGTGGGCCCGGCCTGGTCGTCGTGGCCCGCACGGGTCCGGCCGCCGCTGTCGTCCGCACGCGAGCCGCCGGCCGGCCTGGGTCCGTCGAGGACCCGGACGGCTGCCTGTCGGTCGAGTGCCAGTTGATCGAGGAGGTCGAGGGCGCTGGAAAGCGGCGGTCCGCCGAAACCGGGCAGGACCGCGTCGACGACGATCAGCCGGGTTCCGGCCGGGGCGACGAGGCCGGCGGCGAGCTGCGCCGCGATCGTGGCCGCGAGCCGACGGGACAGGCCTGGCGGGCCCTCGATGGTTCCGACCGAGGGGAGCGCGGCGAGATCGAGCACGACCAGGGCGCCCCGCGACCCCGGCAGCAGGCCGACCGCGACCGGGCAGTGCATGGCCTCCGCCGCCGCGTAGGCCATGATCCCGGGGGCGAATGGCGTCGCGGCGATCTCCGCTCGGGCGAGGACCGGCCCGTTGGGATCCACCGCGTACCCGGCGACTCGGGTCTCGACCGTGTCGGTCCGCACGATGGCCTGGAACGGCCAGGCGTCCGCCCGCCGTCTCACCGGCGGAGCAGGCTCGCCAGGATCGGGGGTGCCCGCATCCGCGCCCGGGCCTTCCGGCCGCCTCTCGGGGAGGACCGGATCGGCAGGCGCTCCGGTGGGGCCGGCCGGAACCCAGGCCGCCGCGGTGAGCGCGGCGACAGTGTGCGGACCGAGAGTCGGGTCCGTGAGCAGCGCGGCGATGTCGCGTACATCGCGATGGAAGCGGTACCAGGCGGTGGCGAGGCGGCCGAGGTCCCGCACACCGCCGGCGAACTGGCGGCGTCGGCGGTGGATCGTCCGCCGCCATCCCCTGGTCCGGGAGAACCAGCGGGCGAACACGATCATCAGCACGAGGCCGACGGTGCCGCTCAGGACGTCCAGGATCAGGCCGCGGTGCTCCCTCAGCAGGTCAGCCACGTGTCCACCGCTGGTAGGAGCCGCCGTTGCAGCCCATCGTGTACAGGTCTCCCTGGCCGTTGCTGTCAAGGCAGCGACCGGTCGCGATGTCGACCAGGTTCACCGTGCCGTAGCCGGACTCGAGCATCCTCCACTGCTGGTACCGGCCGCCGTTGCAGCCCATCGTGTAGGCGTTGCCGCTGGCGTTGCTGTCCAGGCAGAGGCCGGTGGCCCTGTTCACCAGCACCAGGGTCCCGTAGCCGTACACCGTCCACTTCTGGTACCTGCCGCCGTTGCAGCCCATCGTGTAGCCGTTCCCGGCACTGTTGCTGTCAAGGCAGTAGCCGGTGGCGAGGTCGGTGAAGGTCAGGACCCCCGAGCTCTGCTGCTGGGCGGCCGGCGCGGCGGCCGGGGTGGGCGCGGCGGCCGGAGCCGGTGCGG
>NZ_ADGX01000164.1 GCF_000177675.1 Parafrankia sp. EUN1f
CCCGTCCACCCCTGACTCAACGCCTTGACCCTCGAAGGGGACGTCTCGTGAAGCACGCCCGTCTCACCCGCCGCTTCCGCCGCTGGCCGCTCATCCTGACCGTCGCGCTGGTCGCGTTCGTCGTCTACGCCGCCCGCCAGCCCACCGAGGCCGCCGCCACCGTCACCACCGTCGCCCGCGCCGGTGTCGACGTCGCCCACGGCCTGGCCGCGTTCGTCAACGCGCTCTGACCCCCGACCTACCGACCCATCCCGGAAGGACACCGTCATGGCTGGAGAGACCGTGATCACCGTGGTCGGGAACCTGACCACCGACCCCGAGCTGAGGTTCACCCCGAACGCGGTCCCGGTGGCCGGATTCACCATCGCGTCGACCCCCCGCACCCTCGACCAGCAGACCGGGAAGTGGGTCGACGGTGACCCGCTGTTCCTGCGCTGCTCGCTCTGGCGTCAGCCCGCCGAACACGTCGCCGAGTCCCTGTCCAAGGGCACCCGGGTCATCGTGACCGGCCGTCTCAAGCAGCGCTCCTACGAGACCCGTGAGGGTGAGAAGCGCACCGTCTTCGAGCTCGACGTCGACGAGATCGGTCCGTCCCTGAAGTTCGCCACCGCCCGGGTGAGCAAGGCCGCCCGCGGCACCGGCGCCGGCAACACCGCGCCTGCCGCTGGTGGTGGTGGTGATCCGTGGTCTGTCCCGCCGTCCGGTGGCGATCTGGACGCGCCGCCGTTCTAGCCCCGCTCCGTGGTGCGGCAGGTCGGCCCCCGACGTGTCCGGCCAGACCTCACGGGGTCGGCCCGCCGCCACCACTTCATCCCCGGAAGGGACCTGCTCATCATGCCCGCAGTTCGTGCCCGTAGCGCACCCCCCCGACCCCCACACCCACCCCACCCGGCGAGATCGACCCGCTCATCATCACGGCCGTGAAGGCCTTCCGCGGCCTCACCCCGGCGGAACGCGCGGCCGTCGCCGGACGCCACGGCGCCGGCACCAGTGGCACGAAGGCCGAGAAGATCTGCCGCGGCTGCCAGTTCCGGTACCGCCGCGGCGCCACGACCTGCCCGAGTGTCGTCTACCTGAACACCGGCAGCTACGTGAAGGCCGTCGCCGCGATTCCGCCGACCACCGCCAGCAGGCCGTGTCGGATCTGCCGCGTTCCGGTCACCGTCCCGGTGTTGACGTCGGCCGGTGACCGGCCGGTGTGCGACTCCTGCCAGGACCAGCCACCCCTGTTCAGCGCCGGTGAGCCCGGTCCGGCTGGCGGTGCGGCGTGACCGTGGGGGAGTGGGTCCGCGGGCAGGTCGACGCCTGGCGCACGACACCCCGCACGATCCTCGACACCGCCGGTCGGAGCGAGCCGAACCCCGCCTACGCCACCGCCGCCCACGCCGCCAGCAGCGCGCTACGCACCCTTGCCGGACATCTCGGCATCCCGCTCGACGAGGTGGGCCCGTGCGTGACCTGCCACGCCTACCACCACCGCTACGGCACCGGCGGACGCCCCCTGTGCCCGACGTGCCACACCGCCGCCACCGAGCAGGCGAACCGCCGGTATCGGCGGGCCGCATGAGCGTCGATATCGACAAGGAGCCTGCGTGCACGCGACGTCACCCGATCTGCGGGTCGGGAGCCTGTGCTCCGGGTACGGCGGACTTGATCTCGCCGTCCACCAGGTCATCGGGGGCCGGCTGGCCTGGGTCGCGGACCCCGACCCCGGCGCCGCCCGGATCCTGGCCCGCCACTGGCCAGATGTCCCCAACCACGGCGACATCACCGCCGTCGACTGGACCACGGTGGAACCGATCGACCTGCTCACCGCCGGTTTCCCCTGCCAGCCATGGTCGGACGCCGGCCGGCGCCACGGCGCGGACGACGACCGCCACCTGTGGCCCGCCGTCGCCACCGCCGTTCGCCACCTGGGACCCCGACTCGTGGTGCTGGAGAACGTGTCAGGGTTCGCTGTTCGGGGAGCACCCGCCGTACTCGGAGAGCTGGCCACGCTCGGGTACGACACGCGATGGACACGCCTACCCGCGTCCGACGTCGGTGCCGCCCACCAGCGGGAACGCTGGTTCGCTCTCGCCTGGCGTGGCGCTGGTGCCGACCCCGACCGCCCGTGACGGCGGTGGCCGTGGCGCCGGCAACCCGGACTACTTCCGCCACCGTGGGGTCGGCCCGACCCTGGTCGACGTCGCCGTGTACGAGCTGCTGCCGACGCCCCGCGCGACCGACGGCACCCACGGCGGGCCGAACAGTCGCGGAACCGCCGGTGACCCCGCCCTGCCCGCCGCCGTCCAACCCGACCGGTACGGCCGGTACGCCCCCGCGCTGGACCGGTGGGCCACCATCCTTCGCCGGCCGGCACCGGACCCGACCGAACCCGGGCGGACCGGCAGGCCTCGCCTGGCGGCACCGTTCGTGGAATGGCTCATGGGCCTACCCGCCGGGTGGGTCACCGCCACCCCCGGCCTGACCCGCAACGCCCAGCTCACCGCCCTGGGTAACGGAGTCATCCCCCAGCAGGCTGCCGCCGCCCTGACCAGCCTGCTCGCCGACCCACCCCCGGCCCTGATCGCCGCGTTGGAGCGGCCGTGACCAGCCCGCCGCCGAAGGTGGCGATCCGGCTGCACGGACATCCCGCCGACGTCGCCGAGACCCTGACCGACCTGCGCGGCCTGTTCCCTGCCGCGCTCGTCAGCAGGGCCTACCCCGACCGGGCCGGCGGACGAGTCCGGATCTACCTCACCATCCCCCGACCACGACCGGAGGTGCCATGACCGTGCCGTGCGCGGATGGGACGGCAGTGCCGTCCCATCCGTCCCACCCTCAAACCCACAGGTCAACCGGGGTGCCGCTGGGACGGCGGGACGGATCGATCCGTCCCACCGACCCTTCCCCCGCCACTCCCGTGGCCGTCGCGCTGGATGCGGCGGCCCGCGGCTGGTACGTCCTTCCGCTGCTACCCGGTGAGAAGCGGCCCGCGTCTCACCCCGCCGACCGCTGCCCCTGTACCGGCCCCTGCCGTGACGGGCATCGCACGTGGGAGCAGCGCGCGACCCTGGATGGTGCGACGATCACCGCCTACTGGTCGGCACACCCCACCCATGGGGTTGGGATCGCCACCGGTCCCAGCGGCCTGGTTGTCGTCGACCTCGACACCCCCAAACCCGGCGACCGGCCACCATCAGCCGTGTGGGCCGCTGAGGGCGTGCGTACCGGCGTGCACGCTCTGACCGTCCTGGCTCGCCGCGTCGGGGAGTCGGTCACCCCGACCTACGCGGTGCGTACCGGCCGGGGTGGCTGGCACCTCTACTACCAGGCCCCCGCCGGCGTGCGGCTGACGAACACCGGCCGCAGCATCGGCCCCTGGATCGACACCCGCGCCTGGGGTGGGCAGGTTGTTGCCGCCGGCAACACCGTCTCCGGCCGCCCTTACACCCTCACCCATGACGCCCCGCCAGCCCCCCTGCCCCCCTGGCTGTTTCAGCTCATCCAGACCGCCCCGCTCCCTCCGCAACGCCCTGTGCGGGTCGCGGTGGGGGCAGGCCGCCGGTCCGCCTACATCACCGCCGCGGTCAACAGGCAACTCGCCTACATCACCCACGCCACGGGCGGCCGCAACAACGCCGTCTACCGCTCCGCCGTCGCTCTTGGACAGCTCGTCGCCGGTGGCGCACTCACCGAAGCGGACGCCACGGACATGCTGAAACAGGCTGCGGGGGGGCATGTCGCGACCGACCCCACCTTCACCTGGGCGGAAGTTGAGGCGACCATCAGTTCCGGCCTTCGAGCAGGGGCGCGCCGCCCCCGGGCGGTGCCGGCATGAACCGCTCCGGCTACATCCGGCTACCTCTCATCGACGGTGGCAGGGGTGAAACCCGGCTCGAGCAGAGACTCGATCGCCACCCCGCCGTCGCCGTACATCAGCGTGTCCGAATCCCAACACAGCTCAACATCGGGACGGTTACGGACAAGCCATTCGTAGTTCCGCAACGCCACGCGGGTTTCGTCACCGATGACGCGCCGGATACCGTCAGTCATGCCGACCAGGCTAGCCAGAGCCCGACCCCGGTGCGGGCAAAACACCCCACCCCGCCCGAGGACTATCGGCCGCACGCCCCCGCGGAAGGCCTCACCCCGTGACCGCCGACGGCGCCACGGCGCTGGACCGGCTGCACGACGCGCTCACCCGCTACGTCATCCTCCCGACCCCCGAAGCGGTCGACGCCGTGGTGCTGTGGGTCGCGGCGAGCCACGCCCAACCCGCGTGGGCACATGCCCCCCGGCTGGTCATCCGCGCACCGGAGAAGCGATGCGGCAAGAGCCGCCTGCTCGACGTCGTGGAGGCGACGTGCCACAACCCGCTGATCACCGTCAACGCATCCACCGCGGCGGTGTACCGGTCGATCGACGAGGACCCGCCCACCCTGCTCGTGGACGAAGCAGACACGATCTTCGGCACGGCGCGGTCCGGCGACGCCAAGGAAGATCTACGCGGCCTGCTCAACGCCGGACACCAGCGCAACCGGCCCGCCATCCGGTGGGACCACACCACCCGCACCCGTGAGGTTCTCCCGACCTTCGCCATGGCCGCACTCGCCGGGATCGGCGCCATGCCCGACACCGTCGAAGACCGTGCCGTGATCGTCCGCATGCGTCGCCGCGCCGCTGGCGAGACGGTGGCGCCGTACCGGCACCGCCGCGACCGGCCCGGACTGCGCACGCTCGCCGAGGAGCTGTCCGCCTGGCTACGCCCCGCCCTCCCGGAGTTGGAGCAGGCCGAGCCGGACATGCCGGTCGACGACCGCGCCGCGGACACCTGGGAACCGTTGATCGCCGTGGCCGACCACGCCGGCGGGGCGTGGCCCGACCGGGCCCGACGGGCACTGGCCGTTCTGCTTGCCGAGACCGCCGCCGCCGATGAGGACCCCTCGATCACCGTGCGGCTCCTGTGCGACACCCGCACCGCGTTCGGCACCGACACCGCCATCACCACCACCCGCCTTCTCACCCTGCTCAACGCCGACGTCGAAGCCCCCTGGGCCGACATGGGGCCCGGAGGGCTGACCGCCCGCCGCCTGGCCGCGCTGCTGCGCGAGTACGGCATTCACAGCCGCAACATCCGACCCGACAACGGCGAGCAGGCCAAGGGCTACGAACGCGCCGCGTTCACCGACGCCTGGCGCCGCTACTGCCCACCCCCCACCGACCCGCCCGACGGGCCCGACGACCAGCCCGCCTGGCGCTGGGACGGATCGATCCGTCCCGCCGTCCCACCCACACCCCCGCCCACCAGCACCGATGACGTTGGGACGGATGGGACGGCACCCACCCACCAGCCCGCCGCCGCATGACACCGACCCCCGGCGGACCACTCCCCAGCGCCCCGCCGGGGGTCGCACCCCCAACCGAGGAGGTAGTCCAATCGTGACCCAATTTGTCGCACCGGCGACCGTCGATCGTGTGGTCTTGCAGTCCCGCCACCGCGTCATCAGGAGGCCTCTTCAGGCTTCCGACTCCGACGTCATCGCGGCACTCCGTGCGGAGCTTCACGCCGTGTTCGAGCGTCTGGACGCCTACCTCGCAGACCAGCGTCCGGCTACCCCGCCGCCACCCAGGGAACCCGCGGCTGTCGACCAGGCGGACCCGTTCGAGGGCCTGCCCGCGCTGATCTCGGTCGGGAAGGCCGCGCAGATCCTCGGGCTGTCCCGCGCGACCGCCTACCGCCTGGCGGACAACGACGAGCTACCGGTCCAGCGCATGGGCGGACGGGTCTACGTTGTCACCGCTCGACTCCGCGCCACCTTCGGCGGTGCCGCGTGAAGGGTAGCGTCTACAAGCGCACAAACGGGTGGGAGTTCCGCCACGACATCGACCCCGACCCGCTCACCGGCAAGCGCCGGACGACGTCGCGCGGGGGCTTCAAGACCAAGACGGAGGCCAGTCGCGCCATGCGCGACTCGATCACCCAGTTCGAGGAGGGCAAGCGCGTGGCGCCCTCACGGCGCACCGTGGAGGAGTTCACGGCCGAGTGGCTCGCCGCAGTGCGCCCGGCGGTGGCCAAGGGCACGTGGGCGAAGTACCGCAACTACCTCACGCTGTACGTCGTCCCGGTGATCGGCCCGACGCCCCTGCAGGATCTGACCGCCCGCCGCCTGGACCTGCTCTACGGCCACCTGCTCGACAAGGGCCGGCTGCGCCAACGCGGCGGGCAGGGGCAGGGCCTGGCGCCGGCCACGGTCGCCGTGGTCCACCAGACCCTGAGCCGCGCGCTGGGGGACGCGGTGAAGTGGGGCTATCTCCGCCGCAACCCAGCGGAGGACGCCCACCGGCCACGGGTCGGCCGGCGCGCCCCCACCGTGTGGACCCCGGAGCAGGTGAGGGCCTTCCTCGACCACATCCGCGACGACCGGCTGTACGCCATGTACCTCCTGCTCGTCACGACCGGCGTCCGGCGCGGCACGCTGGCCGGTCTGCGCCGCGCGGATGTTGACCTGGAGCTGGCGACGGTCTCACCGATCACGACGCGGGTGGTCATCGACGGCAAGGCCGACGATGGCGAGCAGAAGACCGTGAACGCCTACCGGCCGCTGTCGCTGGACCCGCTCACGCGCGACGCGCTTCGGGCATACGTCGCGGTCTGGGAGGAGAACCGCAGGACGTTCGGGCACACGACCGACCGGCTGTTCTGCTGGCCCGACGGTACGGCGATCCACCCGGACACGATCACCGATTGGTTCCAGGGGCACGCGCGCGCCGTGGGCCTGCCGGTGATCCGCCTGCACGACGTCCGGCACAGCTACGCCACCGCCGCCCTGAAGTCCGGCGTGCACCCGAAGGTCGTCAGTGAGCGCCTAGGGCACGCGAGCGTGGCGTTCACGCTGTCGTTCTACAGCCACGTGATCCCCGGCATGGACAAGGACGCCGCCGACCAGATCGCCGGGGTGATCCTCGGCACGCCGAACCCGCCTGGCCCACAGGAGGAACCGGAACCGCCCGCCGCCGACGACGAGACGGGGGAGAGCGGGCCGCAGGTGGCCGGCACGTAGGCCGTGTTCGCAGATCCGTTCGCACGGACCCCCGGAGGAGGGCTGAAAATGCGAACGGCCACCCCGCGCGGGGTGGCCGTAACCGCTGTGCCGCAGCACAAACGGAGTGGTGGGCGATACTGGGATTGAACCAGTGACCTCTACCGTGTCAAGGTAGCGCTCTCCCACTGAGCTAATCGCCCGCAATTTGGATCAGAGGCGGAGGCGGGAATCGAACCCGCGTACAGGGCTTTGCAGGCCCTTGCCTAAACCACTCGGCCACTCCGCCGCGAAAGGCCGTGATGGCTGCAATCTCTGACCACACCGCTTCCGAGCGGACGACGGGATTCGAACCCGCGACCCTCACCTTGGCAAGGTGATGCTCTACCACTGAGCCACGTCCGCATGTTCCGCTTGATCCCCCCTGGGGGACCCGGTTCGCCGATCGGATCGGCTTCCCGCTTGGCGGTGTAGGTAGCACTCTAGCGGACGATCGGGGCGGTCGTCGAATGTGAACGCCGCCGTGCCGGGATGTCGCTCGAATGTCGCCTCATCGTTGGCGGCGAGTTGGGCTGACAGTCACTTTTGGTGTCGGAGGTGACGCCGGTGCTGGCCGGGGCGGCGGACCGTGACGCTCAGGTGTCGGACGGCCACCATGGCGGCCCACCCTCGTGGCGCGGGTGCCTCACCTCCGGCTGGCCGGCGGGCGCTGGTCGGCGGGCGCTGGTCGGCGGGTAGAGGCCGGAGCGCGGCCGACTGGCCGGCCGGCAAGTGCTGAACTTCGGGTGGTGACGCCCAGGCAGGCGCGGCCGCCTCGAGCGCGGCGATACGGTCAGCGGAATGAAGTACGCGAACAGGGGCATCACGACGGGGGGACGACTTTCAGGGAGCGACGCGCAATGCGGTCACGGGCGGCTGGAGTGACCGTCCCAGGGGCGGTCCGGGGCCGGGAGTCCTATCTCCTTGCCGGAGGACTGCTCGCCACCGGCGTGGTGGACGTCTCGGACGACCTGCGCGTGCTGGACGGCGGCGGTTTCTGGGGAGTGGTCGTCGACTTCGAGGGCGGCTGCCGTTGCGTCCGCTTTCGCGAGGTGCGCCCGGCCCCGGCGGCCGCGGTGACGGCCGCCGCGCCCTGGCAGGGGCCGGCACGTGACTCGTGGGTCACGAGCATGGACGCCGCCGCCTATGTCGCGGGGGTCGGTGCGATCCGCGCGGAGATCGCCGCCGGCGAGGTCTACCAGGTGAACCTGTGCCGGCTTCTGTCGGCACCGATCGCCCCGGGCCCGGCGGGATCGGATCTCGCCGCCCTCGCGGCCGTTCTGGCCGCGGGCAACCCCGCGCCCTACTCGGTGGTGCTCGATGCGCCCGAGGCGGATCTGCGCATCGTCGGTGCCTCTCCCGAGCTGTTCCTCTCCCGAGACGGTGACGTGGTCCGTTCCGGCCCGATCAAGGGCACCGGTCGGACCGCCGCCGACCTTCGGGACAAGGACGTCGCCGAGAACGTCATGATCGTCGATCTGGTCCGGAACGATCTGGGGCGGGTGGCGCGACCGGGAAGCGTCACGGTGCCGGCGCTGTGCAGGCTCGAGCAGCACCCGGGCCTCGTTCATCTCGTCTCGACCGTGCAGGCGACACTTGCTCCCCAGGTCGGCTGGGCCGAGCTGCTCGCCGCGACCTGTCCGCCGGGATCCGTCTCCGGGGCGCCGAAGTCGAGCGCGTTGCGGATCATCAACCGGCTGGAACCGGTCGCGCGCGGCCACTACTGCGGCGGCATCGGGTGGGTCGACGCCGACACCCGGCGTGGCTGGCTGTCGGTGGCCATCCGGACCTTCTGGCTCGCCGACGAGCGGATCTGGTTCGGTACCGGCGCCGGAATCACCTGGGGTAGTGACGCGGAAGCGGAGTGGCGTGAGACGGAGCTCAAGGCCGCCAACCTGCTGTCGTTGGCCTCCGCCGCGGCCCCGACCGCCACGAGCTGGAGCGGTCGGGTCGGACCGGCGGCCGTCTCCCGCGGATCCGGGTACGGCACGTCGGGGCGTGTCTCGGCGACAGGCTGAGGATCTCCGCGCCAGGGGATCTCCTTTTCGGGCGGGAGATCCCCCACGGACCTACAGACATAGCGAAGCGCCTGGTGGGGGAGTCCCCACCAGGCGCTCATGTCGACGGGAGCTGTCTTGTGTGCCGGATGTGCCCGCACCGGCCTGCCCGGGGTCGGACACGACGCCGACCCCGGTTGCGTCACCGTTCGGGGCCGCCCCAGATCAGGAGGGCGAGCTCGGCGTCCAGATCGATGACATCGCTCTCTCCGCCGAGCGGCACGGCCGCGTACGTTCGGCGGAGGAACGCCAGCACCTCGGCACGTGGCATCTCGAAGAGCGCGTGACCGGACGGACTCGACAACGACAGGCACACGATCCGCCCACCCGACTGGGCGGCGGGCCAGACCTGTACGTCGCCATCGCCGGCTGGCCGGCGGACGCCGTCACTGAGGAGCTGCCGAGCGAAGGTCCATTCCACGACCTCATCGGCCCCGGTGCGGAAGCCGATGCTGACCGCGTACGGGTCGGCCGGCTCGTATCGGACCGTGGCGGCGACCGGAACCGGAGCGCCACCGGGAACGACGAGCCGAAGGGCGAGTTCTGCGGTGATCGAATCGTGACGAATAGTCATCGGGCGGCCTCTCATGGTGCGTGGTGCGGGCGAGCACCCGTGTAACGAGATAGTTCCCTCTCTGAGTCCCGTTTGAAACAAGGTTATGCCAGGACAACATCCGTTACGGCGATTCGGGCGAGTTGCCCTGCCCGGGAAGACCGACCGAAGTCCCCTGAGAAGACCCGGTCGGTCGCGGTGGTGATCGCCGAGCCGAAGGTGCCGCTCGATGATCGTGTTCCGCGTTGGACTGAGGGTTCCCCCGAGCACAATGGCCGTTCCGCCGAGGCCGTGCCACTCATAGCCTTCCCTGTCCGGACCCGTCTCAACCACGGCGAGTCCCGGCCAACCCGGCGTGTCCCGAGGATCGGCCGGAGGGCAGACATGCCCGCATCCGTCCGTTGGCCACCCCCTGTCCGTCCCTCGGTCGTGTCCGTGTAAGCTGAGCCCAGGCTCGGTGAGGGCGCAACACGTCCAGCCGGAGCTGCTGGTCTGAGAGGCTTTGGGGTAGTTTGGAAGCGGCGCCGGCCGGTCCGGTGCACCGCTTTCGTTCTGTCGGGTAGCTTGTTGGATCGCGCGGGCGTATAGCTCAGGGGTAGAGCGCTGCCTTCACACGGCAGAGGTCCGTGGTTCGAAACCACGTACGCCCACACACCGCGCGGTGTCTCCGCGTCATCGCTGCGCCGCCTGATGGCGGCAGCGCACTCCGCTCCTTACGGTCAGGCCACCCCCCATCTGCGCTGTTGGGCTGTGACCTGCGTCCCTCCAGGGAGTCAAGCGGTACCCCTCAGGGGTACCGAGACGTCCGATTCGATGATCCCGCAGTCGTCTCGAGGTCTCCGTGACGAAGGTCGTCGGGCCGGTTCAACGCCCAGAAAATCAGATGCCTCGTGCTGCGCGGTGGTGGCACTTTGGTGGTGGTGCGGACTTTCGGCGCAGCGGTACGGACCTTCGGCCGGTCCTGGGACCGACGGCCGGATCTGTCCCGGACGTGCCTTCGGGGGAGGCCGCCCGGCTGGCTATCGGGCCCGGCCAGGTGCGGAGACGGCCTGCGGAGCGCCACTCGGTGGCGGCTCGTGGATGGGTACCGTGGTCCCCGGACGGAAGCAGCGGAGGGATCCATGGCCGGTCGTCGGTGGGGCTGGTCCCGGGGCGTGCGGGAGGCGGCAAGCGTGGTCAGGTTGGCTCACGTCCGAGCGGCGGGCCGGCGACGGCTCGAGGTCGCGCGCCCGGCAGGCCACTCCCGATGACCGCGGCCACCGCTCCGGGCGGCGCACCACTGGACGAGCAGGCGGGTGTCGGTCATCCGGACGCCTTTCAGCGCCTCTACACACCGCATCGCATGGCGTACATAAAAGGGGAGGGTCGGTCGCCCGGCGACCAGTGCCCGTTCTGCGCCATCGTCGCGATGACGGATGAGGAAGGGCTGGTCGTCGCCCGCGGAAAAACGGTCTACGCCGTCCTCAACCTCTACCCCTACAATGCGGGCCATCTGATGGTGGTTCCCTATCGTCACGTCGCGGACTACGCGGAGATGAGTTACGACGAGACGGTGGAGATGTCACTCTTCGTGCAGCACGCGCTGCGCGCATTGCGGGTGGCCAGCGGCGCACACGGCTTCAACACCGGAATGAACCTCGGCACGGTGGCCGGTGCGGGTATCGCCGCGCATGTGCACCAGCACGTGGTGCCGCGGTGGGGCGGCGACACGAACTTCATGCCCGTGGTCGGGGCGACCCGGGTCCTGCCGGCGCTCCTCGGCCAGACCCGGGAACTGCTCGCCGCGGCCTGGAGCCGCACAGAGCAGGTGTGAGGCCCGCGCGCGGGCCTCACATGCGCCACCGCGCCCAGGCTCAGGCCGGCTCGGTCACCTTCGCCACGAGTTGCTCCGGAAGCCGCTCGTAGCCATGGGGTCGGCGGGTGAACGCACCGGTCCCATGACTGACGGAGCGCAGGTCGATCGCGTAGCGGGTCATTTCCAGCGCCGGCACCTCGGCGTGAATCGTGGTATGCCCTGAACCGCGTTCGGGTCCTTCTGCGCCGGCACCCGCACCTTCCCGGGACGTCACACCCACCACTCGGCCGCGGCGGGTCGCGATGTCGTTCATCACCGCACCGACGTGTTCGTCGGGAACGTCGACGTCGATTTCCAGCACGGGTTCGAGCAGCACCACGCCGGCGGCGTTGGCGGCCTCGCGCACCGCCAGCCCGCCGGCCGCCTGGAACGCCATGTCCGATGAGTCGACACTGTGTGCTTTTCCGTCGACGAGCCGCACTCGCAGATCAACGGCGGGGAATCCGGCGACCAGCCCGCGTTCCAGCTGGGCGCGCACACCTTTCTCGACCGACGGCACGAACTGGCGGGGTACGGCGCCGCCGACGACCTCGTCGACGAACTCGATGCCGCTCCCGGCGGGCAGCGGTTCCACGACGATCCGGCAGATCGCGTACTGGCCGTGTCCGCCGGACTGCTTGACCAGCCGGCCGACGCCCTCGGCGCTGGCACGGACGGTCTCACGCAGCGGCAGGCGCAGCGGCACCTTCTCCAACGTGACACCGAAGCGGTCGTGCAGGTGTCCCAGCACCAGGTCACCGTGGGCCTCACCCATGCACCACAGGACGAGCTGGCCCGTGTCGGGGTCATGGCGCACGGTCAGCGTGGGGTCTTCGGCGCCCAGCCGTCCGAGCGCGGCGGAGAGCTTGCTCTCGTCGGATCGAGCCTGTGCCTGCACAGCCATGGGTAGCAGCGGCTCGGGCATGGTCCACGCCGGGAGGTACCGCGGGTCCGCCGGGTCGGAGAGAGTGTCCCCGGTCTCCGCGGTGGCCAGCCGGGTGATCACGCAGAGGCCACCCGCGGCGCACTCGTCGACCGAGTGCAGGGACAGCCCGATCGGTTGGGAGAGGGCGCCGATCCGCTCGCGGTCCTCGTGGTCGGGGTGGCCAGCGGCGGCCCGTCCGTGCCCGGACACATGCACCGACGCGTCGGGGCGCAGCGTGCCGGAGAACACCCGGACCATGGACATCCGGCCGATGTACGGGTCGGTGGTGGTACGCACGACCTCGGCGACGAGTGGCCCGGACGGGTCAGCATGTGCGGGTGGGCAGGGGGATCCGTCCGGGCGGGTGAGCCTGGGCAGCGGGTGCTCGCTCGGGGCGGGGAACGCATACGTGAACAGGTCGAGGAGCTCCACCGTCCCCAGACCGGGCTGGAAGTCGTGCGCCCCCCGCTCGGGACCTGCTGGGATCATGAGCGGCAGCACCGGGTAGAAGGAGCCGCGGGCCACCGCGGTCTCCAGATCGTCCAGCAGGATCTTCGGATCGAGTTCGGCGCCGTCGACATACCGGTCGAGCAACGCCTCGTCCTCGCTCTCGGCGATGACCCCCTCGAGCAGCGCGCCCCGTGCGTCGGCCGCGGCTCCGGTGAGCTCGACCGGGTGTTCGTGCTCGTGGCGGCCGTCAGCCGTGTAGTCGATCAGCCGTCCGGTCACCAGGCCGATCAGCCGGCGGGGCGGTGTTCGCCGCGCCACCCCGGCGCGGCCGGCGCCGTCGGCCCCAGCGGTGGCCGCGGTCGCCGTGTAGTCCGGGTCCGGGATGTTGGTTCCCTCCAGCAGGTAGACGGGGAGGACCCCGGCCCCGAACGCCTCCTGGCAGGCCATCACCATGGCATCGAAGTCCGCCCGGGGATGGTCCAGACGGGTGATGGCGATGGCGCGGGGCATACCCACGGCCGCGCATTCGTCCCAGAGCATTCTGGTGGAGCCGTCGATCCCCTCGATCGCGTTGATCACGAACAGTGCCGCGTCCGCGGCCCGCAGCCCCGCCCGAAGCTCGCCGACGAAGTCCGGGTAGCCCGGGGTGTCCAGCAGGTTCACGGTCACGCCGCGATGCCGCAGCGAGCCGAGCACCAGCGAGACGCTGCGTTGGGCGGTTTCCCCGCCGGAGGCCGTGCCCGCGCCGCCTCCGGCGGCACCCACCCCGGGCCAGGCTCCGTTCGCTCCAGAGGCTCCGTTCGCTCCAGGCGCCCGGTGGGATCCAGGCGAGGACGGACGGCCCTCGCCGGCCGGGGTGTCCGCCGTGACATCGACGTGGCTGCCAAGGTTCGCCGCCACCTGGAACAGGTGCTGCCGCAGGGTCGTCTTGCCCGCGCCGGTGTGGCCGACGAGAACGACGTTCCGCACGTCGTGTGCCGCTGTTGTCATACCGCCTCCCATCGGGGCTCGGCGGGCCAAGTGCACACCGGCACCGTTCGGGGCCGGTGTGGTCCGCCTCGCGGCCAGCGCCGGGAGGGTCCGACGGTCACTGCCGGTGCCCCGGGCCGAGGTGGCCGGCCCTGGCGCTGGCGCGTACCCCGAAGAGTCCCCCGATGTGACGGGGACAACAAATCCAAGCCGGATCGTGATGAGAAATGAGCGGATCGTGACGGCGGTACTGTGAGACCGCCCAACCCGGGCGGTACACGACAGACGACGGGACGGACATGCTCGCTAGCAATGCGCGACCCCAGATCCAGAAGGTGCTCGATCCGTTGAGCCAGTGGGCCGCGCGGTCGTCGGTGTCGCCCGACCTGGTCACGGTCATCGGAACGATCGGCGTCGCTGGCGGCGCGCTGGGGTTCTTCACTCTCGGGCACTTCTTCGTCGGCACCCTCGTCATCACCCTGTTCGTCTTCTCCGACCTGGTCGACGGTGTGATCGCCCGCGCTCGCGGGATCTCCTCGAAGTGGGGCGCCTTCCTGGACTCGACCTCGGACCGCGTGGGCGACGGCGCGATCTTCGGCTCGCTGGTGATCTGGTACGCGGGCGACGGCGACTCGCTGCCGCTCGCCGGCGCGGCGCTGCTGTGCCTGGTCGCCGGCTCGGTGACCTCCTATGTGAAGGCCCGGGCCGAGAGCCTCGGCTTCACCTGCAACGTCGGCTTCGCCGAACGAGGCGAGCGGCTGCTGATCCTGCTCGTCGCCGCGGGCCTGTACGGCCTCGGCGTGCCGTACCTGCTGCCGGCCGCGCTGTGGTTCCTGGTGGGCGCGACCGTGCTCACGGTGGCCCAGCGTGTGGTCCACGTGTATCGGCAGTTCGTCCGCTCCGGCCGGCCGACCCTCGTGCCGCCGGCCGGCGATTCGAACGCCGCCGCGGAGACCGCGGAGGCCGACCAGCCCGGGGCGGGTCCTTCGGTGGCCTCTTCGGTGGTGAGCCAGGCCGGTGCGCCTGACCTGGCGGGCGGGGCCGGTGTGGCTGGTTCCGGCAACGCGCCGCGGGGCGTGCCGCCGGTGCCACCGGTGCCGCAGGTCGCGCCGGGCCGCTGAGGTGGGAGCGGGCTCGGAGGCGGGCATGGGAGCGGGCCTGGAACCAGTCACGGGAGCGGGCTGCCGATGACGCTCGCTGGCCGGGTGACGCTGCTCGCCTACGTGCTGGGGTGGCGGCTGGTCCGGTTGCTGCCCGAGGCGCTGGCGGCCTGGCTGTTCCGGCGGGCCGCGGACCTCGCGTGGCGCCGCGGCGGGCGGGGGACCACCCGGCTGCGGGCCAACCTGGCCCGGGTCGTTCCCGCCGGCACCGATCTGGACGCGTTGACGCGCTCGGCGCTGCGCTCCTACGCCCGGTACTGGATGGAGGTCTTCCGCCTCCAGGACATGTCGACGGCCTCGATCGTCGGCCGGATGCGGGTGCTGGACGAGGCGAGGCTGCGCCGCGCCCACGCGACCGGCCGGGGCATGATCCTGGCTTTGCCGCACATGGGGAACTGGGAGCAGGCCGGCGCCTGGCTGGTCGCGACGGGGGTCCCGTTCACCACCGTCGCCGAGCGACTGCGTCCGGAGCCGCTCTTCGACCGTTTCGTCCGTTTCCGTGCCGCGCTCGGCATGGAGGTCGTCCCGCTGACCGGCGGTGAGCAGCCGCCCGCGGAACTGCTCACCGAGCGGCTGCGCGCCGGTGGGGCCCTCTGCCTGCTGGCCGACCGTGATCTCTCCGAGGCCGGCGTGGAGGTCACCTTCTTCGGGGCCCCCGCGACGATGCCGCCCGGCCCGGCCGCCCTCGCGCTGCGCACGGGCGCGACCCTGCTGCCGGTGACACTCTGGTTCGATGACGACGGTTGGAGCGCGCGGATCCATCCCGAGGTCGAGCACACCGATGTCCAGACCATGACCCAGGTGCTGGCGGACGAGTTCGCCGCGGGGATCGCCGCCCACCCGGCCGACTGGCACATGCTCCAGCGGATCTGGCGCGAACCCGTGCGGTGAGGAAGGGTCGGCTGTGAAGATCGGACTCGCCTGTCCGTACACGTGGGATGTCCCCGGCGGGGTCCAGGCGCACGTGCGTGACCTGGCCGAGTCGCTGCTGGAGGCCGGCCACGAGGTCTCGGTGATCACACCGGTGGACGACGAGTCCGCCCTGCCGCCCTACGCCGTCGACGCCGGGCGCGCGGTGCCGGTGCCCTACAACGGCTCGGTCGCGCGCCTGCTCATGGGACCGGTGTCGGCCGCTCGGGTGCGCCGGTGGCTACGCGAGCACGACTTCGACGTGCTGCACGCGCACGAGCCGACGGCGCCCAGCATCAGCCTGCTGGCCTGCATGCTCGCGGACGGCCCCCTGGTCGCGACGTTCCATACGTCGAACCCCAGGTCCCGCATGCTGACCGCCGCCCAGGTCGCGCTGCAGCCGTCGTTCGAGAAGCTGCGGGCCCGGATCGCGGTGTCCGAGGCGGCGCGTCGCACGCTGGTGGAGCATCTGGGCACCGGCGCCATCCTCATCCCCAACGGCGTCGCGGTACGCGCCTTCGAGGGTGCCCGACCGCTGCCCGGGTACGGCGGGTCTGGCGACGGCAACGGTGACAGCGCGACGGGTGCGGGTGCCGGTGCGCCGACCGTGGTCTTCCTCGGGCGTATCGACGAGCCCCGCAAGGGTCTCGACGTGCTGATGGCGGCCTTCCCGATGCTGGTCGAGCGGGTCCCGGACGCCCGGCTGCTGGTGGCGGGCCCGGGGGACACGGCCGCCGTCCGTGCGCGGATCGACCGGTCGCTGGTGGATCGGGTCGACCTGATCGGCCTGGTGCCCGAGGCCGACAAGCCCGCGGTCTTCGCCTCCGGGAGCGTGTACTGCGCGCCCAACACGGGGCAGGAGAGCTTCGGGATCGTGCTGCTGGAGGCGATGGCGGCCGGAACACCGGTCATGGCCAGCGATATCGACGCCTTCCGGCGAGTGCTGGACGACGGGCGCGCCGGGCGGCTGTTCGGCGTGGGTGAGCCGGCGGAGCTGGCGGCGGGGCTCGCCGATCTGCTCCGCGATCCCGCGGAACGAGCGCGGCTGGTCGAACGCGGTCGTTCGGTGGTCATGAGCTACGACTGGCGGGTTGTGACGCAACGCATCGTGAGTGTCTACGAGATGGTCTCCGGGGACCGGCCGGTGTCGGTCGCGGCGACGGACGAGAGCTGACCGCAACGCTCACGGTCGCCGCCCGGTGTCGCATCGTGGCTCGTCGAATGCAGGGGGACTCAACTGCTGGCGCCTCCGGCCAGGCCGGATGCGGAACGGAGATGATCCGTCGCCGTGTCCGTCGTGTGGTCGATCCCGGGGGGAGTTCATCCATTGGAGCTGACTACGCTGCGCTAGATGACAGTTGTCGTGGCCGTGGTTGTGCTTGTTGTCATGACCGCGACCTATCTGACCTGGCTCGCGAGCCGGCTCGACCGCCTGGCGAGCCGGGTTGACGCGGCCCGGTCCGGCCTGGTCGTGCAGCTTCTCGCGCGGGCCGAGGCGGCGCAGACCCTCGCGCGGCGGTACGAGCTGTCCGAACTCGCCACCGCCGCCGAGAGTGCCCGAGCCGGCCACACCGCTCTGCTCGCCGACGCCGCTCGGCCCTCGGTAGCGGCTCGGTCCTCAGACGCGGCTCGGTCCTCAGACGCGGCGCCGCAGCCCGCAGATGCGGCTCCGTCCGCCGGTGCTGGCCTGGATTCGGCTGCCGAGGATGCCGAGAACGCGCTGAGCCGCGCGCTGCGCTCCTCCGCCGTAGTGGCGGTGGGGCGGGAGACGCCTGAGGCCGTCGCGGCCCTCGACGCGGCGGCGGCCAGGGTGGCGCTGGCCCGCCAGTTCCACAACGACGCGGTGGGGGACGTCCGATCGCTCGCCGGGCGGCGCATCGTGCGGGTGCTGCACCTGGCGGGGCGGCGGCCGTTGCCGGCCTACTTCGAGATCGACGACGCGCTGCCCGTGCGCGGGGACGGCCCGCCCCACCCGGAGGGCGAAGCCGCGGTCTTCGGCACCTGACCGGCCGCGCCCGCGCGGCCGTGCCCGCATCTGCCACCGCGCCCCGGGCGGTGTCAGGCGTCCCGGGTGTCCGTCCCGCCGCCGACGGTGCCACCCCGGCCGCGACCGGGCTGATCCTGATGGTCGGAGCCCGAATCCGCCCCCGGAGCAGGGGCCAGGCACAGGACGAAGTCCGAGCCGCCGCCGGTCTCGGTGTACGTCGCCGTGGAGCGCGCCATCAGCTCGCACAGCGCATCCGAGTCGCCGGACAGGCGGCTCAGGACGAGGAACTGGGCGTCTGGTGAGTCACAGCCGACGACCGCGACGCCGTCACCGTCCCGGCGGACGCAGTCTCCCGTGCTGACGCGGGTGGCACCCGGCTGGCTTCCGACGATCGCCCCGACCACCAGGACCAGGGCCGCGAGCGGGACCAGCACCCCGAGTGCGGCCGGCCGCCGGGTCAACGGCGGCTCCGGCCGCGGCCGCGGGCCGTAGGCGGGGCCCGGGGGAGGAAGTTTCCTGATCTTCAGGTTCGCGGCGAGGTTCAACACCAGGACCACCGGCGTGATCAGCAGGGACGCGATTCCCCACCAGCCCTGCCACAGGGTCCGCGCGCTCATCGCGCGCAGCCTGGAGGTCCCGCAGTCCCGGCAGAAGGGGCCGGGTTCGGATCGGAACCGCATCAGGACGAAGAATCCCTGGTGCTCGCGGATCGTCGTCTGCGCGGCCGGCGCGGCGCCGCAGACGCGGCAGCGCGGCCCGGGTGCTCCGGCGCCGGGCCAGCCGGCGTTCGGGTAGGCGC
>NZ_ADGX01000163.1 GCF_000177675.1 Parafrankia sp. EUN1f
CGCGGCGATTCTGATCATTCCCAGCCTGGCCCGTTCCCTGACCGCCGTCCATGACCAGCGGAAACTCCTCGCGGACCGGATCGCGGAGCTTCTGGAGGCCCACCCTCTTTCCAAGGTCCTGACCTCCATGCCCGGTATCGGGGTCAGGACCGCCGCCCGCATCCTCATCGACGTCGGGGACGCCAGCAGCTTCCCCACCGCCGGGCACCTGGCCGCCTACGCCGGTCTCGCCCCCGCCACCCGAGCATCGGGCTCTTCCATCCGAGGGGAACACCCCTCCCGACGCGGCAACAAACAACTCAAACGCGCCTTCTACCTGGCCGCGTTCGCCTCCCTACGCGAACCCCCGTCCCGGGCCTACTACGACAAGAAACGCGCGGAAGGCAAACATCACGTCGCCGCTCTCACCTGCCTCGCCCGGCGCCGGATCGACGTGCTCTACGCGATGCTTCGCAACGGCACCTTCTACCAGGCCCCGACCCCCTCACCGGCTTGACGAAGGACATAGGGGCACCTTTTCCCGGGCCTTGTCCTGCTCGGCAGCGGCTTTCTCCACCGCGGCCAGCTTCTCCGCGTCCAGATGCATCCCGGCCGCGTCGTGATGCGCCCGGGCGGTCGTGGAGTCCACGCTGACCAGGGACAGGTCGACCTCACCCCGATGGGCGGCCTCGGCGATCATCCCGTCCAGCAGGGCGGTGAACACTCCGGCGTCACGCCACTGCCGGAACCGGTTGTGCACCGTCGACCACGCCCCGAACTCGGCTGGCATCTCCCGCCACTGCCCACCTGTTCGGAACCGCCACAGCACCCCGGCGAACTGCTCCCGCAGCCGCTCGGGATACGGGCCGTACTCGCCGATCGGCAGGTACGGCCGGATGAACTCCCACTCCGCATCGGTCAACTGCGCACGCGTCACACAAACGATCTATCGGGCCAGGCCTCACCATCAGGACCAAACCAACCGAGAGATCACAACGAGATACACGCCCTAGACCGGACTCGGACGGTCTAGGACTCGTCCCGACCGCGATCGGAATGACAGACAACGGCGTCACGCCAGCTGGTCCAAGCCGCGGCCACCTGATCATGACCGCCTACCGGGACCTGCTCCGGCCCGGCGGTCCGCCCCGTCGCCGCCGCCTACCACGTCGGCGACGGGGTGGATGGACCTGGCCAGCCGGGTCGCCACACCCGGCCGGGACACCGGCTGGCGCCCTGTGCAGCGTGCCATTGCGCTCAACCGCTGTCCTTTGCGCCCGGGCGCTTGGAACAGACCGGCCGCACCTTCGGGCACGGGCCTACCCCCCACGACCAGGCCCGGGCCACGATCTTCGACTTCGTTGAGAGGTTCCGCAATCGGCGACGCCGTCACTCCACCAGCGGATACTTCAGCCCTCACGAGCACGAAACCCGCTCCTACGAGTGCGATAAGGCCGCATAGCCGAGAGAAGCCCTACCTGTGAACGAAGGCGGGCAGCTTCGGACCTTCGACCAGAGCCATCAGAGCGCCCCTCCCGCATCGATCACGTGTGTGGTGCCGGTGACGTACCGGCCGTCCTCGGAGACCAGGTACAGAACCGCGGCCGAGATGTCCTCGACCTGGGTGGCCACCACCGGCAACTTGTTCAGCCTGCGGGCCGCGACCGCGAAGTCTTCCCGAGTCGGATTCTCCAGGTCAGGGCGGAACAGCCGGTAGGTCGGGTCGTTGAGGATCATGTCGGTCGCGACGGTTGTCGGGTGGATCGTGTTAACCCGGATGCTCTGCGGCGCCAACTCCTTGGCCAGCACCTTCATGAAGCCGACCAGACCGGCCTTGGCGGCGCTGTAGTGTGCGGTGTTGGGGTTGGAGAAGATCGCCGCCAATGAACTGGTGATGACTACGGCCCCGCCGCGACCGCCCGCCTGGATGTGCGGCACGGACGCGACCACGGTCTTCCAGACCCCGGTCAGATTGATGTCGATCATCGTCTGCCAGGTTTCCTCGCTCATCTCGAGCGTGGGCGCCGGGGTGGAGATGCCGGCGTTGGCCAGCACAATGTCGAGGCGACCGAACTCGGCCACGCCGACGTCGACCACGTTCTTGAGCGCAGCCAGATCCCGCACGTCCGCCTGATCGGCGATGATGCGCCGATCCAGCGCTTCCACGAGACGGACTGTCTCCTTCAGATCATTGGCTGTAGCCGTAGGGTACGGGACGGTCGCGACCTGCTCGCTCACGTCGACCGCGATAATGTTCGCGCCTTCGGCGGCTAGCTTGAGCGCGTGGCTGCGCCCCTGCCCGCGCGCTGCGCCCGTGACGAACGCTACCTTGCCTTCGAGTCTGCCCACATCCAGCTCCTTCGACGGGTCACGATTCCGGTCGGACCGACACTGCCCCAGTGCGCGCGGAGTGGCCGGCGGCCGTACTCGGTACGGCCAGGCGGGGCGGCGGACCTAGATCCCGGTCTCGTCGCGGTCCGGGGTCTTGGGCCTCGTTCCTCTGCGTAGTTGATATTTCATGATTATTCTGGTCGACGTTCGCTGCAGCATGTCGCGGAACTCGATGTACCGGGGCAGGCGTACGATCGCCCAACGGCGCAGTTACTGCTCGACGAGGCGCGAGGCCACGCATCCGGACGCAATGACCCTCATACGGTCCTTCGCGATACCGGCCCCGATTTCGGGAACCGTGATCTCCACGAGCTCGAGGTGTTTCACGAAAGCCCTCTCGATCCCGAGATAACGCCGGCCTCAATGCACCCGAATGACCTTGCAGCTCTCCGGGGACTTGTTCTTCCTTGATCCACTAAGGTAACCCGAAGCCGCTTACCGGCGCCTCGATTCCGCCTCTGGCCGCTCCCAGGTACCGGGGGTTAGACCCTGCGCCCTTAGCACGTTCTTCTGAATCTTGTGTGTGGGCGTCTTCGGGAGCTCCGGCCGGAACTCGATGTAGCGAGGAACGGCGAAGTAGGGCAGCTCCTCGACACACCAGCCGCAGAGTTCCTTCTCGGTCAGGTCGCTGCCTGCGACGAGCACGACCGTCAGCTTGAGGCAGTCCTCTCCGCGACCGTCCTGGGCCGCGTGGGCGGCCACTTCCAGCACCTGCGGGTGCAGGGTCACCGCGCGTTCGATCTCGAACGAGGAGATGTTCTCGCCGCGGCTGCGCACATAGTCTTTCTTGCGGTCGGTGAAGTAGAGGAATCCCTCTGCGATGCGGCCCATGTCTCCGGTGTGCATCCACAAGCCGCGCCACGCCTTCGCCGTCTCGTCCGGACGCCGCCAGTAGCCCTCGAACATGATGTTCGGCAGCTTCGGCCGGAAGGCGATCTCCCCGATCTGCCCGTCGGCCAGCCGGCGGTCCTCGTCGTCCAGGATGGCGACCTCGAACGCCGTGTCGTCAATCCTCCCGACCGAACCGTCAGCGATGTCCTCGCCGAAGCGCGACATGCTCAGTCGCACGCCTTCGGACAGGCCGTACGTGAAGCTGTTGACGAACCGCACGCCGAACCGCTCGTGCCACTTCCTGCGCACATCCGGCTGGATCGGCGAGCCGGACACTGCTCTCAGTTGTCCGTAGCAGGCCTGCATCTCCGGAGTCTCCGGACCGTCGGCGACGATGGTGAAGATGGATGACATGATCCTGGCGTTGGTCGCACCGCTCACCTGGATTTCCGACCAGAACCTGCTCGCTGAGAACTTCTCGGCGACGTAGATCTTGATCCCGGCAAGGAGCGCGCTCATGACGGTGTCGATGGCGGAGACGTGGAAGAGCGGCAGGCAGGTGTAGAGCACGTCCCCGGCCACGGGCGGGATCGCCAGGAGGGACTGTACGCCCTGGTGGCAGATGTAGTTGTGGCTGATCATGCATCCCTTGGACGGTCCCGTCGTCCCGGAGGTGTAGATCAGCATGCTCAGGTCGCCGGGAGCCGGATCGTCCCCGAGTGGCGAGTCGTTGGCGCCGCGGTGGTCTGCCAGGGCCGCGATCGCCGCGCGGGATCGCACCGCGGAAGCCGGCACGGCGCCTCGGCGGAGGATCACTTCAAGGTCCGTGACGGCGTCCTGGACCTCGAGGACATGATCCAGGTATGCGCTGTCGCAGACCAGGATCCGGGGCGCTGAATCGACCAGCTGGTGGCGCAGGAACTCCCCTCGATAGGCGACGTTCAGCGGGACCCAGACAGCACTCAGCTTGTTGGCCGCGAACCAGGTCACGATCTGGTCGATGCTGTTGTCCAGCAGGGCAGCCACTCGGTCGCCGCGGGCGACCCCGAGCTTACGCAGCTCGTGGGCGAACGCGGTCGACAGCCGGTCGACGTCCGCGAACGTGTAAGTCGCCTCTTCGAACTGGAGGAAGTCTCCGTCCGTGGCCGCTCCCCGCCGCAGCGCCTCCACTACCGTGAGCCGGGGCCGACCTTCCAGCTCTGCCATCAGCTGGCTCATATCGTCATGACCTCCTGCCTTCCTGCTGCCGTCATTCGTTCAGCACGTCGCTGTTCGAACCACGCCTGGTGGCGTCAGTGAGCGGCGCCACTGGGCCGGACGACGAGCGCCCCAACATCAACGTCTGGAGGCTGGTCAATCGCCCACAGCACCGTCCGTGCGACATCCTTGGCCTGCAGCTTGGGCTGGTCCTGGTGTTCGGGGCGGAGAATGTCGGTCTCGATTATTCCGGGATGCACGATGGTCACGCGGACCCCGCTTCCCGCCATCTCGACGCGGATCGACTCGGCCAGCGCGGAGACGGCCCACTTCGTGACCGAGTAGAGGCTTCCGGGGCGGGTGACGATTCCCGAGACAGAGCCGATCAGAATCAGGTGTCCCCCACGACGACGGAGGTGGGGCAGCGAGGCCCGGGCTGTGAGGGCGCTTCCGAGGACATTGGTCGAGACCATGGCGGCCCAGGTGTCCGGCGGCGGCCCCTTCTCGTCGACGAACGAACTGCTCATGGCGACCCCCGCGCTGACCACGACGGTGTCGACGCCACCCCAGCTCATGGCCACGGCATCGACCGCCGAGCTCACCGCCGGCCAGTCCGTGATGTCGACGGCCAGAGGCATCGACTCGTGCGGCCGGAGTTCCTCGGCCAGCCGGGTCAGGGGGTCGAGCTTGCGCGCGAGCAGGGCGACGCGGAAGTCGCGCGCGGCCAAGTGCCGAGCGATCTCGGCACCCAGCCCGCCCGACGCCCCGGTGACGATGGCGGTGCGGCTCCCCATGATCAGTAGACGCGCCGGACGTAACCGTACTCGGACTGTCCCCAGCCTTCGCGACCGTCGCTGGTGCGGAGATGGAGGATCTCGTCAAACGCGGCAAAGGTCGCGCCGTCCCGGCGAGGCAACCCGATCGGGCACCAGCCGCTCCAGACCCGCTCCTGCACGTCAATGACGAGCTCGGTCCCGTCCGCGAATTCGTAGCGCGTCTCGATCGCGAAGCCGGCAGCATCCTTGGGGATGTGCACCTCGCGGACCGGGACCACACCGTCGTCGGTCACGAGACCGCCACCCGCGCGCGCGACGCCGTCCGGGTGGAGGTGCTTGATCACCGCGACTTCGAAATCGTCGAAGCTTGCCCACAGGTAGTAGTACTCGGGGAACTGGACCGAGTCGTCGCGGTATCCCCACGTCCGGGTCCGGTACCCGGTCGCGTTCAGTTCCAGCTCTCTGCCGTCGAAGACGAGTGATCCGTTCATCGACAGGGGGTGCTGGAAGTGCTGGAGCGGCGTCTGGCCCGGGAACGCCGGGATCGAGCCGGAGGGGCCGAAGTTGATGGGCATCCGCCGGGCGGTCAGCAGCAGATCACCCGTGAGGCGCGGGTGGGTGATCGTGATCGAGTTCAGCAGGTCGAAGTCGATCGACTCGCTCGTCCACCGATCGCGAGCCGGAAGATCCTCACGGATGTCCAGAAGCTCTCCCTTGATGGAGATGTTCAGCTGCGCCTTCGACGTCGGGTGGTTGGGCGAGGAGTTCCAGTGGAAGAAGCCGTATACCTCCTGCGCGGGATCCCAGAACGCGAGGTATGCGTGGTCCTTCCACGGCGGCGCACCCTCCTCGATCTCCGTCCTGACGGGGTAGCTGTTCGGCCCCCAGACGGGGTCGCGGTCGTAGTAGGCGCTCAGGTCGGGGAGTTGCTGGGACACGATGTCTCCTTGTGAATTGACGATTTCGGCTACCGCGACGGTTCGCGGGCCGCTCGTTCGAGGATCTCGATGACGCCTGTCGAGCCGTCCACTCGAATGAGGTCACCGGTCTGGATCTGGATGCTCGCGACCTTCGAATTGACGACGCACGGGATGCCGAGTTCCCGGGCGACGACGGCCGTGTGACTCATGACCCCCCCGATGTCGGCGACCAGGCCCGAGGAAAGGAAGATCAGGGACGCCCACGCCGGGTCGGTGTCCCGCGCGACGAGGATCTCGCCCCGCTCGACCTCGGCCTGCGAGACGTCGACGACGACGCGAGCCCGGGCCTCGGTGATGCCGCGGCTGGCGGGGGTACCTACGATCGAAGAGATCGCGTCGTCCCGCGTGGGTCTGAGGATGGTCGGGGAGCCCTGCCAGGCATCGGGAAGGTCAAACTCCTCGTAGGCCCGGCGAATCGCCATGCGCTCCCCGATCACGTCGCGACTGACGGCGGCTCGTGACCTCACCTCGTCGAGCGTCAGGTAGAAGACGTCCTCAGGGTCGTCCAGCCGGCCCGCGTCGTGCAGCCCCGTGCCGATGCGCCGGGCAGCAGCCCTGATCACGTCGAGGCTCTGCAGAAACGAGACCTTGGAGACTCCGCGCATGGGCAGGTAGTAGCCGGCCGCAGCGAGGATCGCCCTTCCCATGGGACGACGCCAGACGGGCAACTGTACGATCAGCTGGCCCTCCAGTTGTCGCCGACGCTCAGCTCGGCCCTCATGCGCGAGTCGGGGATCCTCCCCTTCCGGAAGGTCTCGATACGCCGCTAGCTGCCGCTCGACCATGGACGGGTCCTCGCGCCACGAGCGCTGGGAGAGCTCGCCCTCGCGCCAGCCGTGATAACCATGCCGGTGGACGAAGTCGGCGAGCTCCAGAGTGCCGCGGGAGCACTCCCACATGTCGTCAATCAGCACGGACTCCTCGTGCCCGCCGTAGCCGGCCACGATCTCGTGAGGATCAACCGAGGTCCCCGCACACAGGCTTCGAAGACTGCGGCTCACGGCCTGGAACGCACCCTGGCTCAGATTGATCTGCAGCGAGAGGGACCGCTGGAACCGCTCGATGGCGCCGTCAAGGGTGCGGACCGCCGCGGCTTCGTCCGCGCCCGGCAGGGCGCTGATCGACGCCTCCCAGAAGGATTGGACGTCCTCACGGTTGCGGCGCATCCTACGTGGCACGAGCAGGTACGGGAGAGCGAGCCTGGGCACTGCGCGGGCGTAGCGAGGGCGGGTCCGCACGGCCGCGTCGAGCCCGGGCAGCGAGGAGAAGAACTGCTCGATGATCGCCGCTCCACTGACCCCCGGTACCCGGTCGGCCCACTGCGCGTACGTGTCAATCCGCAGGGCAGCGCGCCCGTAGAAATACCCGACCACCCACTCCGCGGGGTCGTTAGGGAGGTGCGCCTCCTCCCGGGATAAGGCGCCCATGAAGCGGTAATGACTGCGATTGGCGGATTCCGCGACCGGGCCCCACACCGACGCGCTGAACGGCGTGCTGACGCCCGGGATCGCCTCCTGCATGTTGGTCAACGTCCACAGCCCTTCACGACCGGCCCGGCCGTGAAGGACGTTCGGGGCGTCGAGCTTGCCCGCCGCCCTCAGCTCGTCAGCTGTCGGGACGGCGCGACGGTTGCTCCAGACGGTCTCGGGCCGGGCCTGCAGCAGGTAGACCTCTCGTCGGCCGCCGGCCGACGTGATGGCCCACTCGATGTCCTGTGGCAGGCCCAGCTTCGACTGCACGGCCAAGCCCACCTGTGCGAGCGACACCACCTCGTCGTCCGAGAGCGCCGGGAGCCGGCGCAACTCACGATCTACTGGGACCAGGTGCACCTGGCCCGATGTCAGGTCGAGGCGGTGGGCGGACTGCTTGTCGCGAATCTCGCTGTGCGACAGCGAACTCGACGCCGCGTCCACCCAATAGCTATCCGAGACGACGTCACCCTTCACCACGCCTTCGCCAAAGCCGTACGCGGCTTCCACGTAGACCTTCGAGCGATCGCCCGACGCCGGATCGAGGGTCATCATGACCCCCGCGACATCGGCCGTCACCATGCGCTGGATCACGACAGCCATCGCGAGATCCTGGTCGCCGTCGGCGAAGCGGCGGCGGTAGCTGATGGCCTGAGGGGTGTACAGGCCGGCCCAGCAGCGCGCGAGGTGCTCGAGGACCGCGTCCGGGCCGGTGACGCATAAGAAGGTGTCCTGCTGGCCGGCGAACGAGGCGTCCGGCCGGTCCTCGGCGGTGGCGCTCGATCGGACGGCGACCGGGGTGTCATCGTCGCCAATCGCCGCGTAGGCCATGAGAACCTCACGGCGCACGGCGGGCGAGATCATCGCAGCTGTGAACCCCTGACCGATCTCCTTGGCGGCCACCTGCAGTTCGTCGACGCTCCTGGCCGAGTCGGCTAACCGGGCGATGCGATCACGCAGATCCCGCGTCACCGATGCACGGTAGGCGCCGGTGGTGACAACGAAACCGGCCGGGACCTTCAGGCCGAGCCTGCTCAACACGCCGAGCCCCAGTGCCTTGCCGCCCACCTCATGCGCCCGCTCAGGCCCACAGTCTTTCAGTTCGACTATATGGTCCATGTTTTCCTCATCGTGACGTCAACAGCGAAAGCGCTGCGGGCCGACCGAAACCCGCTCTAGTCAATCCGCGTACATCGTATTGATAGCGGTGGCGTACCGGGCTGCAATGACACGCCGTTTCAGCTTCCCCGTCGGAGTGAGCTGATCGCCATCAGGGGCCCAGATCTCGGGAAGCAGGGTGAACTTTTTGATCTGCTCGTTGCTGTTCAGCCGGGCGTTCCCGCGCGCGACCGCCTGTTCCACTTCGGCCAAGATCTGAGGCGCGGCCACCAGGTCCGCGAGTGATTTATCGGAGATGCCGTGCTCCTCGCCCACGCGCGGGAGCATCTCCTTCTCCAGGGTGATGAGCGCGGTCACGTATCGCCGACCGTCGCCGATCGCGACGATCTGGCCGATCAGTGAGCTCTGCGCCTTGACTGTAGACTCGATCAACGCCGGAGACATGTTCTTTCCGGCAGAGTTAATCATAATCTCCTTCTTGCGGTCCACGATTTTCACGAAACCCTCGGCGTCCACCTCCACCACGTCTCCGGTATGGACCCAGCCCTGCCCGTCAATCGTGGCGGCCGTTTCCTCCGGACGATCGAGGTAGCCATCCATGTTCATGGCCGAGCGGGCCAGCAGCTCGCCGTCGGAGGCAACCGCGATTTCGACTCCAGGCAGGGCTAATCCAGCCGTGCCGGTCTTGAAGTGGTCGACCCGGTTGAAGATGTTCTGCCCGGTCTCCGTGGCACCGTAGGCCTCTAGCAGCGGAACTCCTATGGCCCGGAAGAAGTACACGAGTTCGGGAGCCGACGGTGCGCCGCCCACGAACGCGGCCCGGACCCGGTCGAGACCCAGTTCGCTCAGGACGGGCCTGAGTGCGGCTACGCCGCTCGCGTGCCGTGCGACGCTCTCCGGAGCGATCCCGCTGCTCCCAGCCGTCGCAGAGTCGCCCGCCTTGACGATCGCGATCCCCAGAGCAAGCGTCGCCTGGTGATACGACGCCTCCTCGGGCGAGCAGGCCCGTATCCGCGCCTCGATGGCGGCCTGGAGCTTTTCGAAGAGGCGGGGAGTGGAGAAGAGTGTGTCAGGGCGGGCATCGACCAGACCGGCGCCGAACTGCGCCATGTCCGGGCACACGGTAACCGTGGCGCCGTGCACGAGCGCGCCGTACAGAGCGTTGGTCTTGCCGCCGGCATGCGCCAACGGGAGGAAGGACAAAATCCCTTCACGCGACAGCGGGATCGCCCGATCGAGGCCGCGCAACTGAGACATGACCGCCCGGTGGCTCCATTTGACCGCCTTTGGAAGGCCTGTCGTTCCCGAGGTGTAGATGAGGGTCGCCAGGTCCGTCTCCTCGACCGAGCGCGCAACCCGGTCGAGGTCGAAGTCAGCGTCGGTGGCCCCTAATTGCTCGATGACCGCGAGGGTCAGCCCCTCGGCCGCGTCGCTTACGACGAGATGCTGAATCGACCGCGGCAGCTGCGCGAGTGCCTCCTCCACCTTTGGTAGGAAACGGTTCGACGTCACCATCACCGTAGCCCCCGCCGTCCCGACCTGATGGGCGACCTGCTCGGGGGACGAACTGTTGAAGATCGTGAAGGGGACAACACCCAGGTGCATCGCCGCGTAATCGAGCAAGTGGCATTCGATGGTGTTCGGCAGCAGGATAGCGAGACGGTCACCCTTCCTCAGGCCGATGCCCGCGAGGCCGGCGGCGAAGTCGCGAACCCGGCCGGCGGTTTGACGCCACGTCAGCGCGGCGCCACCGCCGATCTCCCGGAAGGCGATGTCGTCTCCTTGGGCGTGCGCAGTCCGCTGGAAGGCTTCTGGAACGGTGCGGGCTTCGACGGCCGTCGCACGATCAACCGATCCGGCCAGCAGATGCCTCGGAGAACCCATAGATCAACCCTTCGCCCTGAGTCGGCGCCTCGCTGCTCTCGACCTCGGCCGCATCATCGCCGATCGACCAAATAAGAGCAAGGGTGTCTCAAAAAGCTGGCCGTGTACTTCTGCAGGCTGTAGCGTCACCAGGCGTGACTCACGCTGCCTCCTCCCCCGACACGGTCGACGGCGAACCCCTGGTCGCCGTGGCCACGGCCGTGCGCGAGTTCGGGCACCTGGTCACCTCCCGCGCGCTGCAAGATCCCCGTCTCGCCGCTGAAATCGTCGACACCCTGGCACACTTGGCGGACCGCATGCGGACCCTCGACGCGCGAGAGCGTGACCGCGAGGCCGAACTGGCCCAGATGTTCGAGTCTCCAGCCGAGGACGGCAAGCCGATGAGCGCCGGGATCACCTGTCCGGTCACCGGGCCCGGCAATCCCCTCGGCCTGGCCGGCAGTGTCCTGCGGGACGGTGCCACCGCCGTCGGCCGCTTCACCTTCCGGGCGGCCTCCGCCGGCCTGCCGGGAGTCGTCCACGGCGGCCATGTCGCTGCCGCCGTCGACGGCCTGCTCGGCCTCTCGGTGGTGCAACTGACCGGGGTGCCGGTGGTCACGGCGATGCTCGAAATCAGCTACCTGGCACCGGTTCCCCTCAACCAGGAGGTTGTGATCACGGCGCGCCTCGTCAGCCGCACCGGGCGCAAGTACGTCGTGGGCGCAGAGGGCAGGGGCGACGACGTGCTTCTCTTCCGAGCCACCAGTCTCTTCATCTCCCCGCGGAGCAGCACGGAGCCCACCGAGGCGTGATCGACGCCGCGCGAACGCGCCCGAGAATCTCGGCTCGCGATTTCGCTTGACAGCACAGCCACGCTCGGGCATTTTCTAGGTCACTCGTTTCAAGATGCCAAGTCTCAAAGATCTCGCCCGCGTCGATCTGGGGACGGCGTCGTACTCGTCGCCCCCGGACGCGGAGGGCGCCGACGCACCGCTCTCGCCGGCCCGCTTCCGTGAGGTTTCGTGGCCAGGAACCAAGGCATGGCAGCGCACTACCGTGCACAACGGCCCATCGCCCCCGACGCGCATCAAGGCGCCGGCCCTAATCCAACTCCTCCACGCCAGAATCGCTGCGGCCCCGTCCAGCACCTCGAGACCGATGCGGCAGGCAACACGGTCATCCCGCCGAGGGAGACGAAGGCATGACCCTCGTGTACGAGGCCGACACCGCCGAAGCGGCGCTGTGCGAGCCCGGTGACCGGTCTGCGCATCGACATGGAACCACTCACCGAGTGCGACGAACCCTGTACGACATCTTTCTCGCCATCTGAGAATCCGCACCACACAAAAGAACACCACGACACACGACCACCAGAATGCCACGAGAAATTGTACATCATCTTAGAAAGGGGCAGTCATGTCCGAGAGGCACAGCGACCGGTTCCGGCAGCGCCATCGCCTACATAGAAGGCTTTCCCATAAGGTAGCAGCCGTTACCGTCACCGTCTGCGTGGCCCTCGGCCTGGGCGCGTGCGGAGACACCGGCTCCGACGCGTCGGGCACGATTTCGGGAGCCGATGGTGCCGGGATCGCAACAGCCAGGGCCGCGATCGCCGACCTCAGCAAGAAGCCGTTCACCGTGGAGCCACTGTCAAAGAAGCCACCAACCGACAAGACTGTCGCCTTTGTGAACTGTACCGTCTCGGGCTGCAATCCCGGCAAGCTGGAACCGGTGACCAGGTTATTAGGCTGGACTTCGAAGGAGTACTCGTACGACTTCGCCAAAGGCCCCCAGGACTTCGTCGCCGCGCTTGACAGCGCTCTGGCCTCGAAGCCCGACTACCTTGTGGTGACCCAGGGATTCCCGGAGTCGGTCGTCGCCAAGCAGATCGCGCAGGCCAAAGCGGCTGGAATCCCCTACATCGACTCCAGCGGTGCCAGCCCGATCGACGGGGTGACCGTCAACGTCATCGGCGGCAAGGCGTTCGAAGGGGTCGGCACGACCCTCGCCCACCAGGTCCTGGCCATGGCCGGCGGATCGGTCGAGGTCGCTGCCGTCCTCGACCCCACGCAACCGGCGATGGCAGCCAGCCACCGAGGGTTCACGGTCGAGATGAGCAAACTCAGCCCCAACTCGAAAGTTAATGTGCTCGAGGCCAGTCTTTCGTCGCCTCCCACCACCACCGTCACCCAGACGATCAACTTCCTTCGAACTCATCCCGCTGTGAAGTACCTGGTGTATCCGGGCGGGACCGCTCTTTACACAGGCATGGCCTCGGCACTGAAGTCCAACGGGATGAACTCCAAGGTCAAGATCGTCCTGGGTGCACTCAGCAATCCCGCCAACCTTCCTGACATCAGGATCGGAGACGTGGCCGCGGGCATCGCGTTCTTCAACAGTTACCAATACCTCATCGTGGATCCTCTGGCGCGGCTCTCGGTCGGCGACGACATCGGGTCGAAGGCCCCGCCGCTGCCCTGGGTCGGGGTGGTGACCGGGGAGAACGCCACGGACGCTGCCCTCGACCCGCCAGGCGTCTCGGAGACGTTCGCCCGCGCCTGGCGTGTCGGCTAGGCAGCGCGGTGAGCGCGATCGACGACGAGGCGCCATCGAAAGCGGCGCAGGATGGCCTAGTGCCCGCGCTCGAGGTGGTCGGGATCTCCAAGCGCTTCGGCGGCCAGCGTGCGCTGAACGACGTCTCGTTCACGGCCAACCGGGGTGAGGTCCATTGTCTCCTGGGTCATAACGGTTCCGGCAAGTCCACCCTGATCAAGGTTCTGGCCGGCTTTCACCAACCCGATGGCGACGGCCGGCTTCTCGTGGACGGTGCGTCGGTTCCGTTCGGCTCACCAGTCGAGGCGCACCAGCACGGGCTCCGTTTCGTCCACCAGGATCTCGCGCTGATCGAGAAACTTTCGGTCACCGACAACTTGGCGCTCGGCGGAACGTATATCGGGAAGAGATGGCTTTCGAGCCGGAGGGAGAATCGCGGGGCCGAGGAGGTCATGCGGCGCCTCGGCATCACCGACGTGCCCGTGGCGACCCCGCTGGCCAGGCTGAGCGCCTCGCAACGCGCCATGACGGCGATCGTCCGGGCGGTCTCCCAGGGCGGGTTGCCGTCGGTGCTGGTCTGCGACGAGCCCACCGCTTCGCTCTCGGAGAACGAGAAGGAGAGGCTGTTCTCCCTGTTGCGGGCGTTGCGAGACCGCGGCGTAGCGATCATCTATGTCACGCACCGGCTTCACGAGGTCTTCCAGATCGGTGATCACGTGACCGTGCTGCGTGACGGGCGCAACGTCGTCGACTCGCTGCCTGTCACGTCACTCGATCACGGAAGCCTGGTTGCAGCGATCCTCGGGCGGGAGCCGGAGGCGTTCTACACGACTCCACCAGCGCCCAGCCTCGAGCCGGTCATCGAGGTGGAGGGTCTGGCCGGCGAGCGGGTTCGGGATCTCTCCGTCACGGTGCATGCCGGCGAGATCGTCGGGCTGGTCGGACTCATGGGCAGCGGCGTCGAGGAAGCACTGCCGTTGATCTTCGGCGCCGGGGCCACGACCGCAGGTGAGGTCCGGGTCCGGGGAAGGACTCTGAAGCCGGGGCACCCGGACGATGCCGTCGACGCGGGGCTGGTCTATGTGCCTGGCGACCGGAAGCGGCTGGGCGGATTCGCCCACTGGCCCCTCTCCTCCAACATCACCGTCTCCTCGATCCCGTCCGTGGGTCCGATGAAGTGGCTTTCCCGGCGCCGTGAACGGGCTTCGGTGCTCACATACCTGACGAGCTTTGGAGTCATGCCTGCGTCACCCAAGGCAATCTTTTCCACCCTGAGCGGCGGGAACCAGCAGAAGGTCGTGATCGCGCGGACCCAGCACAGCGGCGCCACGGCCGTCCTGGTGGAGGATCCGACGGCCGGCGTCGATGTCGGTGCCAAGCCCGCGATCTACGCGGCGCTGGCCCGCATCGCCGGCGCGGGGGGCGCCATCCTACTCATGACCTCGGACTACGAGGAGGCAAGCATGATCTGTGACCGAGTCATCGTTCTCAGTGCCGGACTTCCGGTGGCGTGGCTGTCTGGCGACGCGCTCACGCCTGATTCAATCCTCACCGCTTCCCTGCGTGCTCATTCGGACGATGGAGCGACCGCAGATGCTTGAACACAGCCTTTCGACGGAGGCCTCACGACGGGCGATCCCACCCGCCGATAGCGCCTCAGCGAGCACCACTGAGCCGCTGCAGCCGGACGTACGCCCGGAACGCCGTCGTGGAGCCGAGGTCCAGTGGTCCGCCTACCTCGGGATCGTCATCTTCGTCCTGATCGTGACAACCTTCTCGATCTGGATCCCGGATCTGTTCCTCACGACCAGCAACTGGCAGTCCATCGCTCAGACCGGGGCCATCACGGCAATCCTGGCGGTAGGCCTCCTGATCCCGCTGTCCGCCGGAGCTTACGACCTGTCCTGTGCGCAGTGCCTCGGCTTCACCTCACTGGTCTGTAGCTGGCTCATGATTCAGGGACCGCGTCTGTCGGTTCCGGTGGCCATCGCCATCACGCTCCTCGTCGGGCTGGTGGTGGGGCTACTCAACGGATTCCTCGTCGCATTCCTGCGCCTCGACAGCTTCATCGCGACGCTGGGCTCCACCTCCCTGCTGCTGGCCGGCTGCATCCTCATCGCGAACAGCGAATACCTCGGACCCTTCCCATCCGACTTCGCCTCCCTCACGTCCGGGCGATTCCTCGGAGTTCCCACGATCTGCCTATACCTCGCAGCCCTCGGTCTGCTCGTGTGGTATGTGCTCGAGCACACCCCGCTGGGACGACGGATCCAGGCAACGGGTGCCAATGCCGAGGCCGCGCGCCTTGCCGGACTCCGCACCCGAAGGCTCATCTTCGGGTCGCTCGTGGCGTCGGCCGTCGTCGCCAGCATCGCCGGGATTCTGTACGCCTCCGTCATCGGCACGACGAACCAGAACGACGGGCCGCCCTACCTGCTCCCCGCGTTCACCGCGGCCTTCCTTGGTGCGACCCAGCTGAAGCCCGGGACCTTCAACGTCGGGGGCACCGTGATTGCCGTGTACCTGCTGGGCACCGGCGTGCAGGGCCTGCAGCTCATCGGCGGGCAGATCTGGATCGTGACCGCCTTCAACGGCGCAGCGCTGCTCGTCGCGGTCTCCTCCGCGCAGATCAGTGAACGACTACGCGGAGACCAAGCGGTGTCACGCATGCTGCGCCGCTTCTCGTCCAGATCGGAACACCCCGACCGACTCGAAGCCTGAGAGACCCGACGGGGACGTCCTTGCGACTCGAGCCGCCCCCGCACGCAATGGGTCATTACATATCAGAACTATCGATACTGGAGTGATTGTGCGATTCTCCGTCTCGCTCCCCCGGACCGGGATGGACATACCGTCCCAGGCGCGCTTCTCGGCTACCGCCGAGGAGTGCGGATTCCATGCCGTTTCCGCCACCGACCACCCGTTCCCCTTGGTGGGCGGTGACTCGATCAGCCACCAAGCCTACGACCCCTTCACGCTGCTGGCCTACCTGGCGGCGCGCACTCAACGGATCCGCCTGCACTTCAGCCTGCTAGTCGCGGGTTACCGCAACCCCTTCCTGACCGCCCAGATGATCGCCACACTGGACGAAATCAGCGGCGGCCGGGTCATCGTCGCCTTCGGCGCCGGATACAACCGGGCCGAGTTCGAAGCGCTCGGGGCTCGTTTCACCGGCCGGGGCCGGCACACCGACGAGGTGGTCGCGGCCATGCGCTCGGCTTGGGAGGGCGGCCCGCTGCACGCAGAGCACCACGACTGGACGGCCACCGGCAACACGATGTTCCCCTCGTACCGGGATCGCCCACACCCCCCGCTGTGGAGGGGCGGCAACTCGGACGCCGCGCGGGCCAGCTCCGTACGCTCCTTCGACGGCTGGGCACCACTGGAGGTGAGTGAGACCTGGGCCACCAAGGCCGGGACCATCGCACTGACGATGCGCACCCTGCCGGACGCCATCGCGGACTATGACCGGCAGTGGCGGGCGGCCGGTCGCACCGGCACTCCGGACGTGTGTCTGGTCCGAGGCCGGACGGACTGGCTCCGCGACTCCGGACGGCTCGTGGCAGAGACCCAGCAACTCGAGGAGGCCGGAGTCACCTGGGTCGAGATCACACCCCACGGCGCGGATCTGGACGGCATCGAGGCGAATCTGCGGAACGTCGCGGGCCACCTGCGCGACGCGAAGCTCTTGGCCGAGAACTGAGCCCGCCCGGCTCGTCGTCCCTTTAATGCCGAGCCAGAAGTGACTCAGGGTAAGGCTGCAAGGGTGATCTGGTGGCCGAGCTGTTGGAGCTGGTGGAAGAAGCTAGCGGGTCTGGCATTCGGGGTCCTGACGGCGCTGGTGGTAGTCGGGGCCGAGGTCGCGGTAGGTGCTCTGGTCGTGGAGCAGATGCCAGGCGATCACAAGCATGGTGTGGGGAGACCGCGACGAGAGCGCGTTTGCTGCCGCGGCAGGCTCCTAGCAACCGTACTTACGGCGATCTTGTGGTGCGTCGGCGATAGTGGGATGCGCGGGCACGGGCCAGATCGCGGCGACACCAGCCCGACTATGCCATGACAGCCCTGGCCACCTCGACGGCCTCGAACACGCCCCTGAACCGGCCGAGGGCGTCACCTCGATGGCCGGGCTGGTCCACCACAACGACGCCGGCAGCAAGCAGTACCCCTCGATCGCCCTCACCGAACGACTCACTGCCGTCGGCGTCGACGCCTCCGTCGGCAGTGTGGGCGACGTCTACGACAACACCCTCACCGAAACCGTCATCGGCCTGTACAAGAACCGAGCTGGTCAAACCCCGGGGACCATGGAAGACCGCGGGCCAGGTCGAGGTCGCCACCCTGGACTGGGTCGACTCGTACGACCGCCGCCGCATCTACACGCCTACGGCGACCTGCCGCCCACCAACCTCGAGGCCGCCTACCGCCAGAAACACATCCTGATCAAACCTGAGCACTCAACCGCTTGAGCCCCCGGACACCCGGGGCGGTTCACGCCGGCAGGCCACAGCCCTACAACTCAACCGATCACGAAGGTACGGCTGGAGTTCTAGCCTCGGGCTTTCACCGGGGTGATCGTCTGTTGAGGTGCCGGAAAGGGGAAAGTGCTCCTGAGCTGGGAGGATCGGGCTTGCTGAGGGCCTGAATCTCACCGAACCAAGGAGCACCTTCGCGGTGAAGCCTACCGCTCTGTATCCGTCTGTCCGCGTGGACGCCTCCGGGCGCGGAATCGTGTCGCACGCGGGCGGGCTGATGCTGACCGAGACGGTCCGGGCCAGTGGACTCGGGCAGGCACTGTTGGCGGCGTTGGCGCCATGGCGGCCGGGTCGGGCGGTGCACGACCCGGGCAAGGTGCTGTGCGATCTGGCGCTGTCGCTGGCGTTGGGTGGGGACTGCCTTGCGGACGTGTCGCTCCTACGCGCGGAACCAGCCGTGTTCGGACCGGTCGCGTTGGACCCGACCGTGTCCCGCACGGTCGAACGGCTCGCCGGCGATGTCGGGAAGGCACTGAAAGCGATCGACGCCGCCCGGGCGGTGGCTCGGGCCCGGGTATGGGAGCTGGCCGGCGCGCACGCCCCGCACGCCGGGATCTGCGCCGACGATCCGCTGACCATCGATCTGGACGCCGCCCTGGTCACCGCCCACTCGGAGAAGGAGAACGCGGACCGGACCTGGAAGAAGTGCCCCTATGTCCTTCGTCAAGCCGGTGAGGGGGTCGGGGCCTGGTAGAAGGTGCCGTTGCGAAGCATCGCGTAGAGCACGTCGATCCGGCGCCGGGCGAGGCAGGTGAGAGCGGCGACGTGATGTTTGCCTTCCGCGCGTTTCTTGTCGTAGTAGGCCCGGGACGGGGGTTCGCGTAGGGAGGCGAACGCGGCCAGGTAGAAGGCGCGTTTGAGTTGTTTGTTGCCGCGTCGGGAGGGGTGTTCCCCTCGGATGGAAGAGCCCGATGCTCGGGTGGCGGGGGCGAGACCGGCGTAGGCGGCCAGGTGCCCGGCGGTGGGGAAGCTGCTGGCGTCCCCGACGTCGATGAGGATGCGGGCGGCGGTCCTGACCCCGATACCGGGCATGGAGGTCAGGACCTTGGAAAGAGGGTGGGCCTCCAGAAGCTCCGCGATCCGGTCCGCGAGGAGTTTCCGCTGGTCATGGACGGCGGTCAG
>NZ_ADGX01000162.1 GCF_000177675.1 Parafrankia sp. EUN1f
GGGCGGCGGCGGGCGGCGACCGTGCGACGGGCATGCGGTGGGCACCTGGCGGGTACGCCGCGCTGTCGGGCTGTCACTTCTCCGGAAAAGATGCCTGATCAGGGTCTTCGTGTGTCACGGTGGGTATTCCCGAAGAATTCCACTGCTCCGACCGGGGGTGGGGCCGATACTCTCGGGGGCGTGCTCAGAAGGCTCGATCTGCGTTCCGTGAGACCCAGCGCCTCGGAGGTCCGCCGCCTCATCCCGCGGGCGGCCGTCGACGTCGACGTGGCGATCGAGGCGGTGCGCCCGGTCTGTGATGATGTGCGGGCCCGCGGTGACGCGGCTGTCCTCGATGCCGCCGAGCGGTTCGACCGGGTTCGGCCGGCCAGCCTCCGGGTGCCGGCCGAGGATCTCGAGGCCGCGCTGGCGGCGCTCGCGCCGGCGGTGCGTGACGCGCTGACCGAGGCGATCCGGCGGGCACGGCTGGTGCATCGGGCTCAGCTGCGCGAGCCGGTCGTCGTCGAGGTCGCCCCCGGCACGACGGTCACCGAGCGGTGGATCCCGGTGGAACGGGTCGGCCTCTACGTGCCGGGTGGCCGGGTCGCCTACCCGAGCAGCGTCGTGATGAACGTGGTGCCCGCGCAGGAGGCCGGTGTCGGGTCGCTCGCGGTGGCCTCGCCACCCCAGGTGGACAACGACGGCCGGCCGCACCCGGTGGTGCTGGCGGCGTGTGCGCTGCTCGGCGTCGACGAGGTCTACGCGGCCGGTGGGGCACAGGCGGTGGCCATGTTCGCGCACGGCACGCAGAGCTGCCCGGCGGTCGACGTGGTCACCGGTCCCGGCAACGTGTATGTCACGGCGGCGAAGCGGCTGCTGCGGGGCGTGGTCGGCGTCGACGCGGAGGCGGGCCCGACGGAGGTCGCGATTCTCGCCGACGACTCGGCCCGGCCGGACTTCGTCGCCGCCGATCTGATCGCCCAGGCCGAGCACGACCCGATGGCGGCCTGTCTTCTGGTCACGACCTCGGTCGAACTCGCTGACGCCGTCGATGTCGAGCTGGACAAGCAGGTTCCCCGCACCCGGCACCGTGAGCGGGTGGCGGAGGCGCTGGCCGGGCAGGGCGCGGTGGCGCTGGTCGCCGACCTCGACGCCGGGCTGGCCGTCGCCGACGCCTGGGCGGCGGAACACCTGGAGATCCAGACGGTGGACGCGGCGGCGGTCGCCGCCCGGGTGCGCAACGCCGGGGCGATCTTCGTCGGGCCGTACGCCCCGGTTCCGCTGGGTGACTACCTGGCTGGTTCCAACCACGTCCTGCCTACGGGCGGGACGGCACGGCATTCCGGTGGTCTCGCGGTCTCCGCCTTCCAGCGGCAGGTGCATGTCGTCTCCTGTGACGCCGACGCGCTGGCCGACATCGCACCGCGGATCGCCGCGCTCGGCACGGCCGAGGATCTGACCGGGCACGTCGACGCGGTGGAGGTACGGGCACGATGACCGACGAATCGACGGATGCGATGAGTGACGCCGTCGATCCCCTCAAGGCCGATGCCCCGGCCTTCGACGGGATGCGGGTGGAGCCGATCTCCGCGCCGGTGGCGGGCCTGGGTGCAGGTCCCGGCTCGGGCCCCGGTTTCGACCGCGGGTCCCGATCGGGTGCGGCGACGCCGGGTGGCCGACCGGCGCGGCGCGTGGTCACGCTGGACGACCTGCCCCTTCGCGACGACCTGCGCGGCCTGTCGCCCTACGGCGCGCCGCAGATCGACGTCCCGGTCCGGTTGAACACGAACGAGAACCCGCATCCGCCGTCGGCCGGCCTCGTCGACGCGCTGGGCAAGGCCGCGACCCTCGCCGCGACGGAGGCGAACCGCTACCCGGACCGCGACGCCGAGGCCCTGCGCGCCGATCTCGCCTACTACCTGACCTCGGACGCCGGTTTCGGTGTGCACACCGCCCAGGTGTGGGCGGCGAACGGGTCCAACGAGGTCCTACAGCAGCTCTGCCAGGTGTTCGGCGGGCCCGGTCGGACGGCGGTCGGCTTCGAGCCGTCGTACTCGATGCACCGGCTGATCGCGCTGGCCACCGCCACCAGCTGGGTCGGGGAGCAGCGGGCGGAGGACTTCACCCTCGACGCCGAGCGGGTCGCCGGCGCGATCCACCGGCACCGGCCGGCGTTGCTGTTCCTCGCCTCGCCGAACAACCCGACCGCCACCGCCCTGGGCATGGATGTCATCACCGCCGCCTGCGACGCGATGGAGGAGGTGGGCTCCGGGGTGGTCGTGGTGGACGAGGCCTACGCGGAGTTCCGCCGGGCCGGCGTGCCCAGCGCCCTCACCCTGCTGCCGGATCACCCCCGCCTGGTCGTCACGCGGACGATGAGCAAGGCGTTCGCGCTGGCCGGAGCCCGGGTCGGGTACCTCGCGGCGCATCCGGCGGTCGTCGACGCCCTCGCGCTGGTCCGGCTGCCCTACCATCTGTCCTCGTTCACCCAGGCGATCGCGCGGACCGCGCTGGCACACGCCGACGAGCTGCTCGGCACGGTCGAGGCGGTCAAGGCCCAGCGCGACCTGCTCGCGCGGTCGCTGCCGGAACTCGGGTGCGAGGTGGCACCGAGCGACGCCAACTTCGTGCTGTTCGGGCATTTCACCGACCAGCGGGCGGTGTGGCAGGGCCTGCTCGACGCCGGGGTGCTCGTGCGGGACGTCGGTCTCGGCGGCTGGCTGCGGGTGACGGCGGGCCTGCCCACCGAGACGGACGCCTTCCTCGCCGCCCTGCGCGCGGTGCTCACAGACAATCCGTCGCTGCTGCGGACCGGGCCCGCAGGGCCGGCCGGCACCAGCGTGGTCGGATAGCACCGACGCCGTCGAACACGTAGCAGACGTTCAAGACCCACGAGGGAACACACACGTATGGCGCGAACCGCTCGGATCGAGCGCAAGACCAAGGAGTCGCACGTCCTGATCGAGCTCGATCTCGACGGGACGGGGCTGGCCTCGTCCGAGACCGGCGTCCCGTTCTTCGATCACATGATGGAGCAGCTCGGCAAGCACGGCGGCTTCGACCTCACCGTGCGGACCGAGGGCGACCTGCATATCGACGCCCACCACACCGTCGAGGACACCTCGATCGCCTTCGGCGCGGCGCTGCGCGAGGCGCTCGGTGACAAGGCCGGCATCCGGCGGTTCGGGGACGCGACCGTCCCGCTCGACGAGGCGCTGGTGCAGTCGGCCGTCGATCTTTCCGGGCGGCCCTACTGCGTGCACGTCGAGCCGGAGCTGGTCGGGCTGATCGGCACCTATGACACGACGCTCACCCGGCACGTCTTCGAGTCGATCACCGCCTCGGCGCGGATCGCGCTGCACGTGCGGGTGCTGTCGGGGCGCAACGCGCACCACGTCGTCGAGGCCCAGTTCAAGTCCGTCGCCCGCGCGATGCGTGACGCCGTCGCCCTGGACTCGCGGGTCGCCGGGGTTCCCTCGACGAAGGGTGTGCTGTGACCGGCGCCCGTCCGAAGGTCGTCGTCCTCGACTACGGCTCGGGCAACCTGCGGTCGGCCGAGCGGGCGGTCGCCCGGGTCGGCGCGGAGGTGACCGTCACGGCGGATCTCGACGCGGCGCGCGCCGCTGACGGGCTCGTCGTTCCCGGGGTCGGCGCCTACGCGGCCTGCATGGCGGGCATCGAGGCGATCGGCGGCGGCGCCGTCGTGCGCGAGCGGCTCGCGGCCGGCCGGCCGGTGCTGGGGATCTGCGTCGGCATGCAGATCCTCTACGAGGTCGGGGACGAGCACGGGGTGCGCACGGAGGGCCTCGGCGTGCTCGCAGGCAGCGTGGACCGGCTGTCCGCGCCGGTCCTGCCGCACATGGGCTGGAACGTGGTCGCCCCGCCGCCGGAGTCCGTCCTGTTCGCCGGTGTCGACGCGGGCACGCGTTTCTACTTCGTGCACTCCTACGCCGCCCGGCCCCAGCCGGGGGACACCGTGGCCGAGCACGGCGAGCCGTTCGCGGCCGCGGTCGAGCGTGGTCCGCTGATGGCCACCCAGTTCCACCCGGAGAAGTCCGGGGACGCCGGCGCGCACGTGCTGGAGAACTGGCTGCGCACGCTGAACTGACGCACGCTGAACTGACGCACGCTGAACTGACGCACACCGAACTTACGCATGCTGAACTGACCGGTCAGCGCACCGGGCTCGGCGGATGCGTCGGGTCCGGGTCCGTCCGGCTGGGCGGCACCGCCGGGAGGCGGTCGGTGGTGTAGAGGCGTGCGACGATGTCCTCGATCGCCGGTTCGCCGACGGCGAGGTCCACCAGCGGGTAGCGGGCCGCGACCGCGCTGACCAGTGGCGCCGCGCTGTCCTGGGCGCTGAACTCCAGCCACTGCCGGGCGCCGTCCACCCGCACGACCCGGGCGCCCTCGATCGTCATCGCCGGCTGTGGCTCGGCGAGGTCGACCCGCAGCGTCCGGACGCCGCCGATCCGGGTGCGCAGCTCGTCCAGGGTGCCGTCGAAGCCGAGCCGGCCGTGGTCGATGACCATCACCCGCCGGCACAGCTGCTCCACGTCGGTCATGTCGTGCGTCGTGAGCAGGATCGTCGTCCCCGACTCCCGGTTGGTGCGGGAGAGGAAGGACCGCACGGCGGCCTTCGAGACCACGTCGAGGCCGATGGTCGGCTCGTCCAGGTAGACGATCTCGGGCTCCGGCAGGAAGGCGGCGGTGACGCTGCCGCGCATCCGCTGCCCGAGCGAGAGCTGGCGCACCGGCGTGTCGATGAAGGAGGCGAGATCGAGAAGCTGGATGAACTCGTCGAGGTTCTGGCGGTATCGCGCCGGGGGGATCCGATAGATCCGTTGGATGAGGTCGAAGCTGTCGCGGAGCGGTAGATCCGACCACAGCGCCGACCGCTGCCCGAACACGACACCGATGCGCCGCGCGAGGCGCAGCCGCTGCCGGGACGGGTCCAGCCCGGCGACCCGCAGCCGCCCCGCCGACGGGGTGAGGATCCCGACCAGCATCTTGATGGTGGTGCTCTTGCCGGCGCCGTTCGGCCCGAGGTACCCGACCATCTCCCCGGCCCGCACGCTGAACGACAGGTCGCGGACCGCGTGGACGTCGCTGCGTTCCCGCCGCATCCACCCTGTCCGCCGCCGCAGCACGAACGTCCGGGTGACCTCGCTGACGTCGATCACGGAAGCATCGGATGACAGAGTCAACCACCCTCCCCGCGGTAGTGACGGATCCCGGCGCTCCACGCGATCCCGGCGGCCAGGCAGCTGGCCAGCGCGACCAGAGGCGAGAGCAAGCCGGTGAAGCCCGGCAGGCCAAAGGGGTCGGGCCGGCCGAGGACGAACAGCGCGGGCTGCCAGTTCACGAAGGCGACCGGGAAAACGAAGGTCAGCAGCATCGCCATCCGGCGCCCGTAGATCGTCAACGGGTACTGCGTCGCCAGCGCGGAGCCCTGGCGGACCGCCGCGATGGCGACGCTGGCATCCGGGGCGACGAACAGGACGGCGGCCACCCCCACCGCGAGGCTGATACTGATCATCGTTCCGCAGAGGACCATCATCGGAAGGATCGCGACGCGTCCGGGGCTCCAGTCCACCGGGAGCGTGGCGAGGCTCACCGCGAACACGGCGGTGGGCTGGGCGAGGCGCCCGAGCCGCTGGGGCGAGAAGTCCATCGTCGCGCACTGCACGAGCACGCTGACCGGCCGGGTGAGCGTCGCGTCCATCCTTCCGTCCTTGATCTGCCAGCCGAGCTGGTCAAGCGGGCCGACCAGGGCCTCGGCGAGGGCGAAGGCCAGGGCGGAGGACCCGTAGAGGAACGCGACCTCGGACAGCGCGAACCCGTCGAGGTCGGGGAGATGGGCGAAGATGATGCCGATCGTGGCCAGGTCCAGCGCGGCGCCCGCCATCTCCACGAGCGTGTACATCACCAGTGAGACGCGGTACTGCGCCGCGGACCGGAACGCCGCGCGGACGAGGAGCAGGTAGAGCGCGGCCTCGTCGCGCACCAGGCCGAGCCGCCCGCCGCCGGTCATCCGTCCCACACCGCCGGTCATCCGTCCCACACCGCTGGTCAACCGTTCTGCACCACCAGACGCCGGATCGCCCGGGCTGTGAGCGTCTGCCCGGCCAGCAGCAGTACGAGCGCCCAGGTGGCCTGGAAGGCCAGCGCGCGAACCGGGCCGTCGTCCACCGTGCCCAGGTAGAGGTCCATCGGGGTCTGGACGACGGCGCCGAACGGCAGCAGGGCGGCGACGGTGCCGAGCGCACCGGGGAACAGGACGAGCGGCAGGATCGCCCCGGAGAAGAACATCATCACCAGCGCGGACACCGCCTGCACGCCGCGGAAGTCGGTCATCCAGAACGCGCTGAGCGCGACCAGGTAGCGCAGGCCGAAGCTGACCAGCAGAGCCAGCCCCAGGCTCATGGCGAAGGCGGCTGCCGCGCCGGCCGTGCGTGGCAGCCGCAGGTCGAACAGGAGCACGCCGACGATCCCGGCTGGCAGGGCGCGGCTGGCGAGGTACACGGCCGCCCGTCCGACTTCCAGCCCGAGGTACCAGCGTTGGAAGCCCAGCGGCCGGACCAGGTCGACCTCGATGCTGCCGGTCCGGACGCGCCAGGGGATGTCGATCATCCCGCCGAAGACGGCGAAGGTCGTCACCAGCGACTGCCCGAGCACGGTGAAGGTGACCGCGGCGGTGCTGTCGTAGCCGGCGAGGCCGGGACGTTGCGCCCACACGGCGAGCGCCAGGTGCCCGCGCAGCACGGTGAGCACGATGTTCGACACGATCGAGGCCAGGACCGCCGCCCGGTAGCGGAGCATCCTGCGTGCGGAGGCGGATGAGATCGCGCCCCACATCCGCGCCGACTCCCACGCGCGGCCCAGCCTGCCCAGCCTGCCGAGGCTGCCGACCAGGCGCGTGGGCCGGGGCGATGCGTCGGCCGCTGCCGCTGCCGCCAGCTCCGCGGGCGCCGGCAGCGTTGCCAGATTCGCCTGCGCCGGCGGGGGATTCGCCCGGTCGGGAATCATCGCTGTAAACCTAGAATGCCGGCCGCGGGTGCGGAGACGTTTTGCGTGAGCCCGTGTGGTCTGCACCAGGTGGGGCCGCGACCCGTAGGGTGGGCGCGTGACGTTGACGCTGCTACCCGCGGTGGACGTGGCTGACGGCCAGGCCGTCCGTCTGGTCCAGGGCGAGGCCGGATCCGAGACCTCCTATGGCGACCCTCGTGAGGCGGCGCTGACCTGGCAGCGTGACGGCGCCGAGTGGATCCATCTGGTCGATCTCGACGCGGCCTTCGGCCGTGGCTCCAACCGGGAGCTGATCGCCGAGGTCGTGCGCTCCGTCGACGTCGCCGTCGAGCTCTCCGGCGGCATCCGCGACGACGAGTCCCTCGACGCCGCGCTGGCGACCGGGGCGGCCCGGGTCAACATCGGCACCGCCGCGCTGGAGAACCCGGACTGGGTCCGCGCGGCGATCGACCGCGTCGGTGACCGGATCGCGGTTGGCCTGGACGTCCGCGGCACCACCCTCGCGGCCCGCGGCTGGACGCGTGACGGCGGCGAGCTCTACGAGGTTCTCGCCCGCCTCGACGCCGACGGGTGCGCCCGTTACGTCCTCACCGACGTCCGCCGGGACGGAACGCTGACCGGTCCGAACGTCGAGCTGCTGCGTGCCGTGACGGCCGCCACGAAGCGGCCGGTGGTCGCCAGCGGCGGGGTCTCCTCCCTGGACGATCTGCGTGCCATCGCCGCGGTGCCCGGTGTCGAGGGCGCCATCATCGGCAAGGCGCTCTACGCCGGCGCGTTCACCCTGCCCGAGGCCCTGGCCGTCGCGGCGGGCGCGGGTGCGGATGCGGGGGCGGCGTCGGCGTCGGGCTCGCCGTGACGGTCGCGGTCCGGGTGATTCCCTGCCTCGACGTCGACGGCGGCAGGGTTGTCAAAGGTGTGAACTTCACCGACCTGCGCGACGCCGGTGACCCGGTCGAGATGGCCCGGCTTTACGACGCCGAGGGCGCCGACGAGCTCACCTTCCTGGACATCACCGCGTCCAGTGGCAACCGGGAGACCACGTACGACATCGTCCGGCGCACCGCCGAGCAGGTCTTCATCCCGCTCACCGTCGGCGGGGGAGTGCGCGCGGTCGACGACGTCGACCGGCTGCTGCGGGCCGGCGCGGACAAGGTCGGCATCAACACGGCCGCGGTGGCTCGCCCGGAGCTGGTCCGCGAGTGCGCGCTGCGGTTCGGCAGCCAGTGCATCGTGCTCTCCGTCGACGCGCGCCGCTCCCGTGAGCCGGGTGGCCCGCTGTTCGAGGTGACGACGCACGGCGGGCGTCGCGGTACCGGCATCGACGCGGTGGAGTGGGCGGCACGTGCCGTCGAGCTGGGCGCGGGCGAGATCCTGCTGAACTCGATGGACGCCGACGGCACGCAGGACGGCTACGACCTGAAGATGATCAGTGCCGTGCGGGCGGCGGTGGACGTCCCCGTGATCGCCAGTGGCGGGGCCGGTCGGCTCGACCACTTCGCCCCCGCCGTCGCGGCCGGAGCCGACGCGGTGCTCGCGGCCAGCGTCTTCCACTTCGGGCGGATGCGGATCTCAGAGGTGAAGAAGGAGCTGCGCGACGCGGACATCCCGGTCCGCTGACGCGCCGCCGGGCGGGCGGGGCGCTGTGGGGGAGCACCGCGCGAACGTTGACGGAACTTCGGCTGTCCAGCTGAGGTCAGCTCACCCATGACGCTGTGAAACACCCCCGCGGCAGGCCAGGATGGCGGCGCGCCGGAGAACCGCGGGGGCGTCCACCGGCCACGTCCGCCGTGAAACAACGACCCACCCACCGGGTGCTCGGACCCGCTGACCTGCTGACCGGGACTTTTGGCCAGGACAGCCGCGTTGGGGACGAGCAGTCGATGCTGGTGATCGGCGGTCGGACAGCGACCGCGAAACGGAGGAGTGCGGTGCCCGGTGACCTCGCGTCCAGCGTCGCATCCAGCTTCGCTCCCCGCAGGCGGGCGCGGGCGTGCGTGGCGGATGCCGCCGCGGGTGCCACGGATGGCGCCGAGGCCGTAACAGCCGTCGAGGCCGTGGCCGAGGTTGCGGGCGCGGGCGCGGACGCCGCCGCGGTTTCCACAGGCGCCACCGACGCCACCGTTGACGTTCCTGCGCCCCGGGCCACGGCGGGCCGCCCGGCGGTGGCGGGCGAGGGCGGTCACGCACCCGGGGTGATCGGGCGCGGGATTGGCATCCTCGCGAACGCGGTGCGAGAGGAGCCGCGGATCTTCGCCGCGGCCTTCGTCGGCAGCTCGCTGTACGCGTTGGCGACGGTGGCGACCTCGCTGGCGCTCGGCGAGATCACCGAGCGGGTGGTGGTCCCGAGCATCCGGGACGGTCACGCCGACTGGAGCACGCTGCTCGGTGCCGGTGCGATCATGGTCGGCATCGGGTTCGCGCGCGCGTGCGGCCTGTTCCTGCGCCGGCTGGTCTCCGGGATGATGCAGTACCGGCTGCAGGCCACGTACCGGCGCCGGGTCACCCGCCAGTACCTTCAGCTGCCGTTGGCGTGGCACCAGCGGCACTCGACCGGCTCGCTGCTGTCGAACGCGAACGCAGACGTCGAGGCGGCCTGGGCACCGATCGCGCCGCTGCCGTTCGCCGCGGGCGTGCTGGTCATGCTGGCCGCCGCACTGGGGCTGCTGATCGCGACGGACCCGCTGCTCGCGCTGGTGGGGTGTGTGGTGTTCCCCGCCTTCGGCGCCGTCAACATCATCTACGGGCGCCTGGTGTCACCCCTGTACGGGAGGGTCCAGCAGTTGCGCGGTGAGGTCAGCGGCGTCGCGCACGAGTCGTTCGACGGGGCGCTGGTCGTCAAGACGCTCGGCCGGGAGGCCGATGAGACGTCCCGCTTCGCCGTGAAGGCGCAGGAGCTGCGCGACGCGATGATCCGCGCCGGCCGGATCCGCGGGATGTTCGACCCGGTCATGGAGGCGCTGCCCAACCTGGGTGTGCTCACCGTGATCGTGGTCGGCGCGGTGCGTATCGACGCCGGCTCGCTCACCGTCGGCGAGCTGGTCCGGGTGGCGTACCTGTTCACCCTGCTGGCGTTTCCGATCAGGGCGATCGGATGGGTCTTCGGCGAGCTCCCGCGGTCGGTGGTCGGGCATGAGCGGGTGACGGCGGTGCTCGCGGCACGTGGTGGGCTCACCCACGGCACCGCCCAGCTCGCCGGGTCCGGTCCGGCCGCGCTGCAGGTGAGTGGTGTCGGCTACCGGTATCCCGCGCCGGCGGCCGGCCGGCCCACCGCCGAGGACGTCGCCGACCCCGCCGGCACGGTGGATCCTGCCGGCACGGTGGATCCTGCCGGCACGGTGGATCCTGCCGACACTGTGGACGTCGCCGACGCCGTGGGCGTCGGGCGGGCGGCGCTGTCCGGCGTCACGTTCGACGTCCCGCCCGGTCGGGTGGTCGCGCTCACCGGCCGCACCGGCTCGGGCAAGTCGACCCTGGTGAACCTGCTCGCCCGCCTCGTCGATCCGAGCGGTGGCACGATCCGTCTCGACGGGGTGGACCTGCCCGAGCTCGCGGCCGGCGAGGTGACCGGCGCGGTCGCGCTCGTCCCTCAGCAGACGTTCCTGTTCGACGACACCGTGCGGGCCAACGTGGCGCTGGGCCTCGACGTGGGCGACGACGAGATCTGGGAGGCCCTGCGCCGCGCCCAGGCGGACCGTTTCGTGCGCGCGCTGCCCGCGGGCCTGGACACCCGCGTCGGCGAGCGTGGAACCACGTTGTCCGGCGGCCAGCGCCAACGCATCGGCCTGGCCCGCGCGCTGGTCCGCCACCCGCGGCTGCTCATCCTGGATGACGCGACCTCCAGCGTCGACCCGCGGATCGAGGCGTCCATCCTCGCCGATCTGCGGGCCCGGGCCGGCGCCGCCACGGTGGTGATCGTCGCCTACCGCCGTTCGACGGTCGAGCTCGCGGACGAGGTCGTCTTCCTGGCCGGTGGCCGGGTGGTCGCGCAGGGCACGCACCGGGAGCTGCTGAATCGTTCGCCTGGCTACGCCGAGCTGCTTACCGCCTACGACGAGGCGGCGGACGGGCGGTCGCCGGCCGCCGCGGTCCCGGCCGTTCCGGAGGTCGCGCCGTGAGTCGCAGTGCCGTGAGTCCTGGTGCTGCTGTGGGCGCCGGTGCTGTGGGCGCCGGCGCGGTGAGGGATGGTGCGGTGGACGGTGGTGCGGCCGTGGGTGGCGGTGCCGTGGGTGAGGGGCTGTGGGCGACCCTCGGCCGGCTGCACCGGCTGGTGCCCGAGCTGACCGCCGGGATCCTCGGCACGCTCGGACTGGCGATCATCGCCACCGTGGGCAAGGTGGTCGTCCCCGTGGTCATCCAGCAGGCACTGGACCGCGGTGTGTGGGACGGCGGAGCCGACCTGGGGGTCATCGGGGTCTCGGTGGGTTTCGCGGCCGTCGCCATTCTGGTCACCGCCGTCGCGGCCTACCGGATGAACGTCCGGCTCTACCGCCTGTCGGAGAGCGCGCTCGCGACCCTGCGGGTCCGGGCGTTCCGGCATGTGCATGACCTGTCGATGCTCAGCCAGTCCGAGCAGCGGCGTGGGTCGCTGACCTCGCGGGTGACCACCGACATCGACACCATGTCGCAGTTCCTGCAGTTCGGTGGCGTCATGTTGATCGTCTCACTGGGGCAGATGGTCATCGCGACGATCCTGATGTTCGTCTACTCCTGGCAGCTGACGCTGGTGGTGTACGCGTTCTTCGTACCGCTGGTCCTCGCGACCCACCGGTTCCAGAAGCGGCTGGCCCGCCGGTACGGCGCGGTGCGGGAGCGGGTCGGCGACATGCTCGGCGCGATCGCGGAGTCCGTGGTGGGAGCGCAGGTGGTGCGCGCGTACGGGTCGCAGCAGCGGACCGCCCGGCGGATCGGGACCACGGTGGAGGACTACCGGGTCGCGCAGACCCAGGCGCAGACGCTGGTGGCCGGGGTGTTCGCGGTGGTGGAGATCGTCGCCGCGCTGACGACGGCGTCGGTGGTCGTGCTGGGAGTCGCGCTCGGCGTCGACGACTCGCTGACGACCGGCCAGCTTGTGGCCTTCCTGTTTCTGCTGACGCTGTTCGTGATGCCGATCCAGTCGCTGACCGAGGTGCTGAACGAGGGCTCCAACGCCATCGCCGGGCTCCGGCGGGTCATCGACGTGCTCGACACCCCGACCGACATCCGCGATCCCGGTGCCGACGGCGGGGGGCGCCTGCTGCCGGCCGGCCCGCTGGGGGTCCGGTTCGACCGGGTCGGCTTCGCCTACCCAGGCGGACCGCCGGTGCTCCACGATGTGACCCTCGACCTGGCGGCCCGGACGAGGGTGGCGGTCGTCGGCGAGACCGGCTCCGGCAAGACGACCATGGCGAAGCTGCTGACCCGGCTGATGGACCCCACCGACGGCACCGTCCTGATCGGCGATGTCCCGCTGAGCGAGGTGCGTTTCGACTCGCTGCGCCGCCGCGTGGTCATGGTGCCGCAGGACGGGTTCCTGTTCGACCTGACCGTCGCGGGCAACGTCCGCTACGGGCGCCCCGACGCCACCGACGAGGAGATCATGGTGGCGTTCGAGCAGCTGGGGCTGGGGGAGTGGCTGGCCGGCCTGCCGGCCGGGATCGCCACCAGGGTCGGTGAGCGGGGCGATCTGCTCTCGGCCGGCGAGCGCCAGCTCGTCGCGCTGGCCCGGGCCCAGCTGGCCGACCCGGACCTGCTGGTCCTCGACGAGGCGACCTCCGCGGTGGACCCGGCCACCGAGGTCCGGATCGCCTCGGCCCTGCTGGCCCTGACCCGCGACCGGACGTCCGTCACGATCGCGCACCGGCTCTCGACGGCCGAGGCCGCGGACGAGGTGATCGTGGTGGACGCGGGCCGGGTCGTCCAGCGCGGAACGCACGCCGACCTCGTCGCGGTTCCCGGGGTGTACCGGCGGCTGCACGAGTCCTGGGCCGCCGGAGTCTCCTCCCGCTGACGGCGGGCCGGCCTGCCGACGCCAGGTGTGCCGGCGCCAGGTGTGCCGGCGCCAGGTGTGCCGGCGCCAGGTGTGCCGGCGCCAGGTGTGCCGGCGCCAGGTGTGCCGGCGCCAGGGGCGCCAGGTCGCGCCCGGCTCACAGCGTCGGCTCGCGCGGCCGGCTCATGGGGCCGGCTCACACTGCGGGCTCGCGGCCGGCCTCGCCGCGGCAGGCAGAATAGGGTGGGTGACCGCACCAGCCTCAGCTCTCGATCCCGCCATCGCCCGCCAGCTCAAGCGGGACGGGGCGGGTCTGTTCCCGGCCGTAGCCCAGCAGTACGACACGGGTGAGGTCCTCATGGTCGGCTGGATGGACGATGAGGCGCTGCACCGGACCCTCACCACCGGCCGCGCTACCTACTGGAGCCGAAGCCGATCCGAGTACTGGGTCAAGGGAGACACCAGCGGGCACGTGCAGTGGGTTCGTTCGGTCGCTCTCGACTGCGACGGGGATACCGTGCTCGTCCGGGTGGACCAGGTAGGGGTGGCTTGCCACACGGGGGAGCGCACCTGCTTCGCCGGTCGGGAGCTCCCCGTCGAGGCCGGCCCGGCCGCGGCGGCACCGGCTGCGGCTGCGGCTGCGTCGGCCGGGGACCGTGACTCCGTGACGGCGTCGACGAGGGGAGCAGGTCGATGACGACCGGCGTGATCACGCCCACCCGCGAGGAGTTCCACCAGCTCGCGGCGCACCAGTCGGTCGTGGCGGTGTCCCGGCGCCTGCTGGCCGACGGGGAGACCCCGGTCGGGGTGTACCGCAAGCTGGCCGGCGGCCCGGGCACGTTCCTGCTGGAGTCCGCCGAGCATGGCGGTGTGTGGTCGCGGTACTCGTTCATCGGGGTACGCGCCGCCGCCACCCTCACGGAACGTGATGGTCAGGCCGTCTGGGTGGACGGGGTGCCGCCGCCGGGCCTGCCGAGCGGTGGTGATCCGCTGGAGGTCCTGCGGGCCGTGGAGCGGCAGCTCTGCTCGCCCCGCCCGGAGGGGACCCCGCCGCTGCTCGGCGGCCTGGTCGGCTACCTGTCCTACGACATCGTCCGGCGTATCGAGCGGCTGCCTGCGAACTCCGTCAATGATCTCGGGATTCCCGAGCTGCGGATGTTGCTGACGACCGACCTCGCCGTCCTGGACCACACGGACGGGTCGTGCCAGCTGGTGGCGAACGTCTTCACCGGCGTCACCGGGAGCGGCGGGGGCGCCGGGGGCGCCGGTACCGCCGAGCTGGACGCGGCGTACGACGACGCGGTGCACCGCATCGAGGTGATGACGGCCGATCTCGGCAAGTGGAGCGAGCCGACCGTGGCGACCACCACCGGGGCCGTCACCGGGGTGCGGGACTTCGTCTCCGCCACCGAAGCCGGTGGCTACCGGGCCGCGATCGAGCGGTCGATCGAGGAGATCCGCGCCGGAGAGTGCTTCCAGATCGTCGTCTCACAGCGTTTCGAGCGCCCGACCTCCGCCGACGCGCTGGATGTGTACCGGGTCCTGCGGGCGTCCAACCCCAGCCCGTACATGTACCTGCTGCGCTTCGCCGATCATGACGTCGTCGGGTCCTCGCCCGAGGCACACGTCAAGGTCACGGGCCGTCGAGCGCTGCTGCACCCGATCGCCGGCAGCCGGCCGCGGGGCGAGACTCCCGAGCACGACGCCGAGCTGGCCGCCCAGCTGCTGGCCGACCCGAAGGAACGATCCGAGCACGTCATGCTGGTGGACCTGGTCCGTAACGATCTCGGGCGGGTCTGCGTGCCGGGTTCGGTGCGGGTCGTCGAGTTCGCCGCGGTCGAGCGGTTCTCGCACATCATGCACATCGTCTCCACCGTGATCGGTCAGGTCGCGCCCGAACGCAGCGCCGTGGACGTGCTGGCCGCGACCTTCCCCGCGGGCACCCTGTCCGGAGCCCCGAAGGTGCGCGCCATGGAGATCATCGACGAGTTGGAGCCGACCCGGCGCGGTCTTTACGGGGGCGTCGTCGGCTACCTCGACTTCGGTGGCGATCTGGACACCGCCATCGCCATCCGCACCGCGGTGCTGCGCTCCGGCATGGCCTATGTGCAGGCCGGCGCCGGCATCGTCGCGGACTCGGTGCCGGAGACGGAGGATCTGGAGAGCCGGACGAAGGCCGCCGCGGTGCTCCGCGCGATCGAGGTGGCGGAGTCGCTCCGCTCGCCGTCGTGACCCCGCACCCCGACATGCCCACCACCACGCCACCCGACCGGCATCCTGATGACCGCACCGCGGCTGAGCAGGCCGCCGCGCCGGCTGCTGACCAGGCCCGACGGGCCCGCCGGGAACGGATGCTGGCCATCGTCGGGTGCCTGGTCGGCGCGGCAGCGGTGCTGTTCAGCGCTGGTTCCACCTGGGTGTCGGCCCGCGTGCAGTCAGGCGTGGGGGAGAAGGTGGTGGCAGCGCCGCTGGCGGTGAACTGGTCCGGCAGCTCGCTGGCACCGGCGGTGACCGCGCTCGGGCTGCTCGGCCTCGCCGGGACACTGGCGATCATCGCGACCCGGCGGCTGGGCCGGACCGTGGTGGGAATCCTCGTGCTGCTCGCGGGCATCGCCATCCTCGTGACGGCGGGTGGGATCGCCATCGACCCGATGGGTGCTGTCCGCGGCACGGACGAGGTTCACGCCGTGGTGCCCGTGGGGGAGCCGACGATCACCGGGCTCTCCCGTTCCGCCGGACCCTGGTTGGCCTCCTTCGGCGGCCTGGTACTGGCCGTCACGGGCGCCGCCGTGGTCGCCCGCGCGCGGACCTGGCCGGCCATGTCCGGCCGTTACCAGGCCCGCGTAGCCGCACCCGTTGACGCCTGGGACGCCATCGAGCGGGGCCAGGACCCCACCTGATCATCGGAGCCGACCTTCCTGGCCCGCGAGGCGCGGCGAGCCGCTCGTGCCGGGCCGGCCGGTGTGGGTCCCGGGTGGCCGCGGCGGGAGTGTATGCGGGGACTGCTGGCGGCCCAGGGTCGCCAGCGTCAGGTGGTTGCGCTCAACATCCGCTTCAAGCAGGCGGATGAGCACGTCCATCCGGGCGATGCGGTGGTCGAGCTCCCGGATCTGAGCGAGAAGTAGCTGGTGCTCCGTGTCGGTGTCGAGAAGCCGCCGTGAGCCCGAGCCCGTGGCGGCCCCTGGCCGCCCTGCGGGAGCGCTCCCCGGTGGCCCTGAGGGCGTGGGCCGGGGCGGGACGGCGGTCGCCCGCCGGGCCGCGACGGTGCCCGGGGCGCCCGCTGGGCTGGCCGCTGGCGAGCCCGTGGGCTCGGTAGCCGCGCTGCCGGCGTGCAGCGGCCCCGCGGGGCCGGAGACGGGCGTGCCCGGCGCGGTGCCGGGAACAGCTGACGATGATCCTGCATTTCGATCGGTCCTCTCGTCCGGACCACCTTCCGGCCCGCCCGAAGCGGCCTGCCCATCCGGCTCGGAACCGCTGCCGCCGGCGGGACGGGCGGACCACACAGCCGAGGACGCCCAGGCCGCGATGGGCCATCGCGCTCCCATCGCGTGCCCCGTGGAGCCGGCCGGATCTGACTCCGATGTCGCGTTCGGTGTGTTGCCGATCTCCACCGCCGCGCTCCACACCAGGCCCACCTGATCCGTCACCCGATCCGTCACCCGATCCGTCATCACGTTTCCCCCAGGCAGCTCCATCGAACGTGTGTTCGATGATACGGGTCGGTCGCGGGGCGTCAAAGTCGCCGGGGGGTGGGCGTGTCGCGCCGTCGAGCGCCGGTTTCGTGATGTGTCCGTGTCGGTGCGGCGGGTGTCAGTAGCAACGGCGTCACCACTACGCTCGCGAACCATTCCGTCACCGGGTGGGAGATACCTCTAATTCATCTGGCCTCGACGTCGACGTCAGGGCCGTATCGGCCCAAATCGACAACGGAGAAGCAACAACAGGCCGTGACCGGTCGACGCCGTGAGTGGGGGTGGCGGGCCGGCGTCGCGCGCCTGCCCTACCATCGGCCTCATGGCCGCGACTGGCGCGAGCGCGGGGCGATGAACGCTCTCGACGAGATCCTCGACGGGGTCAGAGCAGATCTGGCTGAACGCGAGCGAGAGACGTCCCTGGCAGCTCTCAAACAACGAGTGGAACGTGTACCGGACCCCCGGGACGCGCTGGCGGTGCTGCGTGCGCCGCGGGTGTCGGTGATTGCGGAGATCAAGCGCCGCTCACCGTCGAAGGGGGCATTGGCGGCGATCACCGACCCGGCCGGGCTGGCCTCGCTCTACGAGCAGGCCGGCGCGGCGGCGGTGAGCGTCCTCACCGAGCGGCGGCGCTTCGGTGGATCCCTTGCGGATCTTGATGCCGTCCGGGTCGCGGTGGACATCCCGGTCCTGCGCAAGGACTTCGTGGTGTCGCCGTACCAGGTGCTGGAGGCGCGGGCGCATGGTGCCGACCTGGTCCTGCTGATCGTGGCCGCGCTCGACCAGCCACGCCTGATCGGGCTGCTGGAGCGGGTCGAGTCGCTGGGAATGACCGCGCTGGTCGAGGTGCACGACGAGGAGGAGATGGTCCGCGCGCTCGACGCGGGAGCCCGGCTGATCGGGATCAACGCCCGGAACCTGCGCACGCTCCAGGTCGACAGGGAGACGTTCGCGCGGCTGGCACCGATGGTTCCCCACGGGGTGCTGAAGGTCGCCGAGTCCGGCGTGCGCGGTCCCCACGACCTCCTTCAGTACGCCGGCGCGGGTGCGGACGCCGTGCTGGTGGGCGAGGCCGCCGTCACCGGCGGCGACCCGCGGCAGTTCGTCGCGGACCTCGTGACGGCCGGAACCCATCCGGCCACCCGCATCGCGCACTGATCCCGTAGGCGGCCGACGCCCTGGCCCGGATCCGGGGCGGCCGGCCCGCCGATGCCGGGCGGGCCGGGGCGTGATGCCCGGCCGGGAGCGCGGTGCGGCGCCCGTGGCGTCCATCCGTGTCCGGACGGTCCTCGTCTGGCCGCAGCTCTCCCGCGGCCACCTTGGTGGGGTCGGACGCCGGTACAGTCAGGGCCGTGACTGCTCGATCCGCTGGAACGCTTGCCGGCTCCTCCGACGCGACTGACCCGACCCGCCCGGGCGCGGTCGGCGCGGCCGATCAATGGTCGTCCGTCGAAGCGGCCCGGAGCTGGCAGTCGGTTCCGGATGTGTCAGGTCACTACGGGCGTTTCGGCGGGCGTTTCGTGCCCGAGGCGCTGTTCGCCGCGCTCGACGAGCTTTCGGCCGCCTACGAGGCCGCCCGGGTCGACCCGACCTTCACCGGTGAGCTCGACCGGCTGTTGTCGACCTATGCCGGCCGCCCGACGCCGCTGACCGCCGCGGATCGGCTGACCGAGAAGATCGGCGGCGCGCGCATCCTGCTCAAGCGGGAGGATCTCGCCCACACCGGCTCGCACAAGGTCAACAATGTGCTGGGGCAGTGCCTGCTGACCCGCCGGATGGGCAAGACGCGGGTGATCGCCGAGACGGGCGCCGGTCAGCACGGTGTGGCGACCGCGACCGCCTGCGCCCTGCTGGGCCTGGAGTGCGTCGTCTACATGGGCGAGGAGGACACCCGCCGGCAGGCTCTCAACGTGGCGCGGATGCGCCTGCTCGGCGCGGAGGTCGTCGCGGTCGCGTCCGGCAGCCGCACCCTGAAGGACGCCATCAACGAGGCCATGCGTGACTGGGTGGCCACGGTCGACTCGACCCACTACTGCATCGGGTCGGTGATGGGGCCACATCCGTTCCCGATGATGGTGCGTGACTTCCAGCGCATCATCGGGGTGGAGGCGCGTCAGCAGACCCTCGACCTGCTCGGCCGCCTGCCGGACGCGGTGGTCGCCTGTGTCGGCGGCGGGTCGAACGCGATGGGCATCTTCCACCGTTTCATCCCGGACA
>NZ_ADGX01000161.1 GCF_000177675.1 Parafrankia sp. EUN1f
ACGCTGCGTGCGATCGACGGTCGGTCACTCGACTTCGTCACGGCACACAAGGGCGACGGCCCGGTCATGCTCAACGCGGGCAGTCCTGGCGAGGTTTACCTCGCCGAGGCCGGCTGCGCCTTCAGGGTCTCCGTCCAGTCCTGAGAGCAGCTGGTTCACTCGGTTCGCGCGTAGGTCACGACCGGCAGTGCGTACCAACGCCGGTGCCTGCCCGGGGGTGCTGCCCGGGGGCGCCTGCCCGGGGGTGCCTGTCTGTGACGGAGGTGCCTGCCCAATAGGTGACACAGGCGGGTGCCTTCCGGGCGAAGGGGTCATTCTGGACCGACCCGGCTCAGGTCATGTCGACCTCTGCTCGAGACGTGTCGACCTTGTGTGGTGGAAGGCAGGACGAGAAAACATGACCAGGCAGCAGCGGACACCCATGGTCAGGGGCGGGATCGCCCTCGTGCTCACCGCGAGCGTGTTGACCGGTCTGACGGCCTGCGGCTCCAAGAACGATGCGGACAAGTTCGCCGAGAAGCTGCGCACGAAAGGTTACGGCAAGGTCCACGTGTCCGCGGACATCGAGCGCAAGGGTGGGAAGAAGCGCACCGTCGCCTACGACGCGCACGTCCTGGTGAACACCGACGCCGACCCGCAGACCTGCGACGTCGAACTCGAGAACGACGTGCGCTCCTCGGGCCGCGGTCTCGTCGACTACTTCGACGTCGACGAGGTCCGCGACGCCCGCGGCTCCGGGCACGAGGTCGAGGACGACCGCACCTGGCCGGACAACCCGACCCTCACACAGCTGCGGGCCGAACTCGTCGAGCACTCCATCGACTGCTGACGTCCGACCGGACTCGTCCACCCCCGCCGCTGCCGAGCAATTTTGGCTACTACAGCCCGTCGCAGATTCCCGAGCCTCGGGCTTCCGTCGATGCCGCTGCTCCCGAGCAAGAAATGAGGCTTTTGGCTGCGGCGGCAACCGTAATCCTCACTTTTTGCGGATTGCCAAGCGACTCCCCTGTCCTGGTTGTCCCTATTGGCGTGAATTGCCGGCGTACTTGCTCCCGCGATAGTCGACCTGCTCGCGTACGTCGCCTACCCGCGGGAGACCTGAGCGAAAGATCTCGTCGTCGAACCCCAGCAGTGACTGAACAGGGAGATCCGGCGCAGAGGTCAGGTTCTCGGCATGTGGAGCGGGACGGTCGCGGATCAATCGCCGATGGGTCTGGCCCGATCGGTTCGTGAGCCCGGCCTGATCAGTGGCGCGGGAGCTTCAGCAGCCGAAAGGCGCCGCCCGGAAGCCGGACCGCGGCAACCGCACGCCCGTCGGCAGCACGCCCGGCTCGGACGGCGAACGGACGTCCCGGCAGGGTGTGCGCCAGGAGTTCGGCCACGGCCGCGATGTCGAGCGTGGCGCGGGCGGCCTCGGCGAAGGCACGCCCGTCGGCGACCGGGCCGTGCGGTGGCGTGCCGGCCGCGTAGCGGGCGAACCGGTCAGCGAAGCCGGGCATTCGGGCCAGCGCCGGCCACACGGCCGCGACCTCGCGTGCCCGCTTGTCCAGCAGGGCCGCTCGAGTGGCCGCGAGGCGGGCCGGATCGAACGCGGCCGGGTCAGGCCCGCCGGCGACCAGCCCTCGCACCAGATCAGCCTGCTCAGCCGCCAGGTCCCGCTGTTCGGCCGCCGGATCCGGTTGTTCGGCGGCCAGATCCAACTGTTGGGCCGCGTTCGCACCGCCGGCCGGCTTCGCGGCTTGGCGCGAGTCGGGGAACGGCGGCCCGGGCCGGGCCGAGGGCGCGGGTGCGGGCGTGGACGCGACTGACAGCACGCCCGCGACGGCGTCGAGCTCTGCGTTCATCCCGGCGGCACTGGGATAGTCGCCGTCGCGTTCCAGCATCACCGGGAGGCGGTGCGGGCATCGGCGGACAGCCTCGGCCAGCAGGTCCAGCACCGCCGGCGGCACGGGGTGGCGGTGGGTGTCGTGGTAGCGGCCGTCGTGTTCGACCCCGCCGGCCACGTGCACATAGGCGATCCGCTCCCAGGGGAGCCGGTCGAGGAACCGGGCCGGGTCGAGCCCGTGGTTGTGCCGGTCGGCGTGGAGATTGGCCACGTCCAGGACCAGCAGCGCGTCGGTTCGCTCGGCCAGCTCGGTCAGGAAGTCCGCCGGATGCAGATCGTCCGCCGGCCACCGCAGCAGGGACGCCGGATGTTCCAGCGCCAGCGGCACACCCAGCTCGGCGGTGACCGCCCGGACGTTGCCCACCACCACGCCGAGCGCCTGCCGGGTCAGTGGCACCGGCAGCAGATGGCCCGCCTCGAGGCCGCCGGCGCGGACCATCGCGACATGCTCGCTCACCAGCGGCGCCTGGCACCGCTGGACCACCGCGGCAAGGCGTGCGACGCGAGCCGGCTGCGGACGCTCCGTGCTTCCCAGGGACAGCCGTATCCCGTGCGGGACGATCGGGACGCCCCGCTCGGCAAGGCCGGCGAGTGAAGGCGGCAGCGGCGCCCGGGGGTCCACGGCCTCGGCGATGACCTCGACGAAGGTCAGGTCGGCGCGCTGCGCGAGCACGTTCGCCAGCGGCGGGCGCCACCCGGCACCCAGACCCGGGATCAGCCCGGACAGCTGTCGTCTCCCGCCGTCGTCACCCACCGCGGGTGTCTTCATCTGCCGCGGGTGTCGTCATCCACCGGTTGTCATCCACCGCATCCGCCACCCCCACCGCAGCCGCCACCTCCACTGTCCCCGCCGCCACCCCCACCGCAGCCGCCACCGCCGCTGTCGCCACCGCCGCTCGACGGCCGGTTGAACCCCAGCCACCCGGCGAGGGTTGCATCGGCGGCCCACAGGGCGGCCGGCCCGAACAGCGACAACGCCAGCGCGCGCTCGCCCTGCAGGCCACCCGAACGAAGACCGGCGAAGTCCGCCCGAGCCCGGCTCACCACACGACGGCCGGTCGAGGTGAGTATCGGGTCCTGCCAGGGAGTGGCGACCACGATCATCACCAGCGCGGTGGCCAGCAGTTCGAGCAGCAGGAGGCCGACCGGTCGGTGCCGGGACGCGCCGAACACCAGCCGGATCAGACCGAGCGCCAGCAGAGGGAGGAAGTACCTGGTCAGCGACCGGATCGCTCGCGCCTGCTCCGGTGCGGCAACGAAACCGAACCCGACCAGATGATGGTGCACAGCCATGACCCGAGCGTCCCCGCCGAGACGACGCACCAGATCGGCAGGCCGTGCCGTGCCCATCGCGCCGACGAGGTCGAACACCATCTGCTCGAACGGGCCCACCATGCCCGGCGCTGGGGACTGCGCGACCCGCACTTGCCCGTGCGACGGGGCCGGCCCCAGGAAACCCTGTTCGCACAGTGAGACGACGGCGACGTCCACCGCCCGTTTCAGTCCACCGGTCAGATAGGCGTAGTCCCCGCGCAGCTGACTGTTCGAGTGAACCGGAAAATCAGCGGCGCGGTTCAGCAGCCGCTGCCGCATGAGAAACACAAGACCGGAGACTCCCACCAACGCCCAGCCGTAAATGGAGAGGAAGGTCGGGCCGCTGATCCCCCAGGTATCGCCCTGTGCCGCGAGTACCTCGACTCCGCTGGCTGCCACGCAACGATCGTGCGGCAGCGCGCCGGGTGGCGTCCAGGAAACCCGGCCCGCGCACCCAGTCGGATCGACGACTCGGGCTGCCGGTGCCTGTGTGGCCGGGCTGGTCAGAAGGCGAGGGTGCGTCCTTCGGGGGCGGTGGTGTAGGCGACGCCGTCGACCTTCAGCCCGTCCGCGTTGAGCAGGGTGATGGTGCCGCCGCTGTTGCCGAGCGCGACCGGTGCTGGGACGGGGATTCGCGCCGCGTCGCCGGCGGGAAGCACCGGGCCGGTCAGACGGGCGCGGTGGCTGGCGCGGTCGAGCAGGGACCAGCCGGCCAGATCGACCGGTTCGGCGGTGGTGTTGAGCAGCGTGACGGTTTCGGCCTCCGGGGCGGGACCGAGCGGGTTGACCAGCGCGGCGATGATGCGGATCTGCCGGTCGGGCTCGCCGGGGGCGGGGTGGCCGGCCGGGCCCGCGGGCGGAACGCCGACCAGGGTGTGGCCGGTGCTGTCGTCGGTGTGCCACATCTGGTTCTGGAACGCGAGGAAGATCGCGACCCATCGGTCGGCGAACGCGAGCAGGAGCCCGCCGTCCTGCCAGACACCGTCATCCCGGATGAACTGGCGGCTGTTGCCCTGGTTCATGTGGATGTCGTGGACGCCGTTCCCGGGGAGAAATCCGAAGATCTTGTCGGGGGTGGTGGCTTCCGGGCCCCAACGCTGCCCGAAGGCGTACAGCCGGGCGGTCGAATCGGCCTCGGCGCGTTGGACGTAGTGGTCGAGCTTGTCCGCCAGATCGTTGTCGGGGCCGGGCTTGTCCGACGGCAGTGTTCGCAGGCTGGTGCGGTCGAACAGGTTGCCGCGAATGAAATCCAGCGCGAGCCCACCCGGTGTGCTGTCCAGCGTGGTGAATCCGTCGGGCAGGGCGGCCAGCCCGGGCAGGATCGGATGGGTGAAGTCCTCGGAGGCGGTGTAGAGAAGCTCCGCGGGGGCCTGGGAGGACAGCACGTTGACCGCCACCCGGAACATTGTTCCGGCCGCATCCACCTCGATCTGGTAATGCGGGCTGTCCGCGCCGCCCTCTCGGCGGTGGTCACGTACCTGGCCGGCGAGAACTCCGTAGGATTTCAACGGCATGACAACCTCCACCTGACTTTCCCCGTGGTTGCAACGCTCACGCGGAGCGTAGCAGCAAGGAGAGAGGTCGCGGCGCAACGGTGCCGCGCCGCTGATTCCGGCGACTGCTCTACCTTCGCGCCCTGCGGTCACGGGTATCACCGGCGAAAACCCATCAAAAGCAAGGGGAAGGGAAGCGTGTTTCATCGGCGAATGGAACGGCAGGTGAATGTTCGTGTTTGGTAGATGTGGGAGATCCTGCCCAGCGCGAGCAGATCTGGTCGGTCATGCGCGCAGTCGGGTTCGGAGGACGTCCAGCTCGGGGTCGGTGATGCCGTGGGCGGCCGCCCAGCCGGTGGCGCCGCCCCACTTGTCGTCGAGCCGCTCGAAGAACGTCCACATGGTCTCCGGGCGGCAGCTGATGTCCCGCCTGGCCGGCCGGCTGCCGTAGGTGGGCAGTGAGGCGAGCCGCTCCGCGATCCGCGGCAGCCGCTCGTTGGTGAGGACGTAGTCGTCGACGATCGCCGACCGCTCCACCCCCGCGATGTCGAGGACGAGCGCGGCGAGCACCCCGGTACGGTCCTTGCCGGCTGCGCAGTGGAACAGCGCCGGCAGCTCCGCCGGCCGGGTGAGCAGCCGGACGGCGTCCGGCGCCTCGCTGCCCGGACGGAGCAGGTAGTCGAGGTAGTGGTCGGCGACCTCCTGCTTCGACCGGCGCTCGACGATTACCTTGTGCTCCGGGTCGCCGGGAACCAGGTAGGAGTCCGGCACGAACGCCAGGTTGTGGTAAAGCACGTCGGTCTCGGCGAGCAGGCCGCGGCCTTCCGCCGCCGCCTCCCTCGGGGTGCGCAGGTCCAGCACGGCGCGCAGCCCGAGCCCGTCGACCAGCCGCTGGATGTCGTCCAGGCTGAGCAGTTGCACGGTGTCGGTCCGGAACAGGACACCGCGGGCGGTCCGGCCGCCGCCCGCCAGCGGCAGCCCGCCGAGGTCCCGCGCGTTCACACATCCGTCGAGCTGGATCCAGCGATCGGTCACGAGCCCATTCTGCCTCGGCGCTCGGCGCGACCCGAGCGAATCTGGAACCGGCATTCCGCACCGGCCGGACGTCGCGACTCGGAGTGGCGGGTGAACGCAACTCGGCCGGTGATCGATTCGTCCACCGGCCGAGCGCGGCGTTTGCGCTGCCCCGTGCGCGCTACCCGTGCGCGCTACCCGTGCGGGCTCCGCGGGTTTGTCATTCGTCCTGTCAGGGCTTCGGGGCCAGTGCGGGCGTTGGGGTCGGTACCGGGGTCGGGGTCGGGGTTGGAGTGGGGTCTGGGGTCAGCGGGACGGTCGAGATCGCAACCGCCGCCGGAGTCACGGCCGGAGTTACAGCCGAAGCGGCAGCCGGCGCGGCGGCCGCAGCCGGAGCCGAGATGCCGGAGGGCGTCCAGGTGATCGTGACCGCACCGTTGCCGTCGTTGACCGTGCCTGAGTTGACGCCGGTGGTCAGGACGGCGTTCACGACGTCCGGCGCGGCGAACGAGCTGCCGCCACCGCCGCCCCCGCCGGCGCCACCACCGCCGCCGAAGGCGCCGCCGCCACCGCTGCCGCCGCCACCACCGAAGTAACCGCCGCCTCCGCCGCCGCCCGCGCCACCGCCGGAAGTGGTGGCGGCCGGGTTCTGGCAGGGCGGGACGTACACCCCGTTACAGGGCAGGTTGCCGGCCCCGCCGGTCCCGCCGGCCCCGGAAGCGGCGTCAGCGCCGTCCCCTGCGCAGCGCGGATCGGTCAGCGGGTCGCTGGGCGGGGGACTCCCAGCGCCGTGCCGGCAGGCGTTCAGCCCTCCGGTGCCGCCGGCCGTCTGGGTGCCGCCCTTGCCGGAGAATCCGGCATTGCCACCGTCCACGGTCGTCCCGCCGTCGGCACCGGTGTCACCACCACCGGAACCGCCGGCTCCGCCGAGCGCGTTGCCCTGGCCTCCGGTGCCGCCTCCGCCGCCGCCGCCCGCGCCGACCAGCATCCGGGTGGACAGGTCACAGGTCAGTCCGGCACATCCCGCCGCGGCCAGACGGACGTCCGAGGAGCCGCCGCCGCCGGAACCGTTACCGCCGTTGAAGGCTGTTCCGCCGTTCGCGCCGGAGCCATCGCCAGGCCCGCCCGGCACGCCGCCGGTGGACCCACCGAACCCGCCGAGTGCGCCGGACCCGCCGGACGGGCCGTTGCTCATCCCGCCCGAGCGTGAGGCACCGGTGCCGTTGGCGCCTTTACCCGCCACGTCCACCTGCAGGACCTGGCCGCTCGTGAGACCCGTCAGTGTCCCGGATGCCTGGCCACCGCTTCCGCCGGGACGTCCGGTGATGTCCCCGGCCGGGGACGGGTGCGCCGCGTCACCGGCGATGAAGTAGTGCCCGCCCTGGGCGCCGGTGACGACGACCTCGACCGAGCCCACTCCCGCGGGAACCCTGAAGGTGTCCGATCCGACGGAGTGATACGTGCAGGTCAGGGTCGTTGTCCCGGACAGCGCACCGGTGCTCCCACACACCGGCGCCGGGGTGATCGCGATCCCCACCGGTCGGTCACCCACGGGGATGGGGGTGCCGGGTGCCTTGGTGGCCAGATCGATCGGCGTCACCGTGTCGCTGTCGCGGTTGACCGCGTAGGCGGCTACTCCGTCCGGCGTGATCGCGATCGCGAACGGCAGGGTTCCTCCGGTGGTGATGGTGGCACCGGGGGTGTTGGTGGCCACGTCGATCGGCGTCACCACGTTTTCGCGCTCATTGGTGACGTACACGGTTTTTCCATCGGGCGTGATCGCGATTCCGACCGGGCGGTCGCTGACCTGGATGGGTGTACCGGGGGTGTTGGAAGCCACATCGATCGGTGTCACGGTGGCGCTCTCGGCATTGGCGTTGTCGGTGACGTACGCGGTTCTGCCGTCCGGCGTGATCGCAATTCCCTGCGGGTTGTTCCCGGCGGGGATCGGGTTGCCGGTGGTGTTGGTGGCCACGTCGATCGGCGTCACTGTGCCGCTTGCGGAGTTGGTGACGTAGGCGGTCCGGCCGTCGGGCGTGACCGCGACGCTGTGCGCGTTGTCCCCGACCGGGATGTTGGCACCGGGGGTATTGGTGGCCACGTCGATCGGCGTCACGTCATCGCTGGCGTTGTTCACCACGTATGCGGTCCTGCCGTCGGGAGTCACCGCTATCCCGAACGGGGACTCGCCGACCGGGATCGGCGTACCAGTGGTGTTCGTGACCGTATTGATCGGTGTCACCGTGTTGTCGGCCCGGTTCGCCACATAGACGGTCTTGCCGTCAGGTGTGACCGTAAGTCCTCTGGGAGTCGCGCCGACCGGGATCGGGGTACCGGCAGTATTGGTGGTCACGTCGATCGGGGTCACCGTGTTACCGAAATTGTTGATCACGTAGGCGGTGGCCGCCGCCGCCTTCTGGCCAGGCCCCTGTGTCGGTTCCGTTGTCGGCGTCGTCGTCGGTTCCGTCGTCGGTGTGGTCGTCGGTCCCGGGCTCGTTGTCGGCTCCGGGCTTGTTGTCGGTTCCGGGCTTGTTGTCGGTTCCGGCTCAGCCGGGTGAGTGGGCTTGGGCTCGTTGGAGCTACCCCACGTGATGATCACCTGGCCGTTTCCGTTGTTGACGGTTCCGGTGTTGACGCCAGCGGTCAGGAGGACAGAGCTTATGTTCGCGTTGGACGCGACGAAGGAGCTTCCCCCGCCCCCACCGGCGCCCGCTCCACCGCCGCCGATCGAGAGGCCGCCACCTCCCGAGCCGCCACCGCCGCCGAAGTAGCCGCCACCACCGCCGCCGCCGGCGCCACCGCCTGAGGTCGGATCATCTGGGTTTCGGCAGGGCGGGTTGTGCACACCCAGGCAGGGCTGGTTACCCACGCCCCCGACGCCGCCCGAGCCAGCGCTACCGGCGCTACCATCACCGCCGAAGCGCGGATCGTCGGGCTCGGGGGCAGGCGGAGTCGCGTGCCGCCCGGCGTTGAGGCCCGCGGCCCCACCCGCGGTCTGGGTTCCGCCGCCCCCAGGAGCCCCCGGATGCCCACCATCGACGATGGCACCACCAGCAGCGCCGGCGTCACCGCCACCGGCACCGCCGGCCCCGCCGAGCGCATAGCCTTGGCCCCCGGTGCCGCCACCGCCGCCGCCGCCCGCACCGACCAGCGCTCGAGCCGACAGGCCGCACGTCAACCTTGCGCAGCCCCCAGTAGCGACCCGTACATCCGAGGAGCCGCCGCCGCCGGCACCGTTGCCACCGTTGTTGCTCGATGTGCCGCCATCAGCGCCGCCGGCGTCACCCTTACCGCCCACGACACCACCGGTGGAGCCGCCGAACCCGCCCGCGGCGCCCTGCCCCCCGGAAGGCCCGTTGTTCTTCCCGCCAGACCGGCTTGCCGCAGTGCCGTCAGTACCCTTGCCGGCGACATCGACCTGCAGCACATGGCCTGCGGGTAGACCCGCTATTACGCCGTACGCACGGCCGCCGCCCCCACCCGGACGTCCGGTGATGTCGCCCGTCAGCGAGCCACCGTGAATGTCGTCACCGGCGATATAGTAATGACCACCCTGAGCGCCGACAACCGTGATCTCGACCCATTTTGTGCCGCTGGGAACGGTGAAGGTGTCTGAACCGACGGTGCTGTAGGTGCATGTCTTCTTGTTGAGGGCACCCGAGCTCCCGCAGGCTTTTTTCGGAGAGCCACCCGCCGGAAGCTCCGGCACGCAGCTGGTCAGCGTCATACTCAGCAAAACACCTAGCACCGAAACAGACCACGCGAATACGCGACGATTACGTATGACGATCATCCCCCTCTGGTAAAACATTCATGAACCATGAGAACTCGCCGGACCGGCCTCGCCGTCCCACCGCGACGCCGGGCCGCCACCGCCACCGCCACCGCCACCGCGAACGCGGCAGCGCTCCGTCACTGCCGACACTGCCCCCTGGTGTGGTGCCGGCAGTGAGGTCGTAGAAGCCGTGGGGCACCGCGATCGCCGCGCTCCTCGGTGAGAAGGCGTGCGCCGGGAACGGCGCCGGCTGTCCCGTGCGGTGCCATTGCCGGCCACCGGCCGCGTATCGCCGGGCCCTTTTCTTCGTCACGTCACGCGGCGAAGGTCCGGGCGGGCCGTGCTCGGTGCCGTGCCCGTCCGGGGTCCGAGGCTGAAGGGTTTTCAGACGCCGTCGTCGGCGCACAGCGCCCAGACGTCGGAATAGGTGCTCGGTGAGCTTGAGCCCCCGGTATGGGTGAAGGCTGTCCAGTACGCCGCCGTGGTGGTCCCGTCGCTGACCGGGTTGCCGCTCGAATCGCTGGGGAAGCTTCCGTTGAGGTGGTCGCCGCCCGAGCCCGGTCCGGTGAAGTTGGTCGTGGTAACGCTGCCTCCGCTGATGGCGGCGCCCCCACTGATCAGTTTCCCGTCCCCGCCGGAGCAGCCGATGGTCGCCTTCTGGCTGGTGCTCGCCGTGGTCGGACCGCTCGCCTCGCTGAAGCGGACCTTCACGGTGACGCCGCTGACGTTGATGTTGTTTCCGCTGCAGATCGCGTAGGCATAGGTGTAGTTGGTGCTGTTGGTGCCGTTGGCCCACCCGACAGCGGTCCAGGAGTCGGGGTTGGTCTCGCCGTCGGCCGCGGCTTTCTGCCCGTAGTTATGGGCGGAGTTGTTGAAGGTGGGGAAGCTGGCGATCGGCTTGAAGTCGCCGACACTGGCCGGGGTGGCGCGTGCCCCGCCGCCGAGCAGGACCGTGTTCGCCGGGCAGGTCGCGGTGACCAGGCCCACCGTCGTCGCGGTGGTGGGTGCGTTGGTCTTGTTCATGACGACCTGGGTGTGGTTGATCAGGTTGCTGCTGAAACACAGTGCGAAGGGGGTGCTGGAGAAGCCGCTGTCGACCTGGCCGCCGCTACCGCCGATCCCGAGCCAGTGCGTCACATCGGTACCGACGACCCCGGTGGAACCGGTGTATTCGGTGGTGCCGTCGGAGCTGGGCGAGGTGCCCATCACATGGTTGCCGTTGCCGGAGCCGGTAGCCTGGCTGATCCCGCCGCCGGAGATCAGGCCGCTGCTGCAGTCCGCGTGGGTGGAGATCTCGGAGTTGGCACTCGCGGGACCGCTGGTAGCCCCGGGTGTCTTCACCGTGACGCCCACCGTGTTGGCGTGTGCCGCGCCCGGGAAGGCCACCGCCAGCGCGGTGCCCAGAACCAGTGCTGTTGCCGTTGTGTGCTTACGCACGGACAGATGTGATCTCACGTTGACCTTCGCGTCAGGGGTGCGCGATGCGAGCAGATGTGCCCGTCCACACCGGGGGTGACAGCTTCTGCGCAGGTGGAGCGCAGGGCGTGCGACGCTGCACGGGATCCGCAGATACGGAGCCATCGGCGACTATAGGCCGAATTTACGGAGGCTTGTGGCAGTTGCGGCGACTTGAAGCAAGGAGGTCGCGAGACGCCGATCGATTGCCCCGAGTTGTCCGTTTTGCGTAGGCTCTTTGAGCGTAAGACCAGAAGATCTTCTTCCGGCGCCGCCCGCCGGACGGACGTCACCCGCAATCAGGTCGAGTCACTGACTGGGGCCAAGCCCCTCCCGGACGGCGGCTCGGACGAGGCGGACGAGCCAGGTGGCGGCGTTCGTGGCGCGGTCGGCGTCGAAGTGCCACACCGTGGTCAGCCGCTCGAAGGAGGGCACGCTCCACAACACGTCCAACATCGCCGCGGCGGTCTCGCGATCCTCGTCCGACCAGCCGTCCGCGGACTCGGTCACCGCGGCGATCAGCGCCGCTCGTCGGCGTTCGTCGGCCGCCGCGAAGGTGGGATCGTCCTGTGCCGGCGGACTGATCGGGAAGGACGCCAGATAGGTGAACATACGCCGGATCAGGTCGTCGAACGTATCGAGCTGAAGGTCGTCCAGCTCGATGTCTGCCTCCTCCTCCAGGCGGCGCATCACCGCCTCATGGAGCCGCCGGTCGGTGGCGAAGTGCCGGTAGACGGTGGTCTCGCTGACCCCGGCGCGACGCGCGACCGCCCGCACCGTCAGGTCGCGCCAGTCCCAGCTGGCGAAGCCGTGGACCATCTCGGCGCCGGCCGCGACGATGCGATCACGGGTCTGGGCCGCCTGCTGGCGACGTGTCGGGCTCTCGTACGGGCGGCGCTTCGGCGGGGGCGCGTCCGCTTCTTCCGCCGTGCCCGACTCGCCGCTCTCGAGGTCACCCACAGGTGCTGACCGCGCGGCCGTCCGACATCGTCACCCATCCTTGCGCACACGAGTTGCGAGGGGCCGGCGCCGCTGGTTGGCTGACCGCCGCTCCCGAACGCGACTCTAGTTGCCTCGTAAGGTGCCGCGCCGGGCCCGTGCCGCGCGGTGCGGTGGGGTGGGCCGTAATTCGCGTGTGACGTCTAACGCGAAATTACGCTATGCTGCGTCCGCCGACGATCAGGCTCGCTTTCCCGCCCCGGCTGTGCGACCTGCGACTTGCGACCTGCGACCGGATCGACGGTCCGAGCCGCCCGGACGGTTCCGCCGTCGCCGGCCGTGGCCTCCAGACCCTGCCTCGCGGCGCCACGGGACGACACGACCGGATGTCCACACGAAAGGGGACCGAGATGGGAAGCGCGCCTCCGGCCATACGCATACCGGCAGACTGGGACGACGTCACCGCGGAGTGGATGACCGCGGCCCTGGCCGCCGCCTTTCCCGGCGTGAAGGTCCGTACGGCGGACCTCGTGCTGCGGGACGACGGCACCAACCGGCGCGCGCGCTTCGCGCTCTCCTACATCGGGGAGCAAGGTCCGCCCGCTGTCTTCGTCAAGGCCGCCGACCCGGCTCACGCGAAGCTCAACGCAATGACAGGCGGATTGTTCAACGAGACCCGGCTGTTCAGCACCGGTGTGCAGCTACCGCTGGAGCACCCGGCCGCGTACTGCGCCCTCATGGACGAGCCGACACTCGACTTCGTTCTCGTCATGGAGGACGTCACCATCCGAGGCGCGGAACCTCGAGACGCGACCACACCCATGAATCCCGACCAGGCGGCCGACGCCGTCCGAAGCCTTGCCCGGCTGCACAGTGCCTTCTGGGGGCATCGCCTCAACCGGGAGGACCTTGCCTGGGTCCAGCCCTTCGCGGCGTGGAAGGGGATGCACGGTATCGAGACCGGCCTGCGCAGGGTCGCCGAGACCGTTCCACCGGCGGTCCGGTCCCTCACCGGCGAGCAGATCGAACAGATGTGGGTCACCTATGTGGGCACCCTGACCGACGGACCCCAGACCCTGCTGCACGGCGATGCCCACATCGGCAACACCTACACCCTTCCCGGAAACCGGGCGGGTTTCCTCGACTGGCAGGTGCTGCGCCGCGGAAATCACGTCATCGACCTGGGCTATTTCGTGCAGAGCGCACTCACCGTCGACGACCGCCGGGCGTGCGAGAGCGACCTGATCGACGAATACCACCGTGCCCTGGACCTGCCCGCCGAGGAACGGCCGACCCGCGACGGCATCTGGCTCCGCTACCGGGCCTCGGTGGCACACGGCCTCGCCATCTGGATGGCCACCGCCTCCGCCGACGGATGGCAACGACCAGAGGTGTCCATTCCGCTCGCGCAACGCTACGCAGCCGCGTACGTCGACCTCGACACCGCCGGCGCCCTCGACGCGCTCGCCTAGCCCGCGGGGCGATCTCCGCGGGCGGCGGGGCGGCGCGGTCACCGGACATCCCGCCGGTGCCCCACCTCATATCGACCTGCTGAACGCCGGAATCCGACCATCGGGGACGGAGTAGTCATGTCACCCAGCACCCGCGTCGCCAGTGACGACGCCGGTGCCAACAGCGCCAACAGCGCCAACAGCGGCAAGTGCGCCAACAGCGCCGACGGTGCGGCCGGACGTCGCCGGGCGCGGGGATACGGCGCGGCGGTCGCGGTCGCAGCCATCGCCGCGCTTCACGGTGACCGGCCGCTCCGGCTCGGGCAGCGACACCGAGCCACCGACCGTGCCTGCGGCCCAGCTCGGCGAGACCGCGGCTGTCACCCCGACGTCCAGCGTCGAGGAGACGTCGGCGACGCCCACAGAAAGCGTCGCCGCGGCGCCGCCGACGGATGGCACCACCTCTGAGCCGCTCCGGCCGGTGGTGCCCGAAGCGGAGGTCGAAACCCAGATCGGCCCGGTGTACCGGGGATCAGGCAGCGGAGGGGCGTACACGGCAGACTGCCCCGGCGACCTTCCCAACCAGATGGACGCCGAAATGATCTGCCTCGCGACCCGCGCCGCGGACAAATCGACATTCAGTATTCACGTGTACGTGGCATCGATCAACGGCGACCGGACCGACCTGGGAGTCTGGTACTCCGACATGCCGCAGGAGCCCTCCGCCGGCAGGCCGGCAACCGCACCCTCGTGATCACACGGTACCGACGGTTTCGCCGCAGCTTTCCTGTGGGGCCGGGGGCTTTCATCCCACAGACGGATCTTTCCGTTGTCGCCAGTGCTTGCCAGAACGGCGCCCGTCGGTCTGAACGCGAGATTGATGATCCACCCGTCGTGACTACTGAATGTGGCCTGTCCGGCGGGATTTCGGGGGTCGCTGATATCCCAGAGTCGAACAGCCTTGTCGACGGCGGCGGCGAGTGTCCTGCTGTCAGGGCCGAACGCGACCGCCATGGCCCTGCCGTCCGTGGGAAGCGTCGCGGCCAGCCGCGCACGGCTGGGATCTGACACGTCCCACAGCGTTACGGCGTGCTCGCTGGGCTCGGCGACCGCAAGGAGGGCGTCATCCGAGCTGAACGTGATGTCGTGCGCGCCGTCAACCGGCTTGGTGACGACGGCGGCGGCAGTCGGCCGGCTCGGATCCGCGACGTTCCACAGTTCGACCGCCGCGGAGGATGCAACGGCCAGAGCCCGACCACTGTTACTGAACGTGATCTCCGTCGTGCTGCCACCATGTCTGGCGTCAAACGTTGCCAGTTGGACAGGCTTTGCCGGATCGGCCAGATCCCACAGCTGCACCGTATGGTCGTTCACAGCCTTGGCGAGAATCTTTCCATCAGCTCTGAGATCCATCCCCATCCCCATGGCTCCGCTGACATTGCGGGGAAGGGTCGCGGACTCGGTCAGAGTGGTGGAGTCGACCACATTCCAGATGGTGACCTCGCCGTCATAGTGCGAGGCGACCAGGATTCGATGATCCCTACTGAACGCGAGATCGTAGTACGAGTTCAGGTAGTCGACGACGACGGACGTCAGAAGCCGGGGATGTGCGGCCTCCTCGTCGAGCGCCCACAGCCGTACCGCGCCGTCCTGGCCGACGCTGGCGAGCAGGCGGCCATCGGAGCTGAACGCTACGGCCATGACAGAACCGTCGTGGGCGGCGATGGTGGCGACGGGGTGAGCTTTGTTGCCTTCGCGCCAGGTCAGCGTGATCGCTACTACGGCCAGTGGCACCAGGACGACCAACGCGCCGACGAGATCGGTCCAGGAGAACCGGCGATTCCGGCGACCGCCGACGGGGGCCGCGCCTACACGCACATGCGTCGGCCGTCCCGTTCCGCCCGCCGCCCGGCTCTGCGCCCGTCTCAGTACCAGCCAGGCGTAGAACAGCAACGCGTTGAACACGCCACAACACGCGAGGAAACAGACGCCCTCCACAGAGGCGGGGTCGAGGTCGAACGGAAAACCGAGAAAAAGCCAGGGAAGTGCGAACGGAATCTGCGTGGCGTTGTTCAGCCCGTCGAAGTCATCGTGCGCGAGCGAGTGGAGAGTGCCCTTCGCGGCGAGCCCGACGAGAACCAGGTGGGCCAATGCGACCAGCTCAGGGCCGGCGCAGGACCAGACGCGACGAACTCTCCCGCTTCGGGACATCACAGCGCCCCGGAGATCTGTGGGCTCGTCGTCCGCCGTCGGCGGCGAGGTGCGCATACGAGCCAGTCTTCCGGTCAGCCCCCGGGACGACCTGAGCGCGAATACTCAGGTTCGCCGCCTGGGACCGGCCCCGGATGGTGCCGATCGAGCTCCACCTCGCCGCCGGCCGGCAGTGGCTGCGCGCCGAATCCCGTCTATCGGACCCTCCCGCCGAGGGCCAGCAGCTGACTGAACCGGGTCGTGCGGCGCATCCCCTCTGGTCAGCTGGGGCGCACCTCGTCGATGCGGGCACGCAGATCCGCCGCGAGCACCGCCACATGCGGTTCGTTGAGCATCGAGTGGTGCTCGCCTGGCACGGAGACGACAGTCACGTCGCCGGTCAGGTGACGGGTCCACCCCTCCCGGGCGGGGTCGGCGTTGTCCTCGGCGAGGTAGACAACCGTCCTGCCGGGATAGGGACGCACCCGGTACGACCTGCTGACGATTCGTGCCTGGTCGAAGAACGCGTCGAAATGGGAAAGGCCCGGGTATCGGACGATGCCGGTCAGTGGCAGCCGGGCCGCCTTGCGCACCTTGGACCCACTCGGCAGCACGGGCCGCGAGGCCCACCGCCGCAGGCTGGTGACCTGCCATCCGGCATGGCTGCCAGCACCAGCGCCGCTGCCTGTACCGGTCTCACCGGCCACCGACCGCGCGGATGGAGGCAGCCTGCTGTCCAGCAGCGCCAGCAGGGCGACCTGTTCACCGGCGGCGGAGAGCAGCTGCGCCATTTCCAGCGCGACCAGGCCCCCGAAGGAGAATCCGGCGATGTGGTATGGCCCGGTGGGCTGGAGCACGCGGAGCATGGCCAGATGCCGCCGCGCGTGGCGCTCGATGCTCCAGTCCGGGAGCGCCCGGCGTTCCAGGCCCTGGGCCTGCAAGCCGTAGACCCGCAGGTCCGGGCCCAGCGAGCGGGCGAACGCGACGAAGTTGATCGCAAGGCCGCCGGCACCCGCCACGCAGAACAGTGGCGCGCCGGACCCTTCCGCGTTGAGGGGCACGCAGGTCGGATGGTTCGGGATGCCGCGATGCGCCGCCGCCACCCGGACGGCCAGCGTCGCGATCGTGGGCGCCTCCGCCAGAACCGAGGTCGGCAGCGTCACCCCCAACCGGGCCGCGATCTCGCTGAGCAGGTGCTGGGCCAGCAGAGAGTCGCCGCCGAGTTCGACGAAGTCGTCATCGACCCCGATGTCGTCGATCTTGAGAGTCTGCGCGAACAGGTCGCGCAGCGCATGCTCCCAGTGGCTACGTCCCGTCGGCGCGCGTCCGGGGGCACGCACCGGCGGCGGCGGCAGCGCCGCACGGTCGACCTTGCCACGCTCGTTGCGGGGCAGTTCGCGCAGCAGCACCACGGCGGAGGGAACCATGTAGGACGGGAGCTTCTCCCGCAGCAGCGCGCGGACCGCCACCGTCGCGGACTTGACGGTGCTGGTACACACCACGTATGCGATCAGCCGCGGCGGCTGGTCCTTCGGGCGCTCCGCTGTGACGACGGCCTCGACGACATCCGGTGAGGCCAGCAGCACCGCCTCGATCTCGGCGGGCTCGACCAGGTACCCACGGATCTTCACTGCCGCGTCAGCACGACCGAGCAGTTCGATGCACCCGTCCGGGCTCCGGCGTGCCAGGTCGCCGGAGCGATAGGTGACCAGCGACCCACCGGTGCCGGAACCAGCGCTCTCGCGGACCGGGCGGAAACGCTGCGCGGTCATCTCCGGCCCGTTCCAGTAGCCAGCGGAAAGATACTGTGACGTTACTGAAACCTCGCCGGCGACGCCGTCCGGCACCGCATTTCCTTGTTCGTCGACGATCTCGATGACCTTTCCGTCGACGGCCCATCCCACCGGCAAAGGTCCCGCCGGAATCCGCTCCCCGGAGCGGACGGGAAAGAATGCCAGCGATGCGGTCTCCGTCGAGCCGGACCAGTTATAGAACGTACACGGAGTGGGTAGAATTTCGCGTAACGCCGCGACGTCTCTGCCGTAGACCGCCTCGCCGGAGCTGGTCACCGCTCGCAGCTGCCCGAGCACGCACCCGGGTGGGGTGGCTGTGGTCAGGGCGCGGATGAGCGCCGGCGTCAGGTGCAGGGTGGTGATCCCGCGGTCGATGATCCAGGCGGGCAAGGCCGTGACCCCTCGCGCACGCGGGTCGAGCGTGTGCAGCGTGGCACCGCGCAGCAGCCCCCAGAACATGACCGTGATCCCCGCCGCGAAGGCGGTGGGCAGCACCAGCGCGATCTGGTCCGCCGGGCTGACGCCGACCTGGCTGATACCCGACGCCACCTCGTGGAGCACGGTGCGATGGCGCCAGACGACGCCTTTGGGTACGCCGGTGGAGCCGGAGCTGAACACCACGAAGGCCGGATCTTCGGGCCCGGCATGCTCCCACGGCAGCCGGCCGTCGGCCGCCGCACCTGGTGCGACCGGCCCGGCGTTCGGCTCCGCGACCGCTCCCCGCGCGTCGAGAAGCACGGTGCGCGTTGGTCCGGCGTCCACCAGCAGGTCACGGTGGTGGACGTCCGTCACACAGGTGGTCGCACCGGCCAGGTGCAGGACCTGCGCGAGGCGGGCGGGCGGGAGCATCGGGTCCAGCGGCACGAACGGCCGGCCGGCCTTGAGCGCGCCGAGCATGGCGATGATCGCGCAGGCGCCCTGCCCGAGCAGGATGCCGAGGTTCGCATCGAGATCATCTGCGGTGGCCAGTGCGCTGGCCAGCGCACTGGAACGCCGGTCCAGCTCCGCGTAACTCAGCACAAGATCTCCGTCGCGCACTGCAGGATTCGCGGCGCGCGCCGCAGCGATGCGGGAAAACTGGGCCATGATTGTCGGGTACGGCCACGCGGGATTTGTCGCAGGGACGATCAAGGGCTGTGTACCGACCATTTCGCGACTCCCGTCCCGCGCCGCTCACCGTTGTTCGGAGAACGGCCGATCATACGATCTGGATAACTCCAAACCTGCTCACTCGTGCTATCGGCAGCCCACGCCTGAATATTCGCGTTGGCCACCCGGTAATGCGGGACCGGCCACCTGCGCACCCATCGCGGCCACGAGCCGATGACGTGCGGTTGCGTGTGTCGGTCACGTGGGTGGGTGACTGTCAGGCGGGCTGGTAGGGGCGTGTTGTGAGTAGGCCGAGTAGCTGTGCCGGGGTGTGGGTCACCCAGTCCGGGGCCGCTGCCAGGAGCTCGTCCTGGTCGGTCTCTCCCCACATCGCGGCGATGGCACGGACCCCGGCTGATCGGGCGCTGCGGATGTCGGTGACCGCGTCGCCGACCATCACGGCCTGGTCCGGTGCGGCGTCGAGTGCGTCGAGGGCGCGGTGGACGATGTCGGGTGCCGGTTTGGGGTGGGTGACCTCGTCGGAACCGATGACCCGTACGAAGCAGTCACCGATACCGAGCTGGGTCAGCAGGTCACGGGCCCGTGGGCCGCTTTTACCCGTCGCGACGGCGAGGCGTGTCCCGCGGTCGAGCAGGCCGGTGAGCAGGTCACGGACGCCGTCGAAGAGCACGACCTGGGGGGAGAGCCGGTAGCTCTCCCGGACGAAGGGGCCTTCCATCTCCAACGGCAG
>NZ_ADGX01000160.1 GCF_000177675.1 Parafrankia sp. EUN1f
CCGCGGCCGCGCTGGCCGGCGCCTACCACCAGCGGTGGGAACACGAGACCGCGAACCGGCAGGTCAAGACCTACCTGCGCGGCCCGGGGAAGGTCCTGCGGTCGCAGTCACCCGAGGGGGTCTACCAGGAGATCTGGGGCTACCTGCTCACCCACCACGCGATCGCCGCGCTGATCTGCGCGGCCGCGACCGCCGCCGGGATCGACCCCGACCGGGTCCGGTTCACCCGGACCGTGAGAGTTCTGCGCCGGCAGGTCGCTGACCCGCCGGCCTTTTCCCCCTGACCAGCAGGAACACGCCCTCACCCTGATCACCACGGACATCACCCGGCCCGCGAAACTCACCCGGCACCGCGAACGCACCTACCCTCGCGCGGTGCGACGCGCCGGCCCGCACCGCTACCCGGTGAAGAAATCCCGCCAGCGCGGTAGGCGTCACTCCGCCCCGCCCACGATCAGGCTCGCCAACCCTGTAGAACCCCAGGCAGCAGCTTGATCAAAATAGGCTAAGTGGCATTAGGCCCAGTCCTCTAGAATAGATCCTTGGTCGAAGGCCACTTCCCCGCACCTCCCGCGCTTGGCCTCCTCATTGGAGGGTCTGGGCAAGGTCGACACCGCCCGCAGCCTGCGTGACGAGACTTTCGCGATGCGACGAAAAGCCCTCGGGCCTCATCACCCTGCGACCCTTCGATCGATGCGCCGAGTCACCGAGTCAATGGGTGCGGAGGACCGGCCTGCTTTATGAGCGGTGCCGAACCGGGGTGTGTTGGCTGGCTTGGCGTGTCGACCGAAGATGGCGCCGAAACGGGCGCTGTGGTCGCGACGGCTGTCGGAGTGTCGATCGCGACGGCGGCCTGGGTGTCACCGTTCGGCGGTGTTTCCAACGCGATTGTGATCACATCTTGGCGCTGGTGGCGGAAAAGGCTCGGTCACCTGGGTCGCGCAAGTTCCGCGTAGTAGATCTTGTAATTCTCAATCATGCCTGCCAAGTCCGTCTCGGATTTGCGGACGAAGTAGTCGTGCACGCGCCGGTAGAAGTCCACCGTCCGACGATCACGCACGATCGTCGCATCGATAGACTCCAGCAGAACCAACCGGTCATCGATCAGTGTGAATCCCTGCGCGGGCGGATAACGTAGTTCGACGGTACGAGGAACCACCCGTACCGTGACGTTCGGGAGTTCGGAGACCTTCTCGATGCGGTCGATCTGCGCCAGCATGTAGGCAGGCGATGCGAACCGGTTACTGAGCACGGACTCCATCATGACAAAGTCAAAGGTGCGGTCGGACTCGTACAGCCGTTCCTGACGCTGGATGCGTAACGAGACGGCAGCCGCAGTGTCGGCAGACCATTCGGTCTCCGACCCGTCCTCGGTGGCCATAAGCGAGAAGTATCCGTTCACGACACGCCGCGCATACTCGCTGATCTGCAGCAGCCCGGGCACGGCTACGGGCTCGTAGCTGCGCAGCTCCCGCGCCCGTTTTTCCTCGATGAAGTAGTCCTGCTGCACCACGAGGCCGGGTCGGCGCCGGCCACTGCGGCGGGTGGCGGCCGCCTCCAGCCTCTCCGCATCACCCACAAGATCCCGGAATGCGCTCTCTGGTGCCTCCAGCGCCCTGGCGATGCGCTCGACATCCGCCGGCGTCGGCCGTAGTTGGCCCCGCTCGAGCTTGGAGATCTTCGCCTGGCTCATGTCAACCTGGGCGCCAAGCGCCTCTCCGGTAAGCCCGCGTTCCCGCCGCAGCGATCCCAGAATCCGCCCGATGGCGGCCGCATCGGGTTCGTCGCCGTGGTCGTCATCGTGATCGGGTGAAGTGCCGGGCCTGTCTACCATCTTTGCTACCTCGGTACAGTCCTGCATCGGGGCACGGGCCGGTCTGGTTGCCAATCGGCAGCGGCTACCTGTCTACGGCAGGTAGCCATTTGGCGGCATCGATGAGGAGCTGGCGCGGAATACGCACCCGAGTCTCGCCTTCCGGCACTTCGTCGGCTCCGCGCTGAACCGGTGAAACATACCCTTGGACAATCAGATCGTCTCCGTCCGTGGTGTAGACGGTCGGGCAGGCAAAGCTGCCACAGGTGATGCCGGCCAACGGGATGAGCTCCATCGCTCAGTGACTCCTGACTGTCGGATCGACGACACGGTCGCCCATCGCGAATACTAGTACGACGCGCGAAGATATGCCGGTGTCTGCCCCGAATACTCCAGGTACCCGGCCTGGAGCCGACTGGAATATAAGATCCGGCGAACGGCTCTCCGGCTTGGCAGACAACCCACTACCGGCGGCGATCACACCGCGTGAGGAATCGACAGTTCTTTGTCACGAAACCGCGACTGCTCCGCAGCGGCGGGGGTTGTCGCGGGAAACAGAAGACGACCCCGTCGTCGGCGGAGGCGCGGCTCCGGCGGAGAACCCCAACCAGTTCGAGATCTTCCTTCTCCGCGCGGACCGCACGGCCGTCGCGGGCGCGTCCCCTGAGCGGCTCGTGAGTCGCACGGCCGCGGATCCAACCCGGTTCAGCGATGTGGACACCTCGAGAGCCGGGTGCCTCGCGGGCCGGTACCCGATGCGCTACGGTCCGCCTCCTCAACACGCCGACCGGCGACGACAGCCCGCTTGGCCCAGGGCTGCCCGGCCACGCCGGCCGGCACGGTTCGCCGGTCCGTGCGCGTTCCACGGGCCGGGTCCGCGGCTTGTGCGGACCACGCAACGACGTCGGCGAGCCCACAGACAACGGCGCGGAGACAGGTCTACCGCCTACGCCGGGGAGTCCACACAATCGGCCTGATCCACGACCGCTCACGGAATCGCCGAGTAGGACCACGGTGCGGTTCCCCTGACAGGGAGCCGCGAGTGGGGCCGGACACAGGGCTGGATGTGGCCTCTTCGTACATGCTGGTGGCCATCGATCGATATCGTGCGAAAATCGAGCAGAGTCACCGAACGGGATCTCCTTTCGCTCCCAGTACGTTTAGTTGAGCAGGCCACCTAACCGCCCTCCGCTTCAGGATCGGTAAAATCTAAAGGATTGACCGTTTATTGGTGGTTCCGGCGGAACGCCAAAATGTGTGACTACGCTTAGCAATCACCCAACGACAGCAGGTAATCAGATATCGACTTTCGTCTCCATCACGAAAAGATCAAGGATTATTCGGCGAAGAGGCCTTGTGATTCAGCTCGGCAGGGGTCACGCTTTGCAGACATCCTGGCTGAACTCACCGGGCACTGAACAGGCCCTCCCGCACCTTAGGAGGTGCATCGGATGTCTCGCACGGGGGCGCGGCCATCCGTGGAATCGCGGGTTTCGCATACGCGGCCGGCGACCCACGCCCGCGTTGTCTCGCACGCCGCGCCGTACAGTGAAAGGCCTCGGCCAGGCACGAACGTCCCACATTTCAGCGGCGCACACCGGGCGCCGCAGGTCAGATCGGTCCGTCCCACGACACCGGCCCACCCGCCCTGGTCCCCCTCGTATCCATTCGAGGGAGAACAGCGATGAACACGCTCGTCTACAACGGCGTCTACCTGACCATCGGGCTGGCGGCCGTCCTCGGTCTCGCCACGGCCCTCTTCCTGGCTTCGTTGGGAAGGCCGCGCGCCGGTCTCCTGCTGGCGGCTCTCACCCTGCTGCTGGTCGGGGCGGTAAGTATCGGCGCACTCCTGATCCTTGAACGCGCGAGCACGTCAGGCGGCGGCGCTCCCGCGCCCGATCCGGTTCCGGCGCGGAACCCCCGCAAGGCACCAGTGGAGGGCCTCCACGGAATCTCGCTCGCCCTGACGATTCTCGGAGCGGCTCTCGTCCTTCTTGGCACTGCCGTCTGGGCGATCTGGTTCCGGCGGTTCGATCAGCGTGACCAGCGCAGGAACGGGCCGCGATGGCAGCTTCGCAGAACACCCGTGGGTTCACGCGGACCCGGTCGTGCCGAGCGGTCGGGACCCGACCCGACCGCCGCGCGATGGACCCATACTCCGCTTCCGTCACCCCGCCGCCATGCCGATGACGGAGCGGCTGGGGATCGCGACTTCCTCGGGGACCTTCTCGCCGATCGCTGGCCTCCCGACGACGCGCCTTCGTGGCTGCCTGCAGGCGCGGCACCGTCCGGCGAGGGCGGCGATTTTTCCCGATATGACATTCCCCGGGATGACACCGCCGGAGCTCACGAGGCGACCGATTGCGATTTCGGTTCGGCGGAGCACCAGGCCGCAGACGCCGCCTGGGAGGAGCCGCCCTTCGCCGCACCGCCGCGCGACTGCTGGCAGGCCCGCGAAGACCCGTTCGTCGAGAATCTCACCGCGCGCCTTGAACGGGTTACCGGCCTGTACTTCAAGGCGGTCACGCCGCAGCCCGGTCGTTCGCCCCAGCTCGACGCGCACGCTCCAGACGCACGCTACTTCGTCTGCGCACTGATCATGACGTTGGACCTCTTCGGCGGCCGAGAACCGGCGGGGCGGGTGGAAAGCCTGGTGGCGGCGGTGCGGGAGACCGAGCGCCGCTGGGATCTCGTGGGCACGAGGGCCGGCCTCGGTGCACTCGGGAGACCCGCGTCCGGACCGGTCGCCGGACCTGAGATTCCGGGTGGTCATGCTGGCGCGACACGCCCGGCGCCAAGGAGGCACCGGATCCGTGTTCCGTCGCGTCCGGTGCCTCCGCCCACGCCGGACAACACCGACGGGGGCGGCGAGCCGAGGCCCGCGCCCCGTCGTCGACAACCCGGCGAACACCCTCCCCGCCAGCATCCGCCGCGGTCGTAGCCGTCAGTCGGTCACCGCGCGGACGACACCGTTCGGTGACGGCCGGCGGACCGCGGCGGCACGGCCGGCAGCGAGGCAGGCCAGGATGGGGGCATGGCGCCTTCCGTTCCCGGGGATCCGGCCACTCCGGCTCTGCCACCGCATCAGATCGACGAGGAGTTCCGTGCGCTGCCCACCGCGGCTCTCACGGACGCAGCCCTCCAGACCGCCCGCGACCTCGGCGTCAGCCATGCGGACATCCGGGTCGAACGGCTCAAGGAGTCGTCGCTCTCCTTTCGTGACGCGGGCCTGGAGAGCCGCTCCGACGGCGTCACCGCGGGCTTCGCGGTGCGGGTGGTGCACGACGGGACCTGGGGCTTCGCCGCCGGCGTCGACCTGACGGTGGACGAGGCCGTCCGCGTCGCCCGAGAGGCGGTAGCGATGGCGAAGGTGGCCAGGCCGCTCAACTCGGAACCGGTGGAGCTGGCCGACGAGCCGGTCCACGCCGGCGCCACCTGGGTGTCCGCCTACGGTTCGGACCCGTTCGCCATCGACCCACGGGATCAGATCGAGCGGGTCGGCGGCCTGTGCCGAACACTGTTCGCCGCCCAGGACGTCGATCATGTGGACGGGCACTTCGAGGCCGTCATGGAGAACAAGTTCTACGCCGACACCGCTGGCACGGACACCAGCCAGCAGCGGGTCCGGGTGATCTGCCAGCTCGAGGCGACCCGGGTGGATCCGGCCGGTGGCTTCGAGACGATGCGCACGATCGCCCCGCCGGTCGGCCGCGGCTGGGAGTGGATGGTCGCCGGCCCGGCGGCGGGCTGCTGGGACTGGGAGTCCGAGCTCGACCTGATCCCGTCGTTGCTGGCGGAGAAGGCGAAGGCATCGTCGGTCGAGCCGGGCCGCTACGACCTCGTTGTCGACCCGTCCAACCTCTGGCTGACGATCCACGAGTCCGTCGGGCACGCCACCGAGCTCGACCGCGCGCTCGGCTACGAAGCCGCGTATGCGGGGACGTCCTTCGCCACCCTCGACAAGCTCGGATCGCTGCGGTACGGCTCGCCGGCCATGACGGTGACCGGCGATCGCACGGCGCCCCACGGTCTGGCCACGATCGGCTACGACGACGAGGGCGTGCGGACCGGTCGGTGGGACATCGTCCGCGACGGTGTCCTGGTCGGCTACCAGCTCGACCGGCGGATGGCGGCCCAGAACGCGACCGCGCTCGGCGTGGACCGCTCGAACGGCTGCGCGTTCGCCGACTCGCCGGGCCATGTCCCGATCCAGCGGATGGCGAACGTGTCGCTGCTCCCCGCGCCCGGTGGCCCGTCGACCGAGGAGCTGATCAGCCGAGTGGACCGCGGCATCTACGTGGTCGGCGACCGGAGCTGGTCCATCGACATGCAGCGCTACAACTTCCAGTTCACCGGGCAGCGCTTCTACGAGATCCGCAAGGGGCAGCTGGTGGGCCAGCTGCGGGATGTCGCCTACCAGGCCACCACCACCGACTTCTGGGGCTCGCTGGAGGCTGTCGGGGGCCCGCAGACCTACGTGCTGGGTGGGGCGTTCAACTGTGGCAAGGGCCAGCCCGGCCAGGTCGCCGCGGTGAGCCATGGCTGCCCGACGGCACTGTTCCGCAACGTCAACATCCTTAACACCCGTCGTGAGGGCGGGCGATGAGCGGGGGGTTCCCGGTGGCCGGGGCAGCACACGCGATCCGGGCCTCGCACGAGATCGTCGAGCGAGCGCTGGCCCTTTCCCGCGCGGATGGCGCGATCGTGATCGCCAGTGAGTCCAGCACGGTCAACCTGCGCTGGGCGAACAACACCCTGACCACGAACGGTGCCGCCCGGGACCGGTCAGTGACGGTCATCAGTGTCGTCGGGCGTTCCTTCGGCGTGCGCACCACCTCCGCGGTGGACGGACCGGGCGGCGACGGTGACCTCGCTGTCCTGGAGGCGCTGGTCCGCGCCTCGGAATCGGCCGCGCGGGAGTCGGAGGACGCCGAGGACTACAGCGAGCTGATCACCCCGGCAGGTGGCCCGCCGGCCGCGTCCGCGGGATCGCCGGCGCCACCGGGGTCACCGGCGTCACCTGTCGGCGTCTTCACCGACCCGGCCGAGCGGACCAGCAGCGCGGTGTTCGCGGCCTTCGCCCGTGATCTCGCCGAGGCATTCGGCGCCGCCCGTGCCGAGGACCGGCGGCTGTTCGGCTTCGCCTCACATGACCTCACCACCACCTGGCTCGGGACGTCGACCGGCCTGCGGCTGCGCCACAGCCAGCCGACCGGCTCGGTGGAGTGGAACGCCAAGAGCAACGCCCCCGGTGGCTCCGTGTGGCACGGCCAGTCCACTCCTGACTTCACCGACGTGGACGTCGCCGCGACCGACGAGCACCTGCGGGCCCGGCTGGCGTGGTGTGACCGCTCCGTCGACCTTCCGGCCGGCCGGTACGAGACGCTGCTGCCACCGTCCGCCGTCGCCGACCTCATGGTCGATCTCTACTGGTCGGCCGCCGGCCGGGACGCCGCCGAAGGGCGCACGGTGTTCAGCCGCCCCGGCGGGGGAACGCGCATCGGGGAGATGATCGGCCCGGCGGGTCTGCGGCTGTGGAGCGACCCCGGTGCGGCCGGCCTGGCAACCACACCGTTCGTCACGGCGACCTCGTCCTCAGCCACCTCCAGCGTCTTCGACAACGGTCTGCCGCTCGGGCCGACCGACTGGATCCTGGACGGACGCCTCAACGCGCTCGTGCAGACCCGTGCGTCGGCGCGGTCAGCTGGCCACGCCGACGCGGCGCCCGGTACGCCCGTCACCCCGCTCGTCGACAACCTGCTCCTCGACGGAGGAGGCACCGCCAGCCTCGACGACATGATTGCTTCGACGCGACGCGGTCTGCTCCTGACCTGCCTGTGGTACATCCGCGAGGTGGACCCGGAGGTGCTGCTGCTCACCGGCCTCACCCGGGACGGCGTCTTCCTGGTCGAGGACGGTGAGGTCGTCGGTGCCGTCAACAACTTCCGGTTCAACGAGTCGCCGGTCGACCTGCTGGGCCGCGCCACCGAGATCGGCGCCACCGCACGGACACTGCCCCGCGAATGGGCCGACTGGTTCACCCTCGCGCGGATGCCCACGCTACGGATCCCCGACTTCAACATGAGCTCGGTGAGCCCGGCCAGCTGATCACTGATCCCTTTTCCGTCGTCGACCCGGACCCGCGGTGCACCCGCCCGCGGACCGTGGACCGTGAGGTGGAAAAGGCCTACAGGTAGGTACCACCGAAGGGCTCGTTGCCGCCCTGCTGCTGCTGACCGCTGGGAAGCGCGCGCCGACGCATCTCCTCGAGCTGGGCGCGCGCCGCCATCTGCTGGGCGAACAGCGCTGTCTGCAGCCCGTGGAAAAGCCCTTCGAGCCAGCCGACGAGCTGCGCCTGGGCGATGCGGAGCTCTCCGTCGGACGGCGTCACGTTCTCGTCGAACGGGAGGGAGAGTCGGGCGAGCTCCTCCCTCAGCTCCGGCGCGAGCCCGTCCGACAGCTCGGTGATCGAGCTCTGGTGGATCCGGCGGAGCCGGACCCGGCTGGCGTCGTCCAGCGGCGCCGCCCGCACCTCGTCAAGCAGTTGCTTGATCATCGTGCCGATTCGCATGACCTTGTCGGGCTGGGACACCATGTCGGCGAACGGGTTCTTGACCTCGCCGTCCGACCCCTCGGCCGCCGGGTGGGAGCCGGGTTCCGCGGACGGTGTGAGCGGCACGCCGACCGCCCCACGGACCTCCTGCAGGGCGCCGTCCGGGCCGACAACGACGACGCGGGGTTTCGGTTGGTCTGTCATGCCCTCCATCCTGCCCTCCCGAGCGGGCGAGTCCATCCGACGGAATCGCCGACTCCTGTTCGCGCCGACAAGGGCTCACGCTCCGGCCACAGCGCACCGGATGGTGGGCGCGCCGCGGACCGGGTGAAACACCAAGAAAAGTGACCAACAGCTGAATTCGATCGCTGACAAAACCGCGGCGACGACTTCCCCGGTCAGCCCGATGAACAACTGTTGAGCACCGGCCGATCAGCCACCGACGTTCAGGATGACCTTGCCCACGTGCCCGAGCTCCTCCACGACCCGGTGAGCCGCCCGGACGTCCGAGATCGGGAGAACACGGTCGATCACCGGCTGGATGCGCCCCTCGGCGACCAGCGGCCACACGTGCTGCCGGACCCCCGCGACGATCCGCGCCTTCTGCCCTCCCGGGCGGTTTCGCAGCGACAGCGCGTGCACGCTGCCCCGCTTGGGCAGCAGGGCCGATAGGTTCAGCGTACCCTTGGTGCCCCCCTGCAGCCCGATCACGACGAGTCGACCATCCGGCGCGAGCAGCGAGACGTTGCGCTCCAGATAGGACGCGCCCATGTTGTCGAGGATCACGTCCGCGCCGTGGCCACCGGTCTCCTCCCGCACCCGGGCGACGAAATCCTCGTCCCGGTAGGAGATCGTGATGTTCGCGCCGAGCTCACGGCAGCGCGCGAGCTTCTCCGCGCTGCCCGCGGTGGCCGCGATCACCGCGGCTGGGCGCAGCGCCCGCACCGCCTGTATCGCGAAGGTCCCGATCCCGGACGCACCACCGTGGACGAGGAAGACCTCACCGTCCGCCAGTTCCGCACGTTCGAAGACCGTCGAGTACACAGTGCAGGCCACTTCCGGCAGGCCCGCGGCGTGGACGAGGCTAACGCCGGCGGGCAGCGGCAGAAGCTGGCCCGCCGGGACGTTCACCCGGGTCGCATACCCCCCGCCGGCAAGCAGGGCACACACCTCGTCGCCCGGCGCGAACCCGTCGACGCCAGGGCCCACCACGGCTACTCGGCCCGAGCACTCCAGGCCGATGATGTCGCTCTCACCGGGCGGAGGAGGGTAGAAACCCTGCCGCTGCAGCAGGTCCGCACGGTTGACCGCGGTGGCCACGACGTCGAGCGTGACCTCACCCGGCCCCGGCGGAGGAAGATCGGGCACCTCCGCCCAGGTCATGACGTCAGGGCCACCGGGCGCGCTCACTGTCACCGCATGCACGAAGGTCACTGTACGGCGCGGGGCACGCCCGGCCCGGTGCACTCGCGCTCAGACGGGCTCCGGCTCCGGCTCCGGCCGCTCGGGGACCGGGGGTGTGTAGGGGGACGGCTCGTGGGGCGCCGGCGGAAGATCCGGGCTGTCGGGAAGCAGCGGGCCCGGGTCGTCCGGAATGGGCGCGTCCGGGTCGAGCGGGGGTGGGTCGACCGGGGGCGGGCTGTCGGGACGCCGCGGGACCGCCGCGGCCACTGCCATCGGCCGGCGCGCGACGCGCGGCCCCACGGCACCCAAGGCGAGGCCTCCAGCCACGGCGGGGTCAGGGGGCACTGCGTCCGGCGGCACTTCGTCAGTCAGCGGGGCCATACCGCTCGCCTACCCCGCATCCCGTCGCGGGGAACATCGCGGGCGTACCGCCCCGGCCCGTACCGCGTACCGCCGTACCGCGGCTCCGCTGACGGCCGCCCGCGGCCCGCTCCACGCGCACCCGCCAAAGCGAGCCTGCACCGTTCCGGCCACGTACCGGGCCAGGCACATCCATCACGACATCAGGACATGAAACACGAAAGTTCAGCCCATCGCGGGCGCACGAGGACGGTGTCGACATCGATTGAACGGACCGACGCGGCCGACAACATCCCAGCGACGCGATTTAGTCGCCTTCAACCCCTTTCGCGATACTTCCGGCGCGGAGTACCGTCCAATAGTGCGGTGTTATCGTGCCGGTTAACACAGCCGCGCAGCCACACAGCAGCGCAGCCAGCACCGCGCCACCGCGACAAGGGCACACTGGATCGCCCAGACAAGCCTCGGGAGTGTGCCTGGTGAGTGTGGACAGCGTCGCGGAGCTCGGCGCCCATTCCCCTCAGCTGCGCACCGATCGCCGACCCCGGTGGGATCCGACGCTGCTGGATCCCACGCTGCTGGAGGCGGTGCCACTCGAAGCGGCCCCGCAGGACTGGGGAGTGGAGCTCCTGGCGACGGGCAGCGACGTGGTCACCCGGTGGGGCGGCGACACCGAGGAGCCGGAACCTCTCCCAGAGCACCCGGCGGACGGCTCGGGCCACCTGGCCGGCCAGCCGAACGCACGGAACGAGTTCCAGATCTTCTTCGAGAACCACCACCGTGAGCTGTCGCGCTTCGCCTACCTGCTCACCGGCGACCGTGATGTCGCCGACGACCTGACCGCCGACGCGCTCACCGCGGCCTGGTCCCGCTGGGATCGGGTCAGCGCGGCGGACAGCCCGATCGCCTATGTCCGGCGCATCCTCGCGAACCTCGCGACGAGCCGACTACGCCGGATGATCAGGGAACGCCGCGGCCTCGCGGTGCTCGGCATGATGGGCGATCACGCCGGGCAGGCTCGTGAGCACGCGGATCTACCGGCCGCGGTTGATCTACGTGCCGCGTTGATGGCCCTGCCCGCGCGCAAACGGGCCTGCGTGGTGTTGCGCTACGCGTTCGATCTTTCCGAAGCGGAAACCGCACGGATTCTCGGAGTTTCGGTCGGCACCGTCAAGAGCCAGACTTCCAAGGCCGTGACCGAACTGGAACGGCTGCTCGGCGCACGGCCAGACCTGAGCCCGCCCCACGAGGCGGGCAGATCCGTGCCCCAGCAGGAGCCGCCGACCACTCGTTCAGCAGCCGCCCGCCGTGGCGGTGCCCCGCGCTCCCGGCGCCGCGTCGGTGGCGCGGTGGATCCGGCGGCCGCCGCGCGGTCAGCGTTGAACCGGCTACGGGAAGGCGAGGCGCACGGCCGGCTCCGGGGCAGTGAGAGCTGAGCTGACACGGGGGTCACACCACCCGCGATGTCACCGCTCCCACCCGGATTTCCTGATCGTGGAGGCCGTATGAACGGGCGCGTGCGACAGTGCGCGTTCACGGGTAACCCCCGGTACTCGCATAATGGGCATGCCATGTTCCGTGATCGTTTCACGAGACGCTCTGCTCGCTCCCAGGTGGACGAGCGCATCCCTGGGAGCGACATCCCCGACGCGCGCCCAGCGCACGCCGACGAGCCGTCAGCCGTTCTCGGTGGCCCGCCCCGGCCCACCGAGAACGCGAGGCCCACCGAGAACGCGAGGCCCACCGAGAACGCAGGGCCCGCCGAGAACGCAGGGCCCGCCAAGAGCGCCGCGCGCCCCGAATCAGCGTCGACTGACGATTTCACCAGCACGCTGCGGGCCCTGTTCGCCCGCGAACTCGCGAGCCACGATCCGAACACGGAGCGAATCCGTGCCCGCCTCCAGGCAGGAGGCCTGCTCACCACGGAATCGGCGCTGGTCGCGAGCGGCGCGTCCGCCACGGCCAGCACGACCGCCACGGCCAGCACGGCCAGCGACGCGCCCGGCACCGCCAGCACGACCGGCGACGCGCCCGGCACGGACCGCACGCTCGACAGTCGATCCACCACGTGGAGCCCTCGGTCGACGTCTGGGAGCGGCGACCTGCTCACGAAGCGGCCGGACGGGGTCCGGCCACGGCCGCGCCCGGCCCACGACCGAGGCCGAGGCCGCCTGCCGCTCCTCGCCGGTGCCGGCGCGGCGGCGATCGTCGGCGTGTTCCTGCTGAGCAGCGTGCTGACTCACAGCGAGGCCGACCTCGGTACGGTCACCGTGGCATCGCACCCGGCAGCCCGGACTCCCACCACGCCCACGCACGACACCCAGCCGACCAAGGGCGTCGCGCGGCCGTCGGAACAGCTCTCCGAGTCCGCCGCTCCGACGCCGACTCCGCCGGTGCCGACGCCCACCACCGGCGCCGCCAGCCCGTCCCCGGGGGAACAATCCAACGGGAGCACCGGTGCCACGCAGCCTGGCTCGGTGCGCGGAACGGCGCGTGGGATGGCGGGCTCGGCATCCGGCTCCGGCTGGGGAGGCGGCTCCGGCTGGGGAGGCGGAGCGGGAGGCGGTGCTTCGGACCGTCAGCGTGGCCAGCAACGAGACCGTGACTCCTCGGCCGGCACGCAGGGCCGCGACGGCGATGACTCCTCCTACCACCGGTTCGGGGACTCGTCCGACACGGGGCACGATCGCGATGCGTCCACGCACGAGTCCGCCGGCAGCTCCGCCTCCGCTCGGGTGTTCGGTGCCAGCGAGCGGACGGCCCTACCAGCGCATGGCTGCCTCGACTGGGTGCTGTTCAACGCAGGCGTGCAGACCCGCGCCGCCCATCCGGCCGCGAGCATCGACACCAGCCGTCTGGCCGCGGCCACCGCGGCCGGCAGCTTCCGGAACAGCTTCTCGTGGACGGGTGGCCGGCCGCTCGCGTCCGGCACGGGCGACAACGACCGCCTCGCCGCCTCCCGGTTTCGGCTGAGCATCGACGCACGATCGGGTCCCCGACGCCTCGACCTGTATCTCGGGGGGCCGAACGCCGCGTTCACCGTGGTCGTCGGGGACGGCCGGGATGCCGAGTCCCATCGGGTGGCACTGGGCTCGTCGCATGGCGCCAACGCCGACGCCGACGCCGTGCTCTCCGTGTGGCTTCCGCGTGCTGCGGGATCGACGCCCATCAGCGTCACGGCGAGCGACGGCAGCCGGATGCTCACCCTCGCGGCGGCCGTCCTCTACTGACCGCCGAGCCGACCCGTCGACCGAGCAGACCCGTCGACGCCGGCACCGACTACTGACGCCGGCAGGTCCACGCCCCCCGACGGCGCCATCACGGCGGCACCGCACCACCCCGAAAAACAACGGAAAAAAAATCCGCGATCCGCGGCAACCTCCGGCGGCCCCCGGACGACTGGACATATGAGCGCACCACCGCATACCGCGCCAGGTTGTGGTGGTCGTTCCGGCCCGCCCGATCCCCGCTAACCCCCCCCCAGCCGGGCGGGCGGGCCGAACCGACACTGGCACCGGAGCACTACCGCTCTGGTGCCAGCACGCGGAGCTCACACGTCACATCTCCGTCGGCGGTTTCCGTCATCCGCCCGCGGTCACCGAGCCCCGCGGATGGTGGGAGGGCTGCCCTCCACGCGTCCACGGACCTCCCACCACCTCTTCCACGGCCCCGTGATCCCTTGGGCCGCTCACCGCGGTCGCTTTCCGATCCGTCCTCAGATCGCCGGTGCCTACGCCCGCCACGTCCGGATCGCCGGAGCTACCCGCCCGCGCGGACGGACAGGTACCGTCGGCTGCGTGCGCAGGATTCTGCTCCGCCCGTCGTGGATCGCCCGCCATGCGCTCGCGCTCGCGCTGATCGGGCTCTTCCTGCGGATGGGCATCTGGCAGTGGACCAAGGGTGAGTCCGATCACGGCAGCATGCAGAACCTCTTCTACGGCGTCGAGTGGCCGATCTTCGCGGCCTTCGTCGCCTACTGGTGGTGGCGGATGGTCTCCGAGGACCTCCATCCACGGGACACCGAAGAGGACTCCGGCCCCCAGTGGGGCCTTGGCGGGCGCATAGCACCGGAGGCTCCCGCGCCATCCGTCGACGGGAGCACCGCGGGCGCCACCGGTGCCGCTAATGCCGCCGTTCCGGCGACCGTGCCGCGTCAGGGCACCGCGGGTGCCGTCGCGGTGACCCCGCTGCCCCAGGTTCGTCCCGGCCAGGTCTCGGCCGTCGACCCGGAGGCGGAGACCGAAGAGGACCTCGAGCTCGCCGCCTACAACCGTTATCTCGCGTCGCTGTATGAACGCGACGCCACCGGCCCGGACAACGACCGTAAGGGAGGCCGCCGGTGACGGCATCCTCAGAGCCCGCGACGTCCCGGTCGAGCACGGCCGAGCCCAGCAGGCCCGACGCACAGGGCGGGCCGCGGGCCACGCCCGCCGCCGTCCGCTCCTCGCTGCTGCGCTACCGGATCATCGCCTACGTGGTCGGCGTGGTGCTGATTCTTCTGGTCGTCGTCGGCATGCCGCTGAAGTATCTGGCGGACGAGCCGGCCGTCGTGAAGACCATCGGGCCCATCCATGGGCTGCTTTACATGATCTACCTGGCCGCGACGTTCGATCTGGCGAGCCGCCTGCGGTTCCCCGCGAAGAGGACGATCCTCGTCATGCTGGCGGGCACGATCCCCTTCCTGTCCTTTGTCGCGGAGCGGAAGGTCGTCACCCTCGTACGGGCCGGCCGGGGCGCCGCCTCGGAGTAGGTCACGGATGCCGCGGTGCGCCACGTGGCGCGCGCCGGTCAGGTGACGGGCGTGTCCACCACGGCGGATTCGGCTTCCTGGGGGAGAAAGTCGGCCGCGGGAGGCCTGCGGAGCCTGGTCGCCACGGTCACCGGCAGGGTCTCACCGGCCGCGAGCCGGCGCGGGCGGACGGAGCCCAGTGACCCCACCGCGAGCACCTGCCCCGGCTCGGCGCCGAAGGCGAAATAGCGGCCGTCGGACCAGACCACCAGATCATCCGCACGCCGGCCACCCCGGCTGACAATCAGTCGTCGGCGGGTCGGTTCCCAGACGATCGCCAACAGGTGCTCGCCCAGCGTGCCCAGCGCACGCTGCCCGGCGGCGCGGTACGAGGCCATCAGCGCGTCCGCTGCCCGAACGCCGTGATTGCGTTCGTCCCAGCCGCCCTCGCCGGTCGGCTCCCGCCACGGCTCCCCGGCGTCCACAACATCCACGCCGCCTGCGGCATCCACGGCATCCACCACCGGGAGCGACTCCCCCGCGTCCGCAGGACGCAGGCCGACCGGGCGCAGGCCGGCGGGACGCAGCACGGTCACCGATCCGGTGCCGGCCGAGGAGCCATCGGATCCGTCCGAGGCGGCACGCCGCCCCGGCGGCCCGACGGCACCGATCGAACCGGCAGTGCGGAAAGGCCCGGTGGCGACGCCTGCCTGGCTCGTCGACGCGGTCACCCGCGCGCCCCCGGCTCGACCGACCCGCACCACCCTTGCTCCCGCCCCGTGGTGGACGATCACGATGACCAGCCCGGCCGGCCCCACCAGCACAGGTGGCATGGATCCGACCGCGTCATCCGCGGCTGTGACCACACCGAACGAACCATCCAGATGCACCCGGCGCGCGGCGGGAAGACCGATGGAGGACGCCGCGAGCATTCCGGTCAGCTCCGACCGGCGGACGTCGGCGCCGTCCAGCCGCAGCAGCCCGCACACGGTCATGCCGTCCTCCCGTTCCGAGCCCACCATCGCGGAACGCGCGCGCACGCTCCCGCGCCGGAACGTAGCAGCTTGCTGACCCGATCACCGGGCTGTCGCGCCCAATGACCGCATCATCCACCGAGAACGACCGCCAAACACGGACACCGATACGAAGTCCGGCGCGACGTCCGGCGCGAAGGCAGGCACGAAGGCAGGCACGAACGCCGGAGCGAACAGCGACCTGCGGTCAGGCGACGTTCCACTCGTCCCGCGCGGCCCCCGCCGACGGCTGGGCACGCTCGGCCGGCTCCTGGGCTGCCTCCGGGGAGTTCCGGCGCTGGTCGGGAATCCGCTTCGCCTTCCTGGGCGCGATCTCCGGCGAGGCTGGGCACTCCACAAGATGGTCATCGAAGCCGTCCACTGTGGGCCAGAGCTGATGACAGGCCCGGCAGTGCGCGGCCTCCAGCTCGGACCAGCGCTGGTCGCAGCCTCCGCAGCTCACCACGGTGGGAAGGTCACGCAGGCGCACAGGCTGACGAGCGGAGTCGACAGGCAGGGGAAGCGCCTGCTGAGACGACGGGCCCGGACGCGTCGGCAGCGTCACCGAAACGGCACGTGGGGCGGTGTTCGGCGCGAGCGGGGTCGGGATCGCGCGCCGACCAGCAGAGCGGCGGGGAGGCACCCGGCCATCCTGTCGTACACCGGCACAAGCGTCACGCAACCGGGCGTCGACTCTTCAGAGTTCTTCGGCATTGCGCCCTTCGCTGGCCCTTCCAGGTGATCCGCCGACACGCCTACCTGGGCTCACGCGGGCAAGCCCGCCGACGGGAAGCTGCAGGTCCGGCCCCGGACGGCCCTGGGCGCTCCCCCGCTTGGGGTGACCCGGCCCGCAGCCACCTGCCCCGCCGGCTCCGGCCACCGGCAGGCGCGGCTGGCGGCCTGATCGGGTGGGCGGACGCCGCGCCTGCCCAGATCACGGAAGGAGTCTCTGCCGGCCGCGGCCCCGTTGGCCACGGCCGCGGCGTACGCACTGGTCAGTCCATCCCACGGCGGCCCGGGGTCCAGAAGGCCCTGACCAGAACCCGCTGCCGGGGCCAGCCCCGCTCATCGATGAGATGGCGCCGGACGGCCTGGCAGGTGTGAGCCTCACCGACCACGTAGGCAGCGCCGGGCTCGCCACCGGAGAGATCGAGGTCGGCGAGCGCCGCGGTCAGCAGCGAGGAGGACGCGGCAGGCGCACCGCGCCGATGTACCCAGGTCAGCTCCGTGGCACGGGGCAGCGGAAGCCGGTCATCCTCCTCATCGCACTCGATCACACCACGGACCAGGGCCGGCGCGGGCAGCGTGCGGAGCATCGCGCCGAACGAGACGGCCGCCGTGTCCTCTCCGACGAAGAGGTGCACGCCCGCCTCGGGACGGGCCACCAGACGCCCCTCCGGCCGGGTGACGATGACCTCGTCGCCCGGGACCACCCGACGGGCCCAGGACGTCCCAGGGGCCTCGCCGCCGTGGTCGTACACGGCCAGCTCCATGCGGCCCGCCGGGTCGTAGTCCCACAACGAGTAGCTGCGCTTGAGGTCGCGTGGGCCGTTGCGCCACCCCGCCAGCCTGGTCGGATCGGCGAGGAACACCGTCACGTTCTGCCCGGGTGACCAGGCGAGATCCGCCAGCGCCTGACCGGTGAGCACGATGCGCCGCGTTCGACGGGCGAGCATTCCGACGGACTCCACCCGGGCGTGGAGCAGCACCCTGTCCAGCAGACGCCAGGCAGCCCCTCGGGTCCGAGTGACGCCGGGGACCTCTTCACCGTTGTTGGTCACGACCGAATCCTCCTCAACGCAGGGAAAAGGAGCCAGCCGCCTGGGCCGCCGCCCACTGGAGCGTGCACCAGGCGGGGTTACCACGCCACGTCCCGTTGCCGACCCTCCTGCCACTCCCTGAGGTCGAACCACCATAATTCGGTAACATCTCGCTGCTCCCTGACCCGGCAGGCAGATACCGCTCGGCCGCCGGCAAGACGCACGCGGGGGACGGTGCATGCCGAGTCCGGACGACGCTGAGAGGCCAGGACGTGAGCGACAACCAGAACAGGTACGGCTGGCCAGTCGAGCGAATCGAGCCGGTCGACCTGCGGACAGACATCCCACATTCTGCGCGGATGTACGACTTCTTTCTGGGCGGAAAGGATAACTTCCCTGCCGACCGGGAGGCCGCCGAACACGCACTGACAGCGTTCCCGGCACTGCGCATCGCCGCCCAGCAGAACCGGGCCTTCGTCCACCGCGCCACCCGGTACCTTGCCGACGAGGTGGGTCTCCGCCAGTTCCTGGACATCGGCACAGGCATTCCGACCTCACCCAACCTGCACGAGGTCGCCCAGGGCATCGCCCCCGAATCGCGGGTGGTCTACGCCGACAACGACCCGATCGTCCTCGCTCACGCCCGCGCGCTGCTCACCAGCACGCCCGAAGGCCGCACCGCCTATCTGGACGCCGACCTGCGCGAACCGGAGAAGATCCTGGCCTCGCCCGAGGTGCAGCAAACCCTCGACATGAGCCGCCCGGTGGCGTTGTCGCTGATCGCGATCATCCACTTCTTCCCCGACATCGACGAGGTGACCGATCTCCTCCGTCGTTACCTCGACGCGATGCCCAAGGGCAGCTATCTGGCCCTCACCCACTGCACGGCCGACGTCGCGCCGGAGGAGGCCGGGCGGCTCGTCGAGATCTACCGGCAGCGCGGGATCCCCCTCACCACCCGGACCCGAGGAGAGATCGAGGGCTTCTTCGAAGGTCTCGATCTCGTCGAACCCGGGGTGCGGATCGTCCATCGCTGGCGGGCCGAGCCGGCGGCGGACGGACCGACCGACGCGCAGGTCAGCTGGTACGGCGGAATCGCCCGCATCTCCTGATCCACCACTGTCCGCCGGTGCGGGTCGACGCACGTCCGCCGACCCGCACCGATCACAGCGCCGCACCCGCACCGACCAGCACCAGCGGGCCGGGGACCGCGACCGCCGACCCAACAGCCATCGCCATGGCTTCGGAACAGGATGAGTCCGCCCAGCTGGGATCTACTCGTCCACGTGCGCGAAATCATCTGGCGCTGCGACGCACCCGGTTTCCGTCTTTTCCGTGGCCCATCCTCGGAACTGTTCTAGAAGCCAAGCAAGTGAACAATCGCGGAGAACTCCAGGAGATCGTGCAGGAGTTGACTGATCGACGTGTCGGCAGCGCTCCCGGTCGGTGCGAAGCCGTCGGCGACCGCGTGGTTCGGCCCGGTCGACCCGCCCTTGCCAAAGGACCCGGTCGACCCACCCTGAGCGCCACCCTTGCCAAAGGACCCGGTCGACCCACCCTGAGCGCCACCCTTGCCAAAGGACCCGGTCGACCCACCCTGAGCGCCACCCTTGCCAAAGGACCCGGTCGACCCACCCTGAGCG
>NZ_ADGX01000159.1 GCF_000177675.1 Parafrankia sp. EUN1f
TCGGGCGGGCCGGGCCGCCCGGCCTGATCTGGCACGATTCTCTCAGGTGTGACGTCTGTTTAACGTCCGTCCGCCGCGGCCGGCCCTTTCCATCCGGCGGCAGCGGCCGGTTCCGCCTGTCCGGCAGCGACTTTCGGCTGGAACGGCGGGGCAAAGGTCATCCCACTAAGTGCACAGCGACTATGCAGTTAATTCTTTTTCGACTTTCTGGTGTGCACCCGGGTTGGCACCTTCGAGGGGCATGTAGGTTTGGGTATGTGACCTCGGTTATGGCGCACAAGCGCGGTTTGGCCTAATGTCCCAGATGTCCGATCGGCGATTGTGGCGCTGGATGACGAAGGGGAGCGTCGTCCACGTTTTCATCGCCGCCGTGCGATGGCCAGACCGGCGGTCCCGGACGTCCGGATGGCATGACGCAGCCAGGCAGGTGGAAGTGCCATGACGCAAATCAGTGGGGACGATATCGAATCCCCGAACCAGGAGCCTGCCCGGCAGGTACCCGATGAGGCAGGCGCACTCACGGACGTCGACCAGCCGTTCAGCGGCGACCGGTGGTCACTGGTCCTTCCGCACCGCGAGCGACTGGTGCACATCGCCCGTCGGCGGCTGCCGAGCACCGCCGACGCGGAGGACTGCGCGCAGGAGGCACTTGTCCGTGCCGCCGGGTTCCGCAACCTCGACAGCCATCGGGTCGGTCAGTTCCTGACCACGACGGTGCTGCGGCTGTGTGTGGACCACCACCGCGCGCGGATGCGCGCGGACCGTGCGATGGCCCGCAGCGTCGCGGCACCCAGCGACCCGGGTCCCGAGGACTCGACCTGCGACCGTGCGGAGGCGCTCTGGCTGCTCGACCAGACCCGCCGGCTCCGTGGGCGGGAACGGCAGATCATGATGGCCCGCGCCGCCGGCCGGACCACCCGCCAGGCGGCGGATGATCTGTCGATCAGCGTGAAGGCCGCGGAGGGCGCGTTCACCCGCGGCCGGGCCCGCCTGCTGGCGGCCAGCAGGGTCTGAGGCCCGGCCCGGTGGCCGGGCCACACCTGCGGTCAGCCGGCCGGTAGCTCTGGCACCGGCCCTGGCTGGCAGGTCGGGCACCATGCGGTGACCCGATCGTTGCCACCGCCGACGTCGACGCGGACGTCGGCGGAACCGCCGGCACCATCAGCGTGCCGGCCCTGGTCACGCCGGACGTCGAGGCGCGGGCCCCGCTCACCGGGCCCGCGGCTACGTCCCGGCGATCCGCGTTCGGACGAACTCTGGGTGGAGACCCGCCGATCCAGCCGGCGGACAAGCGTGCCGCAGCGCCGACATGGCCTGCCCGCGCGCCCGTAAACCCAATGCTGTTCGCCCGGGCGGGCGGAACCAGTCGTCACCTGGTGCCCGCCCCGCGCCCCGGCCCTGACCATCGCCTGGGCGCGGCGGACCAGACCGGGAAGGTCACGCACCTCGCCGACCGGAGTCCAGGGGCTGACGCCGGCGAGGAAACACGCCTCCGTCCGCCAGATGTTGCCCAGACCGGCCAGGAGGCGCTGATCGAGTAGCGCGACGCCGATCTCGCGGGCCGGGTCCGCCAGCAGGTTGGCGACGGCGCGGTCGAGATCCCAGTCGGCGCCGAGCACGTCCGGGCCGAGGTGCCCGACGACCCGGTCCTCCGACGCGGTCGGTAGCAGGTCGACGACCGGCAGCCGGTAACCCACCGCTACCTGCTCCCCGGTGACCAGCACGACCCGGATCTGCCAGGCCGGCCCGCCAGCCCACCGTGAGCCTGGACGGTACAGGTGCCAGGAACCCTCCATGCGGAGGTGGGTGTGCAGGGTCAGGCCGCCGTCGACGCGCAGCAGCAGGTGCTTGCCCCGCGCGCATACCTCGAGGACCTCCCGCCCGCGCAGGTCGGCGGTTGCCAGCGACGGCACCCGGAAGTCCGACCGCAGCAATGGCTGACCGCGCAGCGCCGCGTCGAGCCGGCGCGCCGTGAGCCAGACCGTGTCGCCTTCGGGCACCTCTCGATAGTGCCTCCGAATCGGCGGTGCCTCCGAATCGGCGGTGCGCCCGAATCGGCGGTGCGCCCGAATCGGCGGTGCGCCCGAATCGGCGGTGCGCCCGAATCGGCGGTGCCGCAGAGAAGGGCCGGTCGGCTCAGCTGGTGGCTGGGGTCGAATCCGCGGCGGGGAAGATCCGGGAGGGTGCCCGGCGCACCACCAGGGCGCCCAGGGCCGCGACGATCACCGTCAGCCCGAACACGGTCGCGAGCCCCAGGTCGGGAGTGCCGTTCGCCGCCTCGCTGGCCGCGACCGCCGCGCCGCCGAGGCCGGTGCCCAGCGCGGTCCCCAGGTTGTCCGACAGGGTCACCGCGCTCGACGCGGTGCCGTGGCGTTCAGGCGCCGTCTCGGCGAGCACGAGGCTGGCGATCGGGGAGTAGGCCAGGCCCATCCCGAGCCCGGCGACCGCCCAGCAGGCGATCGGCACCGCGAGTGCCACCGCGTCGACCAGCACCAGCGCGAAACCCGCCGTGCCCGCGGAGACCGCGAGCAGCCCGGTGCCTATCAGGACACGGCCCGGGACCCGGCCGGCCAGCCGTGCCTGCGTCCACGAACCGGTCGTCCAGGTGACTGTCACCGCGGTCACGGCCGCGCTCGCCACGATGGTCGGCTCATGCCGGGCCGCTGTGATCGCCAGCGGGACGAAGGTATCGGTGCCGAAGAAGGCGAACGTCAACAGTCCGCGGGCGGCCACCGCGGCCGCGATGCCGGGCCGGGCCCGCAGGGTGCCTGCCGGGAGCAGCGTGCGCAGCGGCTGGTAGGCCAGCACGGATCCGACGGCGACGAGCGCCAGCCCCGGCGCCGACCGGCCGGTCAGCCCGGCGAGGACCAGACCGGCACCGACGCTCACCCGGAGCGCGGCGATCAGGCGCGGTGCGGTCGGCGCGACGTCCACCGTGGTCGGGGCCGGCACGCCTCGCAGCGCGCGGACGGTGCCGGCGCCGGCCACCGCGACAAGCGGTATCAGCCCGCCGAAAACCCAGCGCCACCCCGCGTGCTCGGCGACGAGTGCGGCGGTCGCCGGCCCGATCAGGCCGGGCAGCACCCAGGCGGTGGCCGTCACCGCGAACATCCGGGGACGCTGCGGCTCCGGATAGGCGCGGCCGATCGTCGCGTACAGGATGGCCGGTACGGCACCGCCGCCCAGCCCCTGCAGGACCCGGCCGGCCACCAGGATCCACATGTTCGGTGCCAGCGCGGCCACGGCGAGTCCCGCACCGAACAGCACCAGCCCGGCGGTGAGTGGTCGGGCCGCTCCGACCCGGTCGCTCTCCGCACCGGCGATCACGACTCCGACCAGCAGCCCGAGGAAGAACCCGCTGGTCGTCCAGCCGTAGAGGGACAGGCCGGAAAGATCCTCAGCGACCTTCGGCAGCACGGTGATGACCGCCATCGCCTCGAACGCGATCAGCGTCACCGTGCTGACGAGGCCGAGCGTCAGGGCACGCAGGCGCGGGTCCCATGGGGTGGGCCCGGCCGCCTGCCCGTGGGATCTCCGCGCGGAAGGCCCACGTTCGGGCGGCCCATGTTCGGGTGGCTCGTGCGCGGGTGGCTCGTGCGCGGGTGGCTCGTGCGCGGGTGGCTCGTTTTCGGGTGATCTGTTCGATGTGCTCATGCGCGCAGCCGCAGCCCGCGCGGGGTCGGATGGAAACCCGCGGCCTCCAGGGCCACGCCGAGCCCGCTGCCGACCACCGCGACGCCGTCGGCCTTCTCCACGGTCAGGCGGCCCAACGCTCCGGCGCGGACGGCCTGCGCGAGGGCCTCCACCGCCGGGCCGAGCAGCGCCGCGGTGTCCGACCACGACAGCAGGGTGCGGCCGCCGCGTTCGACGTAGAGCACCAGCTCACCATCGACGATGACGACGACCGCGCCCGCCTTGCGGCCAGCGCGGTGACCGGATCCCTCGCCTTCGCCCGCGGCCGCCGGGCGTGGGGGCCACGGCAGTGCGGCGCCGTACGGATTCGCTGGATCCGCCGCGGCAAGCACGACGGCCCGTGCATCGGCCTGCCCCGGACGCGGCATGCCGAAGCCCGCCCCGCCGGCCAGGCGCGCGCTCGCGACGTGCCCGGCGCCCGCACCCGCCATGCCGCCTCCAGCCATGCCGCCTCCAGCCATGCCGCCTCCAGCCACGCCGGCTCCCGCCAAGCCCGCGCCCATGGAGATCGGTCCGGCAGCTGCCCGGTTGGGCTGGCCCGAGGTTGCCCAGCTGGGCTGGTCAGCGGCGTCGCGCTGAGCCGCGGCGATGGCGCGGAGCCGGTCGACGGCGCCCGGGACGGCGAACTGCGCCGCGCCCAGCGACTCGACGAAGTAGCCGCGGCGGCAGCGCCCCGCCTCCTCGAACGCCGCCAGCACCCGGTAGACCGCCGCGAAGCCGCCCGGCGTGTGCTCGGCGGCGACCGCACCGCGGGTGACGATGCCGTGCCGCTCCAGCAGCGCCTCGGCCAGCGCGTGCGCGCGCCGGGTTGGGTCGCTCTCCCGCTCGGGGAGCAGCGACCACCGGCCACCGACCGTCGGAGGGCCGGTCCGGCGTGGCATCGCGGGCCGCCCGCGGCCGAGCCGGGCCACCCGGCCGCGGGGGGCCCGGCGGCTCGCCTGCGCCGGATGGCCCGCTCCGAGCTGGACGCGCAGCGCGGCGAGCGTGTCGTTGGTGACCAGGCCGGCCCACACCAGATCCCACAGCGCGTTCGCGAGCGCGGTGTCCTCGACGAGCCCGGTGTCGTCGAGGCTGCCCACCCGGTCGGAGAGGCCGCGGAAGAACAGTGCCTGGCCGTCCGCGAGCGCGTCCAGGATGGCGCGGTGGGTCGGGCCCGCCGCCGCGTCCGGGTCGGGCTGCGGCAGCAGGTCCTCGGCGGTCTCTGCCAGGACGAGGGTGAGCCACCCGTCGTTACCGGGCAGCCCGCCGGAACCGGCCCACAGCACCTCGCCCGTGGCGCACAGCTCGTCGAGCATCGCCGGCGCGTAGTCGCTGACCCGGGACGGCAGCACCAGCTGCTCCAGCGAGCTCGCCGGCACCAGCGCGCCCTGCAGCTGCTCGATGGCCCGCAACACCCCGTCGACGCCGCGGCCGCGCTGGGTCGTCACCGACTGCCACGCTGGCAGGAACTCGCCCATCGCCCGAACCGGGACGGCCTCAACCTCCTTGCGCAACGCGGCGAGGCTGCGCCGGCGCAGCGAGCGCAGCACCCCCGCGTCGCACCACTGCTCACCCGCGCGGTCCGGGTGCAGCTCGCCGCGGACCAGGCGCCCCTCGACGGTGAGCCGCTCGAGCACGCCTTCGACCACCGCGACGCCGAGCCCGAACCGGCCGGCGACATCCGCGGACTCGAACGGGCCGTGCGTGCGGGCGTAGCGTGAGATCAGGTCACCGAGCGGATCGCGCACCAGCTCGGTGAACGCGGCCGGAACGCCGACCGGCAGTGCCACGCCGAGCGCATCGCGCAGTCGGCCCGCGTCCTCGACCGGGACCCACCGCTCGGCCCCGGTGATCCGCACCCGGATCGCGCGACCGGCCCGTTCCAGCGATTCCAGCCAGGAGTGCTCCACGCCGCGGGCGGCGGCCTCCTCCAGGCTCAGATCTCCGAGCACCCGCAGCAGATCGGCCGCGGACTCCGCGTCCCGCGCGTGCCGTTCGGGCACCAGCCGCTGCAGTTCGGCGACGATCCGTTCGAGAACGCGGGGATCGATGAGCTCCCGCAGCTCCGTCTCGCCGAGCAGCTCGGCGAGCAGCGAGCTGTCGAGGGAGAGGACCTGGGCGCGGCGCTCGGCCAGTGGGGCGTCGCCGTCGTACATGAACGCCGCGACATAGCCGAACAGCAGCGACGAGGCGAACGGGGAGGGCGCCGTGGTCTCCACCTCGACGACCCGCAGCGACCGTGCGTCGACCTCGCGCATCAGCCCGACCAGGGCTGGCACGTCGTAGACGTCCTGCAGGCACTCGCGCATCGTCTCGAGCACGACCGGGAAGTCACCGAACGTGGCGGCGACCGACAGCAGATGCGCGCTGCGCTGGCGCTGCTGCCACAGCGGTGTGCGCCGGCCGGGGGTGCGGCGTGGCAGCAGCAGGGACCGGCTCGCGCACTCGCGGAAGCGGCTCGCGAACAGGGCGCTGCCGCCGACCTCGGCCCGCACGATCGCCTCGATCTCCGCGGGGTCGAAGATGACCAGCTCCGCCCGGGGCGCCTCGGCCGCGTCCGGGACGCGGGCCACCACACCGTCGTCGGTGTGCATGATCTGCACCTCGGAGCCGTACCGCTCCCGCAGGCGGGCACCGATCGCCAGCGCCCAGGGCGCGTTCACCGGCGCCCCGAACGGCGAGTGGACGGCGAGCCGCCAGTCACCCAGCTCGTCCCGGAACCGTTCGACGACCAGATGCCGGTCGTCGGAGAGGTGGCCGGTGGCCGCCCGCTGCTCGTCCAGGTAGCTCAGCAGGTTGCCGGCGGCCCAGTCGTCCAGCCCGGCCGCGCGGACGCGGGCCGTCGCCGCCTCGGGCGCCAGCGTGGCCAGCTCCCGCAGGAACGCGCCGAGGGCACGGCCCAGCTCGGCGGGCCGGCCCGGCGCGTCCCCGTGTCAGAAGGGCAGCCGGCCGGGCCGGCCGGGCGCGGGCGTGACGAGCACCCGGTCCGGCGTGATCTCCTCGATGCGCCAGCTCGACGAGCCGAGCAGCACGACGTCGCCGATGCGCGACTCGTAGACCATCTCCTCGTCGAGCTCGCCGACCCGGCTGGCCTTCTCCCCGAGCAGGAAGACACCGAACATGCCGCGGTCGGGAATGGTGCCGCCGCTGGTGACGGCGAGCCGCTGCGCCCCGGGCCGGCCGGCGAGCACACCGGTGGCCCGGTCCCAGGTGATGCGGGGACGCAGCTCGGCGAAGTCGTCGGACGGATACCGCCCGGCCAGCATGTCCAGGACGCCCTCGTACGCCGAGCCGGGCAGGCCCGCGAACGGTGCCGCCCGGCGAACCAGCGCGCCCAGCTCGTCCACCTCGCGGTCCTCCATCGCGAGGATCGCCACGATCTGCTGCGCCAGCACGTCCAGCGGGTTGCGCGGGTAGCGGACGGCCTCGATCTGCGCGGACCGCATCCGCTCGGCGACGACGGCGCATTCCAGCAGGTCGGAGCGGTGCTTGGGCAGGACCACGCCCCGGCTCGCCGCGCCGACCTGGTGGCCCGCCCGCCCGATCCGCTGCATACCGGCCGCGACGCTCGGCGGTGACTCGATCTGCACGACCAGATCGACCGCGCCCATGTCGATTCCCAGCTCGAGGCTGGAGGTCGCGACCACGGCGGGCAGCCGCCCGGACTTGAGATCGTCTTCGATAAGCAGGCGCTGCTCCCGGCTCACACTGCCGTGGTGGGCACGCGCGACCTCGAGCCCGGCCGGCGGCGCGGCGCCACCGGCCGGCCCCATCAGATCCGCCGGTGACAGACGGGCGGTGCTCTTCGCCGTGGTCTGCCCGCCAGCCGTGGCCTGTCCGAAGGCCGCGGCCTGCTCGAGGCGGTCGGCGTACAGCTCGTTCAGCCGGGCGCACAGGCGCTCGGCCAGCCGCCGTGAGTTCACGAAGACGATCGTCGAGGAATGGGAGAGGATCAGATCCAGCACTCGCTCCTCGACCGCGGGCCAGATCGACGCGCGCGGGCCCGGGCCGGCGGCGGGCCCCTCGGCGACGGCCTCCAGCGGCAGGACCTGTGGCGGCGTCGTCAGTGTCGATGTCGGTGTCGATGTCGATGTCGGTGTCTCGTCGAGGTTCGCCATGTCCTCGACCGGGACGGCCACCTCGATCTGGAGTGTCTTCTCGGACGGCGGTCGGATGACCGTCACCGGATGTGGCCCGCCGAGGAAACGGGCGATCTCCTCCACCGGGCGCACGGTCGCGGACAGCCCGACCCGCTGCGCCGGGGCGTCGAGCAGATCGTCGAGGCGTTCCAGACTCAGTGCCAGATGCGCGCCCCTCTTGGTGCCCGCGACGGCGTGGACCTCGTCGACGATCACCGTCCGGACGCCGCGCAGGGCTGTGCGGGCGGCGCTGGTGAGGATCAGGAACAGCGACTCCGGCGTGGTGATCAGGATGTCGGGCGGAGTCCGGCCGAATGATCGGCGTTCGGCGGCTGGAGTGTCGCCGGAGCGGACACCGACGGACACCTCCGGGACGGGCTGGCCCAGCCGCGCGGCGGCGGCCCGGATGCCGGCGAGCGGCGCCCGCAGGTTGCGCTCGACGTCGACCGCGAGCGCCTTGAGCGGGCTGACATACAGCACCCGGCAGCGCAGCATCGGGTCCGCCGGAGGGCTGGAACGAGCCAGACCGTCCAGCGACCACAGGAAGGCCGCGAGTGTCTTGCCGGACCCGGTCGGCGCCACCACCAGGGCACTCGCGCCTCCGGACACGGCCGCCCAGGCCTCGGACTGCGCCGGGGTCGGCGCCGCGAAGGACGAGGCGAACCACTCCCGGGTCGGGGCCGCGAAGGCGGCAAGGGGGTCCGGGACGTCCGATACGGTCACGTTCACAGTGTGCTTCGTGCCACCGACACAACTCCTCGGGTCCGCGGACGGACCGCGCGGCGTGGCCGGCTCGCGGAGGGCGGGCGACCTGCTCGGCCGCGATGCCACCGCAGTGAGCCTGCCGGTAGGCGAATCCCGAGCCAGGGGCTTCCGCTGCCACCGCTCCCGCCACCGCTCCCGCCACCGCTCCCGCCACCGCTCCCGCCGCCGCTTCCGCCGCCGCTTCCGCCGCCGCTTCCGCCGCCGCTCCCGAGCAAGAAGTGAGGATGATGGCTGCGGCAGCAACCGAAATCCTCACGTCTTGCGGATTGTCAGTTGGCTCCGCGCACCGTTTGTCCCCGTTGGTGCGAATCGTTGGCGCTGTGCGGCGGCGCGGGATCCTCGGTGGGTCGCCGTGCGGCGGGTGGGCAGGACGACCAAAATCCTCCGCCCTGCGAGCTGTGGCCTCAGAAAGCCGCGGGGGTTGCCGTTGCTGCCGAGCGCCACGCTCCGAGCCGCTGCCGCTTCGAGCCGCCGGCCGTGGCGGTGTGGGCAGGATGCAGACTGGAGCGGTGCGACTGACCGAGTTCTGGGCGAACATGAACAAGCAGTTCGGCGCTGCCTACGCCGACTCGCTCGCACGCGACCACGTGATCGCCGGGCTGGGTGGGGCGACTGTGGAGGCGGCGCTGCGGCGGGGGGACGACGCCAAGCAGGTGTGGCGCGCGGTATGTGACGAGTTCGACGTGCCGGCTCGCGACCGCTGACGCCGCCACCTTGGTGGGGCCGGGCGTCGAGTCGACGGCGGCGGGTCGCGGCGGGTCGCGGCGGCCGTGGGTGGCCACGGGTGGTGGTCGGGTGGCGGCGGTGGTCGGCGAGTGGTGGCCGAGCGGCAGCGGGTGGTGGCCGAGTGGCGCCGGAACCCGGCTCGGCAGGTGTGCGGGCAGCGGCGGGACCACCCGTTCGGGTGAGCCGCGGCGTGTCGTTGAGGCTTCGAACGAATGTTCGGCTACTGTTGTCCACATGCTCTCCGATGTCCACAGAAGCGACCCGGCTCTCGAAACTGTCGGACCCACCCCCTAGCGTCGGATCGTGGCCAAGACTCGACGACCTCTGCATGGAGTAACTCCAATGGTTGGACCCGACCGCGAGAAGGCGTTGGAGAACGCCCTTGCGCAGATCGACAAGCAGTTCGGCAAGGGCTCGGTCATGCGTCTGGGGGACGACACCAGGCCGCCGATCCAGGCGATCCCGACCGGATCGATCGCGCTCGATGTCGCACTCGGTATCGGGGGTCTTCCCCGTGGGCGCATCGTCGAGGTCTACGGGCCGGAGTCGTCCGGAAAGACCACGGTCGCCCTGCATGCTGTGGCGAACGCCCAGGCGGCCGGTGGTATCGCGGCCTTCATCGACGCGGAGCACGCGCTTGATCCCGAGTACGCGGGCAAGTTGGGCGTCGACACGGACGCGTTGCTGGTCTCCCAGCCCGACACGGGGGAGCAGGCGCTGGAGATCGCGGACATGCTGATCCGCTCCGGCGCGCTGGACATCATCGTCATCGACTCGGTGGCGGCCCTCGTGCCACGTGCCGAGATCGAGGGCGAGATGGGTGACAGCCACGTCGGCCTGCAGGCCAGGCTGATGTCCCAGGCGCTGCGGAAGATCACCGGCGCGCTCGCGAACTCGGGCACAACCGCGATCTTCATCAACCAGCTCCGGGAGAAGGTCGGCGTCATGTTCGGCTCCCCGGAGACGACCACCGGTGGCAAGGCGTTGAAGTTCTACGCCTCCGTCCGGCTGGATGTCCGTCGCATCGAGACCCTGAAGGACGGGCAGGAAGCCGTCGGTAACCGAACCAGGGTGAAGGTCGTCAAGAACAAGATGGCGCCACCTTTCCGGACGGCCGAGTTCGACATCGTCTACGGCGGCGGCATCAGCCGTGAGGGTTCCCTCATCGACATGGGTGTCGAGCACGGCATCATTCGTAAGTCCGGTGCCTGGTACACCTACGACGGCGACCAGCTCGGCCAGGGCAAGGAAAATGCGCGTTCATTCCTGCGCGACAATCCTGATCTGGCGAACGAGATCGAAAAGCGGATCAAGGAGAAGCTCGGTATAACACCGGCACTGGACGCTGACGCTGACGCGGATGCGCCCGCTCCGGTTCCGGTCGACCTCTGACCCGGGGGGGCCGTGTTCCCGCCCGAGCTGTCGTCAGCTGTGCAGGATGTCGTGAAGGGGGAGAGCGGGTCGGCGGCAGCGGATCGCTCGTCGGTTACGTCGGGTACCGCTGCGGCGTCGGCCCGCGCGGGCCGGGCCGACCCGTTGGCAGCCGCGCGGGAGATCTGCCTGCACCAGCTCGCGGCCCGGCCGCGTAGCCGGGCAGAGCTCGCGGCGGTGCTGAGTCGCCGGGGCGTCGAGGAGGAGATCGCCGGGCTGGTTCTCGATCGTCTGGCCGAGGTCGGTCTGGTGGACGATGAGGCCTTCGCGGCCGCGTTCGTCTCGTCGGCCCGGGCCGGGCGGGGATTGGGTCGTCGCGCGCTCGCCGTCGAGCTGCGACGGCGCGGGGTGCAGCCCGAGGTGTCGGAGGAAGCCCTGGCGGCAGTCGGCGCCGAGGACGAGGAGGCGACCGCACGTTCCCTCGTCGCCCGCCGTCTTCGTGCCATGGAGGGTCTGCCGGCGCCGGTGCAGGCCCGCCGGCTGGCCGCCCTGCTCACCCGAAAGGGCTATCCGTCCGACCTCGTCCGGCGAGTCGTCGAGGATGCGGTCGAGGAGGTCGTCGAAGATGTGGCCGAAGAAGCGGACAGCGACGTCGACAGCCTGGACCGGGGCGTGCAGCGCCGGCCACGGAGCCGCTGGCAAAGCTGAATGGGCGGCTCCCAGCCGGCGGTCCGGGTGCGGTGGATCGGCGATGTTTTTCTTGACCGAATGAAAGTTACAGACCTACCCTTTCACAAAGGTGCAAGGGTAGCCGCGCGTATGCGGTTCCAGATAGCTGGCCAACTTCACATCAGGGCGGTGTTCCTTCGGCCGTCGGTGGTCCTGCGCTGTCGGCAGGCTCGGCTTTCGGTGCCGATGTGCCCTCCGGTGGCCTGATTTAGGGCACCGGTCGATACGTGCCGCCTGCTCGCTGGCTGGTCCTGGTCCCGTGCACCTCACGCCTGTCATCACAGGCGTGAACAGAAGCGGGAGGAGCAACCGTGGGTGTCGCCCTCATAGCGCTTCTCGTACTGCTTCTTCTCGCGGTGGTCGGTCTGACCGTCGTTCTGTTGCACCTGGTGCGGGCTGGAACGCTCGGCGTAGGCGGCGTTGTCGCTCCCGGTAAGCAGGGTGAACCGGCCGGCGCTTCCACCGCTGACTCCACCCCCGCGGCCAACATCCCTGTCACGGCTGACACCGCCGGCGCGGCTGTCACCGCGGATGCCGCTGTCACCGCGGATGCCGCCACCGCCGACACCACTGCCACCGCCGACGCCACTGTCGCTGCTGACACCGCTGTCGCAGCTGACGGCGTGGCCCGGCCCATGCCGGACGTCCCCGCTCGTCTGGACGGTCCGCTTTCGCCCGATGCGCTGGGGGACGCCCAGGCCCAGGCGGAGTCGGTCGACCCACAGGCGCCTGAAGCAGGCGAGGAACAGGCCGCGATGGTGGGGGCCGCCCAGGCAGAGGCACCTCAGGTGGAGTCGGCCCAGGTGGAGACGGCCCACGTGGAGACGGCACTGGTGGAGGCAGCCCGAAACGATCTGGCCACCCTGTCCGCGAAGCTGGTTGACCTGCGGCGGCAGGCCCGCGACGCCGAGGACGACGCCGACCGCATCCGGCGGCGCGCCGAGCAGGACGTCGCCGAGCAGATCGCGCGAGTCGATCGTGACGTCGCGCAGATCCGTCGGCATGCCGAGGAGGCGGCGGAGGCGATCCGGGCGAGGGCCGCGGAGGACGCCGAGCTGCGTGCCTCGAAGGCCCGGACAGAGGCGCTCGAGGCGATCCGGGTGCAGCGCGAACAGCTGCGCGCCGAGCTGGAGGAGGACCTGCGCTCCCAACGGGCGGAGCTGCGTGGCTGGGACAGCAGGGTGGCACAGCGCGAGCAGCGGCTGGCGGACCAGGCCACCGCCGTCGAGGACCGGGCTCGGCGGCTGGAGACCCGGGAGGAGGAGCTCGCCGCCCGGGAGGTGGAGCTGGGTGGCCGCGGTGCCGAGCTGACCGACCTGGAGACCCGCCTGCGTCAGGAGCTCGAACGTGCCGCCGGCCTGACCTCCGCCGAGGCCCGCACCGAACTGGTCAAGGTGGTTGAGGACCAGGCGCGCCTCGACGCCGCGGTTCGGGTACGGGAGATCGAGGCCCGGGCGGAGGAGGAGGCGGAGGATCGCGCCCGCCGGATCGTGACCCTCGCCATCCAGCGGGTGGCCTCCGAGCAGACCGCGGAGTCGGTCGTGTCGGTGCTGCACCTGCCGAGTGACGAGATGAAGGGCCGCATCATCGGGCGGGAGGGGCGCAATATCCGGGCGTTCGAATCCGTCACCGGCGTCAATGTGCTTATCGATGACACGCCCGAGGCGGTGCTGCTGAGCTGTTTCGATCCGGTGCGCCGGGAGACGGCGCGTATCACCCTGGCGGCCCTGGTGTCGGACGGGCGTATCCATCCGCACCGCATCGAGGAGGAATACGCCCGCGCCGAGCGGGAGGTGATGGCGAAATGCGTCCGGGCCGGGGAGGACGCACTGATCGATGTCGGCATCGCCGAGATGCATCCGGAACTGATCACCCTGCTGGGGCGCCTGCGGTATCGAACCAGCTACGGGCAGAACGTCCTCGCGCATCTCGTCGAATGCGCGCATCTCGCGGGAATCATGGCCGCCGAGCTGCGGCTGCCACCGGCCATCGCGAAGCGCGGCACGCTCCTGCACGACCTCGGCAAGGCGCTGACGCATGAGGTGGAAGGCTCGCACGCGCTGGTAGGCGCGGAGATCGCCCGGCGTTACGGTGAGCATGAGGACGTCGTGCACGCGATCGAGGCGCATCACAACGAGGTAGAGCCGCGTTCCATCGGCGCGGTGCTGACCCAGGCGGCGGACCAGATCTCCGGGGGGCGTCCCGGGGCGCGCCGCGACAGCCTGGAGTCCTACGTCAGGCGGCTGGAGCGGATCGAGCAGATCGCCGGGGAACGGCCCGGTGTCGAGAAGGTCTTCGCCATGCAGGCCGGCCGCGAGGTGCGGGTCATGGTTGTCCCGGAGGTCGTCGACGATGACGCCGCGCACCTGCTTGCCCGCGACGTCGCCAAGCAGATCGAATCCGAGCTGACGTACCCGGGCCAGATCCGGGTCACCGTGGTCCGCGAGACCCGCGCCATCGGCCTGGCCCGCTGAACCCGCGGTCGCCGACGCGCGCTCAGGCGCCCGCGCCGGCGCCCGTGCCGGTGGCCGCCGCACCGGTCGAACCGCCCGCGCGGACGGACTGGCGGCGCTCCAGCCAGCGTGCCGTCAGGGACAGGCTGCCGTTCACGATGATGTAGATGACGGCCAGCGTCGTGTAGATGGGCAGCGCGTAGCGGCTCCCGAGGACCTCCACCGCGCCGCGCCCCTGCCGCAGCAGCTCGGTGTAGCCGATGACGAAACCGAGCGAGGTGTCCTTGAGCAGGGTCACCAGCTGGCTCACCAGGGTCGGCGACATCCGGCGGACCGCCTGCGGGAACTGGATCAGGGCGAAGATCTGGGTGCCGCGCAGCCCGAGCGCCGCCGCGGCCTCCGTCTGGCCCCGGTCGATGGACAGGACGCCGGCGCGGAAGATCTCGCTGAGCACCGCGCCGTTGTAGGCGGTGAGGCCGAGGACCAGCGCCCAGAAGGCCGAGAGGTCCACGCCGAGCGCGGGCAGGCCCAGGAAGGCGAAGAAGATCAGCATGAGCAGCGGCAGCCCGCGCAACGTCTCGACGAGCGCGGCGGCCGGCACGTGGACGGCCGGGCGGGTCGACAGCCGGGCGAACGCGAGTGCCACGCCGAGTGCGACGGCGAACACCATGCCGGTCGCCGCGGCACGCAGTGTGTCGAGCAGCCCTTCCCACAGCAGGGTGCGCAGGTCGGGCTCATCGATGAAGATCCGCCAGATGTCGGGGTCGAGCTGCCCGTTGTCCGCCAGCCGGCGCACGGCGAGCACGGCGAGTGCCGCCAGCACCGCCACTGCCAGCATGCTCACGACGAGGATGCGCCGCCGGCCACGCGGACCCGGCGGGTCAGCCAGTTGGAGGCTCAACGCGGCTCTCCTCTCAGCCGGCGCTCGACAACACCGACCGCGCCCGCCAGCGACAGCGTCAGCACCAGGTAGCAGACGATCCCGGCGAGCAGGATGGCGATGACGTCGCCGGGGTTCGCCGTCGCCAGCCCCTGGCTGACACCGGTCAGCTCCTGCACGCCGAAGGCCGCCGCGATGGACGAGTTGCGGATCAGCGCGCTGCCCACGCTGCCCAGGGGCTGGACGACGTTGCGGAAGGCCTGCGGCAGGATCACCAGCCGCAGGCTCTGCGAGAAGGTCAGGCCGAGGGCACGCGCGGCCTCGGCCTGACCGACCTCCACGCCGTTCACGCCGGCCCGAACCGCTTCACAGACGAAGGCCGTGTGGTAGATCGTCAGCGCCATCACCGCGAAGGCGAAGAAGCTGAAGACGATGTCGACCTGCGGAAGTACGAAGGCCACGAAGAAGAACACGATGGTCAGCGGCGTGTTGCGAACCGTCTCCACATAGGCCGTTCCCGCCCAGCGCAGCGGCGGAACCGGGCTCACCCGCATGGTCGCGAGGACGCTGCCGAGCAGCAGCGCCCCGACGGCGGAGAACAGGCTCAGCCCAAGGGTCCGGACGAAGCCGTCGCGGAAGACGTGCAGGTTGTCGAGCACCGCGTCGATGGGAGACCACCCGTCGTGGAATCGGCCGTTCCGGCTGGCACCGGCCGGTCTCGGCTACGCCGGCCGCCTCGGCTGCCCGGGCCGCGGCGGCCGGCGAAGGATCAGACCGGCGAAGGTTCAGATGTGCGTAGCGATCAGATGTGCGTAGCGATCAGACGTGCGTGGCGATCAGACGTGCGTATGTAGTCGGACGTGCATATCTGTCAGGAGGTGTAGTTGTCGACCGCCGGGGGCTTCGGCATGTTCGGCTCGACCTTGCCAAGGGTGGCCTCGTAGGCCTTCTCGTACCGGCCGTCGGCGTAGGCGGCCGTCAACGTCTCGTTGATGAAGGTGCGGAACTCGTCGTCACCCTTGGCGATGCCGATCCCGTACGGCTCGGTGCTGAACGGCTTGCCGACCAGCTTGAAGGTGCCCGGGTCGGAGTCCATCAGCCCGAGCAGGATCGCGTTGTCCGTGGTGACGGCGTCGACCTGGCCGTTCTTCAGCGCTTCGGCGCACTTGCTGTAGACGTCGAACAGGACGAGCTTGGCCTGCGGCGCCTCGGTGCGGATCCGCTCCGCCGGGGTCGATCCACTCACCGAGCAGACGTTCTTGCCGGCCAGGCTGTCCTTCCCGGTGATGGCGGACTCGCCGGCGCGCACCATCAGGGTCTGACCGGCCACGTAGTACGGCCCGGCGAAGTCCACGACCTGCTTGCGCTTGTCGTTGATGGTGTACGTGGCGACCACCATGTCGACCTTGTGCTGCTGGATGAACGGCTCGCGGTTGACCGAGACCGTCTCGACGAACTTGACCTTGTCCGCAGGGATGCCGAGCGCGTTGGTGATGATCTTCGCGATCTCGACGTCGAAGCCCTCGGGTACACCGCGGAGGTTCTTCAGCCCGAACAGCGGCTGGTCGAACTTGGTGCCGACCGTGATGGTTCCGCCCGACTGCAGCTTGGCCATGGTGCTGCCGGCGGGGAAGGTCGTGGCGGCGGGCGCTGCCGTGGGCTCGACCTCCGCCTCGTCATCGCCGCCGCAGGCGCCCAGCGCGAACACCGCGAGCAGCGCGGTGCTGAGCAGCAGTGCCGTGCCGCGCGCCGTCCGGCGCCTGGGTTCACGGTGGCTGGCGGATGCCGCCCGCGAGGTCGTTTGAGCCGATCGCTGTCTGGTCCGGGTGAGCGACATGCGCATGAGTAATCCCCTGGAGAAGGTTGGCGTCGGAATTCAGGTATCGGTTTCGGCGAACCTCGTTCGCGGGCCGGACGGCGCCCGGCCCGACAACACTAGCCAGCGCGCCGCCGATGACTCCGCATCGGTGACGCGGCAACAGTGACCGGGTACCGGGAAGGACGTCTCCACCGGCGAGGGACTTCGCCGGTGGAGTAGCTTGCCGGGGGGCGAACCAGGTGACTGATCCTTTTCCATCTCACGTTTGTCGAGCGCTGTAGCCGCAGGTCGGAGTCGACGATGGAAAAGGATCACTGGTTGTGGTCCGATCAAATCCTGCGTGGACGCCCTCGGAGCTGCCGGGTCAGCGGTGTGTTCAATGGGCCTTTTCCATCTCACGGTCCATGGTCATGGATGTCTCGAGTCGAGTCCGGGGATGGAAGAGGTTCAATGGGCATTCTCCATCGTCGACTCGTCCCTGTCCCTCTCTCTGGCCACGCGCCGTGAGACGGAAAAGGTTCAATGAGCCTTTTCCGTCGTCGGATCGGACCTCGCCCATCCTGGTCACGTGTCGTGAGATGGAAAAGGTTCAATGGGTGAGCACCTTGGCCAGGAAGTCCGCCGCTCGTTCGCTGCCGGGCGCGGCGAAGAACTCCCCGGGGGGTGCGATCTCCAGGATCTGCCCGTCGGCCATGAAGGCGACGCGGTCGGCCGCCGAGCGGGCGAAACCCATCTCATGGGTGACCACGATCATCGTCATCCCGGACGCCGCCAGCGACCGCATGACGTCGAGGACCTCCTGGATCATCTCCGGGTCGAGGGCGGAGGTCGGCTCGTCGAAGAGCATCAGCTTCGGTTCCATCGCGAGGGCTCGCGCGATCGCGGCGCGCTGCTGCTGGCCGCCGGAGAGCTGGCGGGGAAGGCGGTCCGCCTTGTCGGCGATGCCCACCCGCTCCAGCAGCGCGCGGGCCGCCCGCTCGGCCTCCGCCCGCCCGACGCCGAGCACTCTGCGTGGCCCGAGGGTGATGTTGTCCAGCACGGTGCGATGCGCGAACAGATTGAAGGACTGAAAGACCATGCCCACCTGGGCGCGCATTCGCGCCAGTTCGCGGCCCTCCGCCGGCAGCGGACGGCCGTCGAAGGTGATACGGCCCTCGTCGATGGTCTCCAGGCGGTTGACGCACCTGCAGAGCGTGGATTTACCGGAGCCTGACGGGCCGATGACGCACACGACCTCGCCACTCTCGACGGCCAGGTTGATGTCGCGCAGCACCCGGTTCCGGCCGAAGGACTTCCCCACGCCTTCCATGGTCACCAGTGCCATGACATACCTCCGACACGTGGTTCCCGGCGGGCGGGCATGGATGCGGACGCTGACGTGGTACCACCCGAAACCTGACGGCGAACGTGCCGGCGAGATCGGTGGCGCCCACCCGGAACGGCTTCCGGCTGCTGTGTCATGCTCCCGAGCATTTTTGGATGTTACGTCCCAGGCATTCGTAACGGTGGCGGCCGGTGGAGTTCTGCCGATCAGGCAACGGGGTTTACCTGCCATCCCGACGGGTAGTAAATCGCCCGCTTAAGGCGGAGTTGCGCCGCCGGCGCGGCGGCAGGGGAGGAGACCGGCGCCGGCGTGGGCCCGGGCTGGCCACTCCCGCGGTGGCCCGGTCGGCCCACTCCCGCGGTGGCCCGGTCGGCCTGGATCGTCCGGGCGTCGTGACCCGACCTGGTGACCCGACATCGTGCCCGACGTGGTGACCCGACGTCATGGTCCCGCATCAGAGGACGGGCACGGACCATCGCCCGCGATCGGCGCGTCGAACGGCGACCGCGGGCGGGCCGTACGCTGGTCGGGTGAGCGGACGCAGCTATCAGGTCCGGACGTTCGGCTGTCAGATGAACGTGCACGACTCCGAACGGCTTGCCGGCCTCCTGGAGTCGGCCGGTTATGTGCCGGCGGCACAGGGAGCCGACGCCGATGTCGTCGTGTTCAACACCTGTGCGGTCCGTGAGAACGCCGACAACCGGCTGTACGGAAACCTCGGTCATCTGTACCCGACGAAGAAGAACAATCCCGGGATGCAGATCGCCGTCGGCGGGTGCCTCGCCCAGAAGGACCGCTCGGTGATCCTCGACCGCGCGCCCTGGGTCGACGTCGTCTTCGGCACGCACAACCTGCACCGGCTGCCCGTCCTGCTGGAACGGGCCCGGCACAACGCGGCGGCCCAGGTGGAGATCGCCGAGGCGCTGGAGGTCTTCCCCAGCAGCCTGCCGGCCCGACGGGCGAGCCACCACTCGGCCTGGGTGAGCATCAGTGTGGGCTGCGACAACACCTGCACGTTCTGCATCGTCCCGAGCCTGCGCGGCGGTGAGCGTGACCGGCGCCCCGGTGACGTGCTCGCGGAGGTCGAGGCGCTGGTGGCGGAGGGCGCGCTCGAGATCACCCTGCTCGGCCAGAACGTGAACTCCTACGGGCGGTCACTCGGCGACCCGGGGGCTTTCGCGAGGCTGCTGCGCGCCTGCGGCAACATCGAGGGCCTGGAGCGGGTGCGCTTCACCTCGCCGCATCCCCGCGACTTCACCGACGACGTCATCGAGGCGATGGCGCAGACCCCGAACGTGTGCCCACAGCTGCACATGCCGCTGCAGTCCGGGTCCGACGCGGTGCTGCGGCGGATGCGGCGCAGCTACCGCCGCGAGCGCTTTCTGGGAATCGTCGAGCGGGTGCGCGAGGCCATTCCCCACGCGGCGATCACGACCGACATCATCGTGGGCTTCCCCGGCGAGACCGAGGAGGACTTCGCCGACACCCTCGACGTCGTCCGCGCTGCTCGTTTCGCCGGGGCGTTCACCTTCAAGTACTCGCCCCGGCCGG
>NZ_ADGX01000158.1 GCF_000177675.1 Parafrankia sp. EUN1f
GCCGTCCACCGTGATGAAGTTCCCGTTCTGGGGAGACACGGACGATGCGGGCAACCCCCGCGTGCTCCGGCTGTCCCCGCGCCGTGGCCACGACCAGGCGGGCGACGTCACCGACCTGCGGCTTCGCATGGATGTACTCGGAGTCGTGTGGCGTGATGTTGCGGTGCCCGGCGACCCGAACGATGGCTCTCACCAGCTGAGCTCCTTCAGCTTCTCGACGAGCCGCGTGACGGACTTCGACGCGGCATCGCCTTGGTTGTCCCCGTCGACGGCGTCGCTTATCGGGCACATCCGGCGGTCGAACGAATCGGCTGTGGCGTCGAGCGACATCGAGGTGTGGCTTGACCGGAACCGCGGCGTGCGGCGTGGGCCGGGCTGGGGGATGGTCAGGCGCTCGGCCGTCGCTGATCGGTGAGATCGTCCGGGAAGGTGCCTGGCGGACGCCCCTCCCGGAGCAGCACCTCGCCCGCTCGGACCTGGCGCCGTTCCCCACGGACGGCCAGGGCCGCGATCTGATCGTCGGACAGCCTGGGATACGCCCCGCACAGGTCGGGTATCTCGGTCAAATCAGGAGTCGCGGTCAGTTCGAACGCGTCCCTACGATCGGAGGCCGGCGTGGCTGCGGCGGCCGGTCCCTCCCCGTCCGTTGCGCCGTGCTCCCGTCGAAGGTCCCGGTCGGTGGTCGAGCGCCACTCAGACATATGACTCCTCAAAGTGGCCTTTCATGCCTCGAAGGGAGGTTTCCGGTGGTCCGCCACAATTCCTGCCCGCGGTTCGCTCGAGGGGTTCGACGGCGCGGGTGTCGTCGATGTGGATGACGGCGTCGAACCGATCGGCGGCCCGCGCGCGGAAGTAGTGGCTCTGCCGTTCGGTCTCGGGGCGGTAGATGACGCCGATCGACCGTTCCAGGCGGGCTGAGGTCAGTGTCCCGGCGGCCCAGGCCGCGGACCCGAGGCAGAGGAAGAACTCCTTTTCTCCTACCTCGTGGAACAGCTCCTCGAGGCTGCCGCGGAGGGCCGGACGGACTCGTTTGCGCTCGGCCGGCCGGTCCCACCCGGCGGCGGCCGTGACGGCACCGGCGTAGGTCGTTAAGCCCACCAGCCGGCAGTCACCCGGATGGCGGTGCCGGACGAGCTGACCGAGAGTCCTCTCGCCGCGGGCCGCGACCTCGGTCGCGGAGGCGTCGCCGACGTGGGAGTTGTGCGTCCACACCACGATCTTCGCCGGGCCGGACCGCCGGTGGCGAAGATGGCAGGCAAGCGCGTCGAGGGTGTCGGCCATGTGCTGATCGCGCAGGTTCCACGACGAGACCCCGCCGGCGAACATCGACCGGTAGAAGTCGGCCGCAGCGTGGACGGTCCGCGCGTTCTGCCGGGCGAAGAAGTAGTCGTCCTCGGTGAGCCGCCCATCCCGCCGGGCGTAGTCGGCCGCGTGCCGATACAGGTCGACGAGGTGGTCTACCACTTGCTGTTCGCGGGTCTCACCGGCCCCGAACGCGGCCGCCTGGCCGTACACCTGGCCGTCGAAACCGTCGCCGTAGTGGTCGAAACAGGAGTAACCCTCCCGGGCCCGCGCCGCGGCGGCCGGGTCCACCCGCTCAAGATAGGAGATGAGCTCCTGGATGGAGCGGTAGAGACTGTACAGATCGAGTCCGTAGAAGCCCGTCTTGGCCGACTCGTGCCCGCCGAACCGGTCGTTGTGTTCACGGAGCCATCCGACGAAGTCGAGCACGTCCGTGTTGCGCCACATCCAGCTCGGGAAGCGTTCGAAACCACGCAACGCCTCCTCGGCGGTCACATCCTCGCCATGGCCGCGGACGAACCGGTTCACCCGGAGGGCGTCCGGCCAGTCCGCCTCCGCCGCCACGGCGGCGAACCCCTTCTCCTCGATCAGGCGCCGGCTCATCGCGGCGCGGGCGGCGTAGAACTCATGAGTGCCGTGCGACGCCGCACCGATCAGCACCAGATCCGCGTCCCCGACCAGATCGAAAAGGACGTCGTCGGACGGGATCCCGTCCTTAACCTGGACGATCTCGGAACGGACGATCGCCGCCTCGGTGCAGAACACCCCTGCTCCATCGGGAAGCCGGGAGATCGCCGCCGCATGCAACAGATCACGGACCCCCTCGTCCGTCACCTGGGTGAAGTCCCAGTACGCCTGCCCGACCGCGAAGAACGGCGACGGCGTGGTCGCGCACACCGCCTCGTCGGCCAGTGCCCGCAGCTCCTGGCAGGTGGACGCGGGCGCCGCCGGCACCGCGACGACGATCCGCGCGGCCCGCGACCGCCGCAGTGCCAGGACAGTGGCACGCATGCTCGCACCCGTCGCGAGGCCGTCGTCGACCACGATCACAATCCGCCCCGAGCCGTCCATCGCCGGTCTTCCGTCCCGGAACATCTGCTCTCGGCGCAGCAACTCACGGCCTTCGGCCTCCGCCACCCGCCGGATCACCTCGGAGGAGAGATTCAGGCCGCGGACCACGTCGTCGTTGAGAACCAGCACCCCGCCGCTGGCGATCGAGCCCATCGACAGTTCCTCCTGGCCCGGCACCCCCAACTTGCGGACGACGAAGGTGTCGAGGGGCGCGGCGAGATCCTTCGCGACCTCGTAGGCGAGCGGCACCCCACCCCGCGCCAGCCCCAAGACCAACACGTCAGGACGGCATCGGTACTGGTCGAGAAGTCCCGCCAGGAATCTGCCGGCATCCCGGCGGTCACGAAACACGCGGTTGTTCGACATGACCTTGTATCCTGCCTGTTCGGCGACCAAGATGGCGTGATGCCCCCTCGCGGCCAGCAGAAACCACATCGCTGGTCCGCGGGGTATCTCCCCGCCGTCTTTCCGCGGGCTGCCGCGGCCCCACGCGGAGGAATGGGAGCATGCAGTCGTATAGCTGAGATAGCGTCTATGTGACGTCGAGGACCGATCTCTTGCGGAACCGGCCCACCCGTTTCATTCTGGCTACGTGAACGTTGGCCTCGGTGCTCTGACGGGTCTGCTGATGTCCGCGTTCAGCCGGGGCCAGCGGGATTTCGTCTCCGTGTCGGCGCTGATTGCCGATCGCTACGACCTGCTCGTCGATGCCGACGTGGCGGACGAGGCGGCCCGGCTCCTGGCGGAGACCGAGTTCGGTGGCTCTCGTCCGCCGGGAGCGGCCGGACCTGACATTGATCGTCCGCCGGGCCGAAACGCGCGGTTGGCGCGTCGTGCGGACGTTTCGGCCTCTGCTCCGCCGTCTTGCACTGGTTTGCCGGGTGGCGGCGTGTTGCGCTCTTCGTCCGGCCGGTCCTACCGTGGCCGTGAGGCCCGCCGGGGCTCCGCCACTTCCACCAGAAGGCTCCCACCGGGAGGTCATCGTGGGAAAGGCAGTAGGAATAGATCTGGGGACCACGAACTCGGTCATCGCCGTCGTCGAGGGCGGCCAGCCGACAGTTGTCCCCAATTCTGAGGGCTCGCGCACGACGCCTTCGGTCGTTGCTTTCACGGAGAGCGGCGAGCGGCTGGTGGGTGAACTTGCCCGCCGTCAGGCGGTTCTGAATCCCAAAGGTACGATCACCGCGGTCAAGCGGTTCATCGGCCGCCGGTACAGCGAGGTCACGAGCGAGCTGAAGACAGTCACGAACGACATCACCACCGGGAAGGAAGACGCAGTAAGGATCTTCGTTCGTGGGCGCGAGTATGCCCCCGAGGAGATCTCGGCGATGGTTCTCCGGAAACTGGTCGATGATGCTGCCAGGTTCCTCGGCGAAAAGGTCACCGAAGCCGTGATCACCGTGCCGGCGTACTTCAACGACGCGCAACGGCAGTCGACCAAGGACGCCGGCCGGATAGCCGGCCTGGACGTACTGCGCATCATCAACGAGCCCACCGCCGCCGCGCTGGCCTACGGGATGGACAAGAGGTCGCACGAGACCGTCCTGGTCTTCGACCTGGGCGGCGGCACCTTCGACGTCTCCGTCCTCGACGTGGGCGACGGCATCGTCGAGGTACGCGCGACCGCCGGCGACACCCATCTCGGCGGCAACGACTGGGACCGCCGCCTCGTCGACTTCCTCGCCGACGAGTTCCGCAACCAGACCGGCATCGACCTGCGCAACGATCCGCAGGCACTGCAGCGGCTCTTCGAAGCCGCCGAGAAGGCGAAGGTCGAGCTTTCGTCTGTCTCCCAGACCCAGGTCAACCTGCCGTTCATCACCGCCGACGCGAACGGCCCGAAACACCTCAACACCACCATCACCCGCTCGCAGTTCGAGAAGACCACAGCCGATCTGCTCGAGCGGTGCATGCCGCCGCTGCGCCAGGCGATGGCGGACGCGAAGATCTCCGACAACGACATCGACGAGATCATCCTCGTCGGCGGCGCCACCCGCATGCCGGCCGTGCAGGCCCTGGTGCGCCGGCTGACCGCCGGCAAGGAACCGAACATGACGGTGAACCCGGACGAGGTCGTCGCCGTCGGCGCCGCCATCCAGGCCGCGGTCATCAAGGGCGAGGTCTCCGACGTGCTGCTGCTGGATGTCACCCCGCTCTCCCTCGGCGTGGAGACGCTCGGCGGCGTGAGCACGAAGGTGATCGAGCGCAACACCACCATCCCGGCGCGCCGAAGTGAGACGTTCTCGACGGCGGAGGACAACCAGTCGGCCGTCGACATCGTGGTGCTCCAGGGTGAACGTGAGATGGCCGCTGACAACCGGACCCTCGGCCGGTTCCGGCTCGAGGGCATCCGACCCGCTCCGCGCGGCCAGGCACAGGTCGACGTCACCTACGACATCGACGCCAACGGCATCCTCAACGTGACCGCGAAGGACAAGGGCACCGGCGCCGAACAGCGGATCACCATCTCGGATAACACCAACCTGCCGCAGGACGAGATCCAGCGGATGGTCGCCGACGCCGAGCACAACCGGGCTGAGGACGCCCGGCTGCGCGAGAACGCCGACGCCCGCAACCAGCTCGACGCGATCGTCTATCAGGTCGAGCAGCGGCTGACCGAACTCGGCGACCAGGTCCCCGTGCACGAGGAGGCCCGCGCCGAACAGCTCGTCGCCGATGCCCGCCGCGTGCTGGAGGAGCACGCCGACGTCGACCGCGTCCGGCCGGTCATCAACGATCTCCAGCAGGTCCTCTACGGCCTTCCGGCCGTCGCGCAGCGCGAGGCGGCGTCGGCGGCCAGCGGCGCTGCCGGTGCCGGGGGCGGGGTGGGGGCGGCGGGGACGACGTCATCGACGCCGACTTCCACCACGCGTGACGATGGGTGAGAACCGCTCGGATGCCGAGCGGCCCGAGACCGCCCCGGCACCCGACCTCGCCGCGGAACTCGAGCAGTGCCAGGCCAGAAACCTGCGGATTCTCGCTGACTTCGACAACTACCGTCGGCGGACCGGACTCGAGATCGGCGCTGCGAAGGCAGCCGAGCGGGATCGCGTGGTCCTCGCGTGGGTGCCGGTGCTGGATCATCTCGAGCTCGCCCTCTCACACGCGGACGCCGATCCCGACTCGCTCGTCGACGGGGTGCGCGGGGTGTACCAGCTCGCTCTGGACGCGCTGCGGAGCTCCGGGGTCACTCGGCTCGACGACGAGACCGGCGCCTTCGACCCGACCCGTCACGAAGTCGGCGCCGTCGTCGACAGCGGCTCAACGCCCCGTCCGCCCCCGGCGGGCACTGTTGTCGAGGTGCTCCGGCCGGGCTATCAGGCCGACGGCCGCGTGCTCCGTCCCGCGTCCGTGGCCGTGAGCGCCGGACCGAAACCGACCAACGGAGCAAAGGTGACCAACGGGCCGAGGCGGGACAGCGGATCAGAACCAGGAAACGGACGAGGGCCGGATACCGAAACGGAAGCATCGTGACATGAGCAGCGGGCGGACCACGGATCGGGCCAGCGAGGACTTCTACGGGATCCTCGGGGTTCCCCGCGACGCCGACGCCGACGCGATCCAGCGGGCATACCGGAAACTCGCCCGCCAGTACCACCCCGACATCAACTCTGATCCTGGGGCCGAGGAGCGGTTCAAGGACCTGTCGGAGGCGTATGACGTGCTCTCCGATCCCGACACCCGCGCGCGCTACGACCGGTTCGGCGGGGATTTCCGCCGGATGGCCGAAGGCGCCGAACGATGGGCGGGCGCAGGCGCAGGCGCAGGCGCCGGGGTGCGTGCCGGCGCCGGGAACGGTCCGGGTTTCCGGTTCGAGGGGTTCGATTTCGAGGATCTGTTCGGCGGTACGGGCGGCGGATTCTTCCACGGCCGCGGCCGGGCGGGACCGGTGTCCGGCGCCGACCAGGAAGCCGAGGTCCAGGTCACCATCCCGCCCGGAGTGACCCACGGGCAGCGGCTACGGCTCGCGGGCCAGGGCGGGCGCGGCCGGGACGGCGGGGATCCGGGAGACCTCTACCTCGTGGTTCGCCTCGGGCCCGATCCCCGATTCCGGGTCGAAGGCCGGGACGTGCACACCGATCTGCCCCTCGCGCCGTGGGAGGGCGTGCTCGGCACGAAGGTCGCCATCACCACCCCGGACGGCGAGCAGGTGACCGTCACCGTCCCGCCTGGCACCTCCACCGGCCGCAAGCTCCGCCTGCGCGGCAAGGGCCTGCCCCGCCCGGCGCGTGATTCGAGGCGCGGTGACAGTGCCAGCGACCTCTACGCGCACGCCCGAATCATGGTGCCGACCAACCCCACTCCGCGGGAGACGGAGCTCTTCCGCGAGCTCGCCGAGGTCTCCTCCTTCAACCCCAGGGAGAGGCCATGACGACGCTGCTCGTGCACGCCGGCACCCGTACCCAGGGCCTCGAGCTGGACGCGTTCTGTGCCGCGGCGCACCTGCATCCCGAACTCGTCCGACGGCTGGTGACGCTGGCTCTCCTCGATGCGGAGATCGACCACGCCGGCCACTACACACTCACGGCGACGGCGGTGGCACGCGCCGGCCGTATCGAACGGCTGCGACGCGACCTCGGCATCACCTACACGGCGACCGGGGTCGTGCTCGACCTGCTCGACCGGATCGACGAACTCGAACGGCTCCTCCGTGCCCGACCCGCCCGAGGCGAGGTGCATCCATGGACATGAACAAGCTGACCGAGAAGTCCCGCGAGGCTCTCGACGCCGCGCAGGCACGAGCGGTGCACCTCGGCCATGTCGAGGTGGACGGCGAACACCTTCTGGCCGCGCTGCTCGAACCACCCGAGGGACTGGCGCGTCGCCTGCTGATCGCCTCGGGCGGGGACCCCGCCGCCGTCACCGAAGCGGTCGAGAGCGAACTGCGGCGCCGTCCCAAGGTTTCCGGCCCCGGCGCGCGACCCGGCGAGGTGTATGTGACCCAGCGGCTGTCCCGCCTCCTGGACACCGCCAGCAGGGAGGCCGGTCGACTCAAGGACGAGTACGTGTCGATCGAGCACCTCCTCCTCGCCCTCGTCGACGAGGGACAGTCCAGCGCCGCCGGCCGGATCCTCGCCCACAACGGCCTCACCAGGGAGAAGCTGCTCACCGCGCTGACCGAGGTCCGTGGGAACCAGCGGGTGACGTCGGCGAACCCCGAGGCCACCTACGAGGCGCTGGAGAAGTACGGCCGCGACCTGGTCGCGGAAGCCCGCGACGACCGGCTCGACCCGGTCATCGGCCGCGACTCCGAGATCCGCCGGGTCGTGCAGATTCTCTCCCGCAAGACGAAGAACAACCCGGTGCTGCTCGGGGACCCGGGGGTCGGCAAGACGGCGATCGTCGAGGGCCTCGCCCAGCGCATCCACCGGGGCGACGTACCTGAGGGACTACGCAACCGGACGGTGTTCCAGCTCGACCTGGCGGCGCTGGTCGCCGGAGCCAAGTACCGGGGCGAGTTCGAGGAGCGACTCAAGGCCGTCCTCAGCGAGATCAAGGCGGCCGAAGGCCGGATCCTGCTGTTCGTCGACGAACTGCACACTGTCGTGGGCGCCGGCGCCGCCGAGGGATCGATGGACGCCGGGAACATGCTCAAGCCGATGCTCGCCCGCGGCGAACTGCACCTCATCGGCGCCACCACCGTCGAGGAGCACCGCCGGCACATCGAATCCGACGCCGCGTTCGAACGCCGCTTCCAGCCGGTGCTGGTCGACGAACCGACGGTGGAGGACACCATCTCGATCCTGCGCGGACTGCGCGAGCGCTTTGAGATCTTCCACGGCGTGCGGATCCAGGACGGTGCGCTGGTCGCGGCGGCGGTGCTGTCGCACCGCTACATCTCCGACCGGTTCCTGCCCGACAAGGCGATCGACCTCGTCGACGAGGCATGCGCCATGCTCCGCACCGACATCGACTCGATGCCCACCGCGCTCGACGAGATCACCCGCAGGGTCACCCGGCTGGAGATCGAGGAGGCCGCGCTGGCGAAGGAAAGCGACCCGGCCAGCGTCGCCCGGCTCGACCAGCTCCGCAAGGAGCTCGCCGACCTGCGGGCGGAGGCCGACGCGATGCGCGCGCAGTGGGAGTCCGAGCGGCAAGCCATCCGCAAGGTCCAGGAGCTGCGCGAGGAGATCGAGCACGTCCGCCGACGCGCAGACGAAGCCGAGCGTGCCTACGACCTCAACACGGCCGCCGAGCTGCGCCACGGCCAACTCCCGGAACTGGAACGCCGCCTGGCCGCCGAGGAGGAACGCCTGGCCGGCCGCCAGCACGGGCAACCACTGCTGCGCGAACTGGTCACCGAGGAGGAGATCGCCGACATCGTCTCCCGCTGGACCGGCATCCCCGTCACCCGGCTCGTCGAGGGCGAGCGCGAGAAGCTGCTGCGCCTCGACGACGTCCTGCACCAGCGGGTGGTCGGCCAGGACGAGGCCGTCAGCCTGGTCGCGGACGCCGTCATCCGCGCGCGCTCCGGTATCAGGGACCCCCGGCGCCCGGTCGGGTCGTTCATCTTCCTGGGACCGACCGGCGTCGGGAAGACCGAGCTCGCGCGCACGCTCTCCGAGGCGCTGTTCGACTCCGAGGAGGCGATGATCCGCATCGACATGAGCGAGTACCAGGAGCGCCACACAGTCAGCCGGCTGATCGGCTCTCCTCCCGGCTACGTCGGCTACGAGGAGGGCGGGCAGCTCACCGAGGCAGTGCGCCGCAAGCCGTACTCCGTGATCCTCTTCGACGAGATCGAGAAGGCCCATCCCGATGTCTTCAACACGCTCCTGCAGGTCCTGGACGACGGCCGGCTGACCGACGCGCGGGGCCGAACCGTCAACTTCACCAACACAGTGATCATCATGACGTCGAACATCGGCTCGCAGTGGCTGATGGACGCGGTGACGCCCGACGGCGACATCGAACCCGAGGCGCGGGCCCGGGTGATGGCCGACCTGCGGGAACGATTCCGCCCCGAGTTCCTCAACCGGCTCGATGAGATCGTCCTGTTCAAGCCGCTCACCCTGACCGAGATCGAACAGGTCGTCGACCTGCTCGTCGAGGACCTGCGCCGGCGCCTCGCGGACCGCCAGATCACCCTTAAGATCACCGAGTCGGCCCGGTTGTTCATCGCCCGCGAAGGATTCGACCCGGTCTTCGGCGCCAGGCCGCTGCGGCGGTACATCCAACGCGAGGTCGAGACCCGCATCGGCCGGGCACTGGTCGCCGGCGACCTCACCGACGGCTCCCGCGTTACCGTCGACCTGATCGAGGGCCGTCTCGCTGTCACGCACGACGTGCCCGCGATGCAACGGGGATGACGGCGAAGATCGCCGCGGGCGCGATATCTCCCCGTGCTCGGCGTTGCAGACACCGTCGACCTCGGCGTTCACGTCGCGCTGGACCGTACCGGACGTGGCGCCGGACTCGGCGTGCCCGGTTAGCCGGACCGCCTTCACGGCGGAACACAACGTCGTCACTGTAGAACAGTCGATGTTCGGAGAAGATGATGACCATCGCCATTGATCCGCATCTCCGTCTGGTGCGTCCCGTCGAACCGCTCACCCCACAGGGGTGCGCCGAATGCCTGCGGATCGGCTCCTCCTGGGTGCACCTGAGGCTCTGTCTGACCTGCGGTCATGTCGGATGCTGCGACTCGTCGCCACTACGGCATGCCCGGGCCCATGCGCACGCGCACGGGCATCCCATCGCGCAGTCGTTCGAGCCGGGCGAGGACTGGCGGTGGTGCTACGTCGACGAGGTCTACGTCTGACGACGAGGTCCACTTCGGCACTCCCCGTCCGGCAGTCCGGCACTCTCCGGTCCGTCCACTCCGGACGGCCTGGTTGTTCCGAGGTGCCCGGACTGCGCAGGTTCACCCCTTCGTCCCGGAGGCTGCGGTTGCCATCGAGGTACGCCCAGAGAAGCATGGCCTATGTAGTCAAAAAGCGACCATGAGTTACGCCCGGAAGGTCTGGATCATGAATCTACCCACCCGGCGGGTAGGCCACGTCGAACACCAGATCGCCTTGCCCGGAGGTGTCGATCCCGATACGGTTCCCGCGACGTTGGACAGTGGCTTGTTGCCCGTCCGGCTGGCCAAGGCCCGCAGGAGTCAGCCCCGCCACAAGATCTCCGGCCCCACGACCACCTCGTCCCCGGCCGGATCCGGCCAGAGTGCCGGCGCCTACGCCCCTGCGGTCGAAGCGTCCGACGCCGGGGCGTCCAGCACCCAGACCGCCTCCGCCGGTTCGCCCTTCGTCGATCAGTCGACTGGCGGCGCCGGGTCCGGGTCCGAGCTCTGATCATCGATTTCCGTCGATCCTGATGGCGAATGGGGGATCCGATGCAGCCCAGCCAGGAGGACATCGGCGGCGCCGGGCCGGCGGCTGCCGGGCAGATCACCGAGACGCCGGACACCCACGGGGCCTACCCGCATCTGGGCGTCGACCAACTCGCCGCACTCGAGGCCGTCGGCCGACGATGCCCCACCACGGTCGGGGACCTGCTGTTTCGGGAAGGCGACCGGACGACCGACTTCTTCGTGGTGCTGTCCGGTCTGGTCGCTTCCGTCGATGGCTACGGGACTGCGCGCGAACGGCAGATCAGCCTGCACGGTGAACGTCGCTTCCTCGGTGAGCTCAGCCTGCTCTCCGGGCAGACGGCCTTCACCTCCGTGGTGGTCCGGAAATCTGGCGAGGTCCTCGCCGTCCCACTGGACCGGCTGCGGCGGCTGGTGGCGACCGATCCTGGCCTGGGGGACCTAATATTGCGGGCCTACCTGGTGCGCCGGTGGCTCCTCATCGGCCTGGGCGCGGGACTGCGCATCGTCGGGTCCCGCTACAGCCCCCAGGCCCGCCGGCTGCGGGATTTCGCCGCGCGCAACCGGCTGCCGCATCAGTGGGTCTGTCTGGAAAACGACCCGTCCGCCGAGGAGCTGCTGCATACCCTCGCCGTCGAACCGGCGGACACCCCGGTGGTCGTCTGGGGACGACGGGTGCTGCGCAACCCGAGTATCGCGGAGCTCGCGCGTGCGGTCGGACTGCCGGTGCCCGCCCATGCGGGATCCACCTGGGATCTGATCGTCGTAGGCGCCGGTCCCGCCGGCCTGGCGGCGTCGGTGTACGGGGCATCTGAAGGACTGGCGACCGTCACGCTGGACTGCCTCGCCACTGGCGGGCAGGCCGCCACCTCCCCCCGGATCGAGAACTATCTCGGGTTCCCGTCCGGCATCTCCGGCGGTGATCTGGCCGAACGAGCGGTCCTACAGGCGGAGAAGTTCGGAGCCTGCTTCAGCATGCCCTCCCGGGCCGTGGCCCTCGGCCGCAACGACGGGCTGCATCAGGTGACCCTGGACAATGGTGAGACGCTGGCTGCGCGGACCGTGGTAATCGCGACCGGGGCATGGTACCGGGAGTTGAACGTGCCCGGCCTGCAGGAGTTCGAAGGCACGTCCGTCTTCCGCGCGGCGACGCTGGTCGAGGCCCAGACCTGCCGAGGTGATCCCGTCGTTGTGATAGGCGGCGGCAACTCGGCCGGACAGGCGGCGCTGTATCTGGCCCAGCACGCCGGCTTCGTGCGACTGTGCGTCCGCCACGGTGATCTGAGCCGCGACATGTCGCGCTACCTCGTCGACCAGATCGTCCGCATCCCGTCCATTGAGGTGCGCCGGCACCGGGAGATCAGCGGCCTGCGCGGAGGGAGCACTCTGGAGGCCGTGATCCTCGAGGACAAGCAGACCGGCGCGCAGGAGGAGGTGCCCGCCCGGGCCCTGTTCGTGTTCATCGGGGCCCGCCCGCACACGGACTGGCTCGCCGATCAGGTCGCGCTCGACGACCGGGGATTCGTCCGGACGGGGGTGGACGCCGAACCGGCCGCCGAACCGAGCATGGCCGGCGACGGATCGCCCGATCCCTGCCCGCTGGTGCTGGAGACCAGCCGTCGCGGGGTGTTCGCGGTCGGGGACGTACGCAGCGGATCGGTGAAGCGAGTGGCCTCCGCGGTCGGCGAGGGCGCCATGGCCGTCCGTCTGGTCCACGAACGGCTCTACCGTGCCTAGCCATCCGATTCGGTGGGAGGTCGGCCGGCGGACTTCCGCTCCGGCCTGCCACCGCCTGCCACCGCACGTCCTTCCCGGTCGGACGCCGACGATAGCCGGGCGTCGTTTCTCAGCCGGGCGTCGGAAGGGTGTAGCGCAGCAGCGCGGCCGGGCGTCGGAAGGGCGTAGCGCAGCAGCGCGCCGACCCGTTCGGTCGGTGATTCACCACGCTGGCCACCCGGCCAGGCCGCCCGGCTGGCGTCGCGGGTCGCGCCAGCCGGTGCCGCGGATCGCGCGGGCCACGCCTGCCCCTGCCTCCGGAAAACGACAGGAGCTGGCATTCGCGGCATTCCAGTTCGGCCCTCGCCGAAGCGGAATAGCGGTCAAAAAGAAGCCTTTGATCGGTTAGGTCCAGCTGCGACAACACCGGGGACCGGCGAGGTTTCGACGGCGATGAGAGCTGGAATGCCAGAAGAATCGGCATCAGTGCAATCAGCCCGGGTCTGAACCTCCCGAGCAGGTCCGGGCCTTGGTGGGAGCCGCACGCCTTGCCCCAGACACAGTTTCCCCGGAAGCACCGGAAAGTTTGAAGGGTGCTGTCAAGCGCGTGTTCTGGAGGATGGATGATGAGAATTCTTGATGACGGACAGACGCGAGCGAACGAGGGTCCGGCGGTCCGCAGAGATCGGCTCGGCACCGCCCTGGGATGGTTCAGTGTCGGACTGGGCACGGCCGAGATCGCCACTCCGGGAGCAATCACTCGAATCGCCGGCGTCGACAACTCGGCGACGAACCGGGTCATCTCGCGGACCCTGTGTGGTCCGCGCGAGCTGGCGGCCGGCCTCGGGATCTTCGGGGACGAACGTCCGGGACGTTGGCTGTGGGGACGAGTCGGGGGCGATGCCATCGATCTGTCGCTGCTGACGGCCGGTGTCTATCGGCACCGCCACGAGCCCACGCGGCTGGCCCGGCTGCTTTTCGCCACCGGTTCGGTCATCGGCGTCACGGTACTCGATGTGATCGCCGCCCGCCGTCACGCCGGCCCGCGACACGTGTCCGGACATACAGCGCGGGCGAGGGCGACCACCACGGTCCGCCGCACACCCGAAGACCTCTACCGCCGGTGGCGTGATTTCGAAGCGTTGCCGACATTCATGTACCACCTCGACTCGGTGCACACGACCAACGGAACCTCGCACTGGAAGGCCAAGGGGCCCGCCGGCACGAAAGTCGCATGGGATGCGGAGATCGTCGAGGATCGTCCAGACGAGCTGATCGCCTGGCGGTCGGTCAAGGGCTCGCACGTTCACAACGCCGGGACCGTGCGCTTCCTGCCAGCACCGGGCGATCGCGGAACCGAGGTCCACGTCGACCTGACATACAACATTCCCGGAGGCCCGCCGGGGTACGCGGTGGCCAAGCTGCTCGGCGAGGAACCGAGCCAGCAGATCACCGACGATCTGCGGCGTTTCAAGCAGCTAATGGAGACCGGGGAGGTCGTCCGATCGGAGGGCAGTCCGACCGGAGGCCGCAACGCCGTGCATCTGCTCGGACAGCACCCAGCCCAACCGCTCGGCTGATCGTGCGTTCGGCTGGCCTCGCCACCCGGTTTCTCGTCGAGGCCCAGCACAAGCGTCAAAAGGAGCCAGCGCTACACCCCTGAGTATTCGGAGGAATGATTCATGCGAGCGAACTGCTGGTTCGGTCGGGGCAAGGTAGAGATCGTCCAGGTACCCGAGCCCAAGATTCTCAACAGCCAGGACGCGATCGTTCGGATCACCAAGACCGCCATCTGCGGATCCGATCTTCATCTCTACAACGGATTCGTTCCCACGATGAAGAAGGGGGACGTACTGGGGCACGAATTCATGGGTGATGTCGTCGACGTGGGCCGAGAGGTCGAGAACCTCAGTGTCGGTGACCGGGTCGTCGTCCCGTTCCCCATCGCCTGCGGACGATGCAACGCGTGCCTCGCGGGCACCTACTCGGTCTGCGAGAACTCGAATCCGAATGCCGCGCTCGCAGAGAAGATCCTCGGACACGCGCCGGCCGGCATCTTCGGATACTCCCACATGCTCGGCGGCTACCCCGGCGGCCAGGCCGAGTACGCACGGGTGCCGTTCGCCGACGTCGGGCCGATCAAAATCGAAGACGATCTTCCGGACGACCGTGTGCTGTTCCTCTCCGACATCCTCCCGACCGGTTACATGGCGGCCGACTTCTGCGACATCACTCCTGGCAGCGTCATCGCAGTCTGGGGAGCCGGACCGGTCGGCCAGTTCGCCATCGCCAGCGCCTACCTGCTCGGGGCCGAGCGGGTCATCGCGATCGACCGCTTCCCCTACCGGCTGGCAATGGCCCGCGACAAGGCGGGGGCGGAAATCATCAACTACGAGGAGACGGACGTCCGCGAAGCGCTGCTCGAGATGACCGGCGGCCGCGGACCCGACGCCTGCATCGACGCCGTCGGCCTGGAAGCGCACCACGCGTCGCCGGCCGCCTACTCCTATGACCGGGCGAAGCAGGTCACACGCCTGGAGAGCGACCGGCCGTTCGCCCTTCGCGAGGCCATCCGCAACTGCAAGAACGGCGGCATCGTCTCCGTCGTCGGTGTCTACGGGGGCTTGGTCGACAAGTTCCCGATGGGATCTTTCATGAACCGGGGACTGACGTTGCGGGCGGGCCAGTGCCACGTGCAGCGCTACCTGCGGCCACTGCTCGACCGGATCCGCGCCGGTCAGATTGACCCGAGCTTCGTCATCACGCACCGTCTCAGCCTCGACAACGCGCCCGAGGGATTCGCTACGTTCAAGAACAAGGAAGACGAGTGCGTCAAGGTGGTCCTGACCCCCTGACGATCGACCACATTCGCCCATCCTTCTGGAAGAGGATTATCGAAAACTTCTCGAGGCCCGCGGCCGCGAGTGCCGTATCAGCCTCCGACTATGGCGCCGACGATGAGGAACGGTTTGGTCCCCGGACGACCGCCTCTGGCAGTGGGTCGTCCGGGGACGACCGCCTCTGGCAGTGGGCAGTGGGTCGTCCGGGGACGACCGCCTCTGGCAGTGGGTCGTCCGGGGAATCGTGGGAAAGGTCTCTTTCGCAGGCGAAGGACCGCACGAAGGCGCGACGCTCGCGACGCTGGGGTTCTGATCGCAGATGGTTCCGCGGAGCATCGAATACCGGGACTCCGGCGCCTTGAGCACCACCCGCTGGGTGACTGGTTCGTCGACAGTGAGGGTCGGTCGATACACCTCGTGGCCGAACGCGAACGGTGCCGCTGGCCCAGCGGCGCCCAGTATGGGGTCCCAACCCTCCGGACGTCTCTCTCAGGTCTGTCTCCCTCAGGTCTGTGGCTGCAGCGCTGGGTCGCGAGCCGGGCGAGATAGTGAGCTGAGCAGGGGCACACCGGCCGAGCGGGCGTCAGCCCAGAGCGTCGGTGATCGGCGCGTCCGTCCCCATCGTCACGATCAGCTTCCGGTTGACGAATTCCTTGATGCCGAGGTGGGACAGCTCCCGGCCGTAGCCGGACCGCTTGATGCCACCGAAGGGCAGTTCCGGCTCGGATGACGTCGGATGATTGATCCACACCATCCCGCTCTCGATCCGGCTGGCGACTGCACGCGCCCGGGAGATGTCGCTGCTGAACACCGCACCGCCGAGACCGTAGGGCGAGTCGTTCGCCAAGGAGACCGCCTGGTCATCGTCCTGTACCCGATAGACGACCGCGATCGGTCCGAACAGCTCTTCGCGATAGGCGCGCATCTTCGGCGTCACGCCGACGAGGACCGTGGGTTGCACGAACGCTCCGGGGCGGTCGACGCGCCCGCCGCCGACGACCGCGGTCGCTCCCTTGTCCAGCGCGTCGCGGACCTGGTCTACCAGCGTCTGGGCGGCCTGCTCGGAGCACACTGGTGCCAGCGTGGTGGCCTCGTCAACGGGGTCGCCCGGCACCAGCTCGAGCATCCGTTCGGCCAGCGCGGTCACGAACCGGTCGAATACCTCGGATATCGCGATCACCCGCTTAGCGCTCACGCAGCTTTGCCCCATGTTGTGGAGGCGGCCGATCAGGGCCGCTTCGACGGTGCGATCGAGGTTGTTGTCATCGAGCACGATGAACGGGTCGCTGCCGCCCAGCTCGAGGACGGTCTTCTTCACGTTTCGGCCGGCGGTCTCACCGACGCTGACGCCGGCCCGGTCGCTTCCGGTCAGCGATGCGCCCCGAACGGCATCAGACTCAATCACCCGGTAGACCTCGCGGCCGGGAACCAGGAGGTTGGTGTAGACGCCTCGCGGTGCCCCCGCGTCGGCGAACAACTGCTCGACGGCCAGCGCCGACTGTGGCGTATTGCTCGCGGGCTTGAGCAGAACGGTGTTCCCCAGCACCAGGTTGGGCGCCGCGAACCGGACGGTCTGGTAAACCGGGAAGTTCCAGGGCTGCACGCCAAGGATCACCCCCAGTGGATCATTGATGATAACGGCCGAACCGTCCTTGAAATCCAACGGCTCGTCGGCGAGCAGCACGTGGGCCTTGTCGGCGTAGTACTGCAGTATCCGCGCGGAAAGGTCAATCTCGACGCGGCTATGCCGGATGAGCTTGCCCATCTCAAGGGTCACCAGCCGGGCCAGGTGCTCGGTGCGCTCACGCACCAGCTGTGCGGCTCGACCGACCAGGGCGGCCCGTTCGTCAACGCTGGTACCGCGCCAGGACTGGAATGCCTGATGTGCCTCTCGGACCGCGCGGTCGACGGTCTGCTCACGCATAGGAGGGAATTCTCCCATGATTTCGCCATTATATGGGTTAATGCTGGCGATTGAACTATGTTGGACGGCGGAAGACGTAGACACTGATTGGTTCCTCCTCGATGTTCCGGACACATGCGTCCTTACCGCTGACACCGGGCAAAGCCGAATGCGTAACCTCAGCACGACCGCGCCCGGACAGTGGGTTTCGGAATCTGCTCGTGATCGGAGCGGGACCAGTCGGCTCGCCGCAGCCGTCTCTGGCCGCAGCCGTCTACGGTGCCGCGGCCGGCCTGACCACCGCCGTGTTCGAGGGGATCTGCCCGCCAGCCGCCGACCCCTTCAGAGTCCAGAGGAACCCGGCGCGATCGAATGGCCCATCCGCTGGCAATCCTGTCGGATGGGCCCTGGCTGAGACGTTCCCCAGGGTCGCGTCGCTCGCTGTCGCCGGGTCGGCCCTCCCATCTTGGGATTCCGCGCCTATCGTCCGCGAAACGTGACGGCTCCGATCGACACTGACCGAGCCGTGGGGCGCGGCGAAGCCGGCGACCTGGAACCGCAACCGCGCCGCGCTCGGCTCCTGGCTGGGCTGGTGTGCCACCTAGCAGCACTGGGCCACGCCGACAGTGCCAGCGGCCGCCGAGCGACGGCGCGAGCACAACGACGAAACCAAGGCCGTGTCACGGGCCCGGATCGACCGCCTGTGCCGACGCCGCGACGTCCCGCTGCGAGAGAAGACGCTGTGGCGCATGCTCTACGAGTCCGCCAGCAGAGCCTCGGCGGTGCTCGCGCTCAACATCGAGGACCTGGACCTGCCCAACAAGCAGGCCCGAGTCACCATCAAGGGCGGCGACACGATGTGGATCACCTGGGGCACCGGCACCGCCCACCTGCTGCCCCGGCTGATCGCTGGCCGTGAACGCGGCTCGCTGTTACTCTCCGCATCCAGGCCCGGCCCGCACCGCCGCGCGACGCCCCCGCGCGACCTCTGCCCGGAGACCGGCCGGGCGCGGTTGGGCTACGACCGGGCGTGGATCCTGCTCAGCCAGTACGGCGACGGGCTGGGCCTGCACCAGCTCCGGCACGGCGCGGCTACCCATCTCGGGGACGCCAACACCTCCACGAACAATGCTACGGCGACCCCTGGTCGGTGGGTGCCGGACTCGGGTTCGTCGCCAGCGGGTCGGGGCCGGGTCAGCGGATAGTGATCCAGAGCCGGGGTGGTGGGTGGCTGTCAGTCACGTCGCCGAGGAAGACTGGTGGCCCGGTGTGCCAGGCGGACCGGCGGGCTGGCTTGGAATGCTCGTGTGCGAGGCGGTCGTGATCCCGCCGGGCGTGTGCGAGGCGGCTGGCGTCGTAGTCGGCTCGCTGGCTGGGGTCGCGCAGCACAGTGTAGGCGGCGATGACCTGTTGGAGAGCAGCGTCGTGTTCCTGGTTGGGGCCGGATTGCGCGGCCTGCTGTCGCGCTGGCGTGCGGGTGTCCGGGTGATGGCGGCGCATCAGCGTGCGGTAGGCGTGGGTGATCTGGCTGGCCGAAGCCGAGGGCTCGACCCCGAGCACCCGGTAGGGGTCGTGGTCAGTGGCCATGTGCCGCGTCCTCTGTGACCTGATAGGGAGGCGGGTCTGGCCCCGGTCAGGGTGGCCGGGGGCCAGACCCGCGCCCGAATCGACGTGCTGAAGGGTATCTCTTGGTGTCGTGAGCGGTGGCTATGACTCCCTTCTGCGTCGTGCCGTGTGGTCGGTGTCGAGGGTCGGACTGCCAGGCGGTGCCCGCTGCCGCGCTCGGCGTTGGAGCGGCCGGCAGCCCTGCGGTCCGCAGGGCTGCCGGCGCGGACAGCCCGCGCTCCTTGCTGGCCCCGGTGACGGTGGCCGCGGCGCGGCTGGCCGCCCTGGCCTGCCCGGTGGAACGTCGCTGTCCCACGCGGCCGAGATGATCGCGTCGAACTCGGCGTGCAGCAGGTCGGGGTCGGAGCAGATCAGATCAGCCAGCTGCACACAGGCCGGCCGGACCGGCGCCGCCCCGTGCGGGGTCGTCATCGGTCCCGCCCCGCGTCAGGCGTGGATGGCCCGGCGGTCGTCGCTGGACAGGTCGATCGCGATCTTCCGCGGCTTGGCCTTCTCGGCGACGGGAATCCGCAGGGTCAGCACGCCGGCGTGGTAGCTGGCGGTGATCTTCTCCGTGTCCAGGTTGTCGCCCAGGATCAACTGGCGGCTGAACACCCCGCGGGGCCGCTCGGCGACCAGGACCTCGCGGTCCCCGTTCAACGCCGGCCGTCCGCCCGGACGGTGAGCACGTTGCGTTCGACGTCCAGATCCACGGTGGCCGGGTCCACGTCCGGGCAGATCGAACTCCGCCACGAACTCCTCGCCCTCGCGCCACGCGTCGATCGG
>NZ_ADGX01000157.1 GCF_000177675.1 Parafrankia sp. EUN1f
GGTGGACGGACGTGGCGCGGTTCGCCGAACTGGGCATCCCGGCGCTGAACTACGGCCCGGGCGACCCGAACCTGGCACACACCCGGGACGAGTACGTCGAGCTGGCGTTGATCGACGAAGCGGAGCGCGTGCTGCGGTCCTACCTGCTGAGCTAGCACGGCGCCCCTCGCCAGCCCAGGACTCTGCCGCCGTCGAGGTACCCGCCACCGTCTGCCCCGACGGTCCGTACGGGGCCCGTTTGCCGGCCTGCCCGCCTGCGCTGGGACGCGGGGATGCCGGGAGAGGCGTCAACCGGTCGCGCGGGCGGACAGCGGTGCTGGCGGGGTTTCCAGGCATCCGCCGGGCGTGCGTATGGTGCGGGATGTGAGCCCCTCCGCCAATGCTGATCCGCCGAGCGGCGGATCGACGTCCCCGCCGGTGGTCTCCGTGGCCGCGGAAGGCCTGGATGGGGACCGCGCGGACCAGGGAGCCGGCGTGGACCGTTCGGGGGATGCCCCCAAGGTGCCGACGCCCACCAGCCCGGGCCAGGCCGGCCAATCGGGCCAAGCCGAGCAAGTCGAGCAAGCGGGCCGAGCCGAGCAAGCGGGCCGAGCCGGCGGGCTGCCGCCGGAGCAGCGCCGCGGGCCGGTGACCGCGCGAGGTGACCAGGTACAGGCGTCCACCACCGACCAGCGGCTGCTCGGCACCCGCAGCCCCGCTTCGTTCGTCCACAGCGACCCCTGGCGGGTCCTGCGCATCCAGAGCGAATTCGTCGAGGGCTTCGGCCTGTTGGCGGACCTGCCGCCGGCAGTCACCGTGTTCGGCTCGGCGCGAGTGGCCCGGGACGAGCCCGAATACGAGCTCGGGCGTCGGCTCGGGGCCGCGCTGGCCGAGGCGGGCTACGCGGTGATCACCGGTGGCGGCCCGGGCGCGATGGAGGCGGTCAACCGGGGGGCCCGGGAGGCCGGCGGGCTGTCGGTCGGCCTGGGCATCGAGCTGCCGTTCGAGCAGAGCCTCAACGAATGGGTCGATCTCGGCGTCAGCTTCCGGTACTTCTTCGTCCGCAAGACGATGTTCGTGAAGTACGCCGAGGCCTTCGTCATCCTGCCCGGCGGCTTCGGCACGCTGGACGAGCTCTTCGAGGCACTGACCCTGCTGCAGACGGGAAAGGTCACCGGCTTCCCGATTGTGCTGATGGGCACCGGCTACTGGGCTGGCCTGCTGGACTGGCTGCGCTCGACGGTCCTCGGGGCCGCCCGGATCAAGCCCGGCGACCTCGACCTGGTGACCCTCACCGACGACGTCGACGAGGCGGTGGACGTCATCCTGCGGGGCACCGGCCGCAGCGCCGCCGGGGCCGAGGCCGCCGTCGCCGGTAGCGCTGACAGCGCCGCGGATGCCGGTACCGGGACCGGTACCGGTGTCGCGGGCAGTGCCGCGGATGCCGGCATCGGCGACGTGCCCGGGTTCGCCGGAGGCACGGACCACACCGGCCGGCCCCTCGGCACGGAACCGCGGTGAACATCTGCGTCTACTGTTCGTCCTCCGAGCTGATCGACCCCTCCTTCGTCCTGCTGGCGGCGGAGGTCGGCGCGGAGCTGGCACGCCGCGGGCACACCCTGGTGTCCGGTGGCGGCTCGGTGTCCTGCATGGGCGCGGTGGCCAGAGCGGCCCGTGCCGGCGGCGCACACACGATCGGAGTCATCCCCGAGGCGCTGCTCGCGATGGAGGTCGGCGACACCGACTCGGACGAGCTGATCGTCACGGCCACGATGCGTGAGCGTAAGGCGATCATGGATGACCGCGCCGACGGGTTCCTGGCGCTGCCCGGTGGGCTCGGAACCCTGGAGGAGCTGTTCGAGATCTGGGTCGCGGCGCTGCTCGGCCTGCATGACAAGCCGGTCGTCGTGCTGGAGTCCGAGGGCGTGTTCACGCACCTGCGGCTGCTCGTCGACGACCTGGTCGGCCGCGGCTTCGTACGTCCGCTGGCTCGCGACACCCTGATCTGGGCGACGAGCATCACCGAGGCGCTCGACTTCGTCGAGGCGGGCGCGGCCCGCGGGAGCCGGCGGCTGCCAGCCGCGCCAGCTGGCTCGGCAGAGGCCGTGGAGGGCGAGTAGCGGCGGGTCAGACCACCAGCGGTGGGTCAGACCACGCCGCGCCGCGCGATGCGCAGATCGACATCCCCCCGCAGCGCGGAGACCATCCGCAGCGTGCGCCAGGTGGCGATCACCTGGTGCGCGCGGAACACCCGCGCGCCGAGCCAGGCCGCGACCGCGGTCGCCGCGAGGGTCCCCTCCAGCCGCTGGTCCACCGGCGCGTCGAGCACCTCCCCGACGAAGTCCTTGTTGGACATCGCGACCAGGACCGGCCACCCGGTGGCCACCAGCTCCGGCAGCCGGCGGGTGGACTCCAGCGAGTGCCGGCTGTTCTTGCCGAAGTCATGCCCCGGGTCGATGAGCACCGCGTCGGGCCGGACGCCCAGCGAGACGGCTCGTTCGGCCAGCCCGGTGGTCGTGGCGGCGATGTCGGCGACCACGTCGTCGTAGGCGATCCGGTGTGGTCGGGTGCGTGGCGGCAGGTGGCCGGCGTGGGTGCACACCAGCCCGGTGCCGAACTCGGCGGCGACCTCGGCCAGCTCCGGGTCCACGCCGCCCCAGGCATCGTTGAGCAGGTCGGCGCCCTCGCCCGCGACCACCCGCCCGACCTCCGCCCGCCAGGTGTCGACACTGATCACGATGTCGGGGTGGCGGGCCCGTACCGCGGAGACGAAGCCGCCGATGCGGCGCAGCTCCTCGGCGGCGTCGATCTCCTCGCCCGGGGCCGCCTTGACACCGCCGATGTCGATGATCCCGGCGCCACCGTCGACGGCGGTGTCCACGGCGTCGAGTGCCGCGGCCTCGCCGTAGGTCGCGCCGCGGTCGAAGAACGAGTCCGGTGTGCGGTTGACGATCGCCATGATGACGAGCTCGGACGGGCCGAACACCCGCCCGCCGAGCCGCAGCGGCCGGGGGAGGGCCGTATCGCCCGCATCGCTCGGATCGCCCGGGTGCGCTGCGCCGTAGCCGGGTGTCGCCCCGCTGGCAGGCGTCGGACTGCTGGTCGGGGGAGATTCGGCGGCCACCCTGCCCACCCTGCCAGACCGGGCATGGACCCGGCCAGACCGGCCGCGGCCCTCCCGCGCCCGGTTCACGGTCCTTTCGTGGCGCTGCCGTCCGATGGGTGGGCGAATCCGCCGCCCGCTTGCGCGCATGGCACGATCGACCTTGTGGTGCTCGTGGTGGAGGTCCTGCTTGTCGCGACGATCGTTTTCGTCGTGGCCGCACTGTCCGTCGGGCGGTTCGACCGGATGGCGCCGGCCGTACCGGACGGCCCCCATGTCAGCCTGAGCGGCCGTGCGGTCGCCCCCGCCGACGTGGAGGGCCTGCGCTTCGGGATGGCCGTGCGTGGCTACCGGATGGCGGAGGTCGATGCCGTCCTGGCCCGACTCGCCGACGAGATCGCATGGCGGGACGAGGAGATCGCACGCCGGGACGATGAGCTGGTCCGGCTCGCGGAGCTCGCACAGCTCGGTGGACCCGGCGGCGCCGAGCCGGCCAGGTGGACTGAGCCCGCCGAGTGGACTGAGCCCGCCGAGCCCGCGGCGCGCGTCACACCCGTCCTGCCCGCCGGGGACGATGCCCGCGAGCCCGGTGCCCGCGAGGACGATGCCCGCGAGGACGATGCCCGCGAGGACGATGCCCGCGAGGACGATGCCCGCGAGGACGATGCCCGCGAGGACGATGCCCGCCGCAGTGGGGCCAACCAGGGCGACGCCAGCCGGCCCCGACACGTTTGGGGCGAGCCCGACCAGCCCGAAGCCTCTCCGGCCGAGGACGATGTCGATGGGCAACAGTAGTGAAACGCATCGGAGTAACTAGCACAGATGTGCGGAGGTGGCCAGCAGGACATCGAGATCACGGCTCTGCCGTGACCGTTGTGATTCCCCGCTGGGACGTGTTTCGGTTTGCGGGCGGCTCTCCGGGATAATCGTCGTCAGACGCAGGTCCGACGGCAGGAAGAGGTGCACCGATGGCGGCCATGAAGCCGCGGACGGGTGACGGTCCGCTCGAGGTCACCAAGGAGGGGCGTGGCATCGTCATGCGCGTCCCGCTCGAAGGGGGCGGCCGACTCGTCGTCGAACTCACCGCCGACGAGGCGAGTGCGCTGGGAGATGCGCTCAAGATCGCTGTCGGTTAGGCCGGGGGTGGTCACTCACCACTCGTCAGGCCGCTCTTCAGGCGGGCGGGTCCGCGGTGCGGTGAGCGGGGCATGAGCACGGTTGCTGTCGCGCCGACGGCCGACCTCGCGGAGTCGAGGTACCGGGCTCCGCTCGTCCTGGTCACATCCGATGACCACCCGTCGCTCGTATCCGTCGATCAGCCCACGACGGGCCGGGAACCGGCCATCGAGCCGGCTGTCGCCCCGGGTGCGGTGGGTGCGGACTGTGCCGTCCTCGTGGTCGTGGTCGCCTCGGTCGATGGTGCTGTCGTCGTGCCTGACCGTGGTCGCCGCGCCTGCACACGGGTCGGCGTCAACGTTGATCGGCTCATCGAGAACGAGGGTTTTCGGGCTGACGCCGGTGGGTTGTTGACGGTTCCGCTGTCCCGGGCCGAACGTCCCTGGCGGCTGTTCCTGCTCGGCGTGGGCGCCGGTGAGGTCGCGGACTGGCGTTCGGCGGGGGCCATCCTCGCGCGCCGGGCCGGAGCCAAGGGGCGGCCCTTCGTGGTCGCCGATCCGGATGCCGAGCGGGTGTACGCGTTCGTCGAGGGCCACGCGCTGGCCTCCTACCGCCTCGCCGACGTCGTCGCCGGTGCTGTCCCCGACGGGGACCGCGCGGCCGGCGGGAGCGTGGCTGTGCGGGGCGTCGCGCCGTCGCCGGACGGGACCGAGGCACCGGACGGGACCGAGGCACCGGGCGGGCGGGACCAGCCGGCCGGGCAGCAGCAGGACGTCCAGCAGGACAGCGGGCAACAGGACGTGCCAGAGCCACAGCCGGCCACGGCGGACGAGGCGGCGGTCGACCCGCGGGCGGATCGGGTGCTGGTGCTGAGCCTGGAGCAGGCCGGCGACCCGGTGGTCGTGGACGCGGTGCGCCGGGCACGTGTCGTCGCGGACGCGGTCTGCCTGGCCCGCGATCTGATCAACATGCCGAGCCTCGTCAAGACACCGGCCTGGTTGGCTCACCAGGCGAAGCTGGTCGCCACCCAGGCTGGCCTGGACGTCGCGGTGCTCGACCACGACGACCTGGTCCGGGAGGGCTTCGGCGGGCTGGTTGCGGTCGGCGGTGGGTCACCGCGCCCGCCGTTCCTGGTGCGGCTCACCTACGACGGCCCGCCCGGGCCTGAGGGCGTCGAGCCCGGGCATCGGGTGCTGGTCGGCAAGGGGATCACGTTCGACTCGGGTGGGTTGTCGCTCAAGCCGTCGGTCTCCATGGCGAGCATGAAGACGGACATGTCCGGCGCCGCGGCGGTGCTGGGCACGATGGCGGCGTTGCCCGAGCTGGCCGTGCCGGGCAAGGTCACCGGGCTGCTCTGCCTCGCGGAGAACCTCGTCGGCGGGTCCGCGATGCGTCCCGGCGACGTGATCACCTGCTGGGGTGGGACCACGGTCGAGGTGCTCAACACCGATGCGGAAGGGCGCCTCGTCCTGGCCGACGGTCTGGCCTATGCCGCCGCGACGCTGGAGCCCGACCAGATCGTCGACCTCGCCACCCTGACCGGTGCGATCACCGTCGCCCTGGGCCGGCGCACCGCCGGGCTGTTCTCCTCGGACGACACGCTCGCGGCCGAGCTCGCCGCGGCGTCCACCGCCGCGGGGGAGCGCGTGTGGCGGCTGCCGCTGACCGAGGAGTACCGCCCGGCGATCGACTCGCCCGTCGCGGATCTGGCGAACATCGGCCGGGCGATGGAGGTGAACGGCGGCTCGATCACCGCGGCGCTGTTCCTGCGGGAGTTCACCGGCGGTCGCCCCTGGGCGCACCTGGACATCGCCGGCACGGCCCGCGCGGACTCCGACGACGGTGAGATCAGCCGTGGCGGCACCGGCTGGGGCGTCCGCACGCTGATCGCCTACCTGGCCGGGCCGGGGTCAGGCTGAGGGCGGCCGCGTCGTGCTCGGCGAACTGTTCGCCGAGCTCAGCGCGGCAAGCTGTCGCCGCGCCCAGTGCAGGCTGTTCTTCTCCGGCATGACCGCGGGCCAGCCGGCGAGGGCGGCCTCGAGGGCATACCGGTCCGTCGTCGCGAGCACCTCGACCAGCAGTTCCCCTACGTCGACCTGATCGACCCGGAGCTGGTCGAGGTAGCGCGCGAGGATGCCCCCCGGATGCGGCTCGCGGACGATGTAGGCCTCGCCGGTGTCCGCGACCCAGCTCAGCCGGTAGGTGGAGTGCTTGTCGTCCTCGGTGGTCCAGCCATACCCGAAAGCGACCTCTTCGGACGTCTGCCGGCGCGGATCGGCATCGTAGAACTCGCGGATGTTCATGCGGTACGCCTGCCCCCGCGGGCGGTGCCGCACTCCCCGGATCCGGGCCTTCGGGCCCGCCTGTGACGACCGGGAGCGACCCGCTAGGGCGACCCGCCGTCGATCCTCCCGAGGGCGGCCTGATAGCCCGCCGCCATCGTCTCGGTGAGGATCAGTGACAGCCGTAGCACGATCCGGCCCTGCACGAACGTGTACTCGGCGGCTGGGTCGCCGCCGGCGGAGGGCGCGCTCAGTGCCGCACCCCGGGCCTGGGCGGCCTCCGGGGCGTGGAAGACCTCGATGGCGCCACCCCGCTCGATCGCGTCAGCCGGCGCGCCCGCGATCTCGCTGGCGCTGACCCGGGTGTCGGTGAACGCGATCCGGCTGATGTAGCCGCCCGGGCGGCCCAGGAGGGCGCCAGGGTCGTTCTGCGCGGTGTAGACGACGGTGGTCCGCAGTGGCAGCCCGCTGTTCGCAAGCATGATCGCGACCTGTTCGGCGGTCGGGCCGGTCACCTGACCGGGTGAGCCCGCTGCCGGATCGGTCTGGCTCGGGTCGGTCGGGCTTGCCGTCGGAGTGCCGGCGGTGGCTGCCGCGGACGGGACCGCGCCGCCGGCCGGCCCGCCCGTGGTGATCCTGTTCAGGACGTAGCCGGCGCCGCCGGCGAGCACGGCGATGCCCAGGAGGAAGGCGACCCAGCCCAGCCAGTTCTCGCCCGGCTCCCGCGGTGGAGGTGACGCCGGTGGCCGGGCCCGGTCGGAACCGGGGAATCCTCCGGTGCCCGGATAGGCCGGCCGGCTGGCTGCCCAGTTGCGGGACCCGTCGTCGCCGGTAACCGGCGCCGGCCGGCCCGAACGGCTCGCATGCCCGGGTCCGCCCCCGGCCCCGGGCCCCGGCTCCCGGCCCGGCGCCGGCGTCGGATCGTCGGCGTAGTCGGCTCCACCGGGATGCCTCCCGCCGGAGCGCGCGGCCGGGTCGGTGAAACGGCCTCGGTCGCGCGTTTCCGCCCAGCCGGCGCCTTCGTGGTAGCCGGGTCGGGTGCCACGGGTGCCACGGGTGCTCGAGGCCGAGGCCTGCGGACCCGGGAACTGGTCGGACCGGGCGGCGGAGCGAGCGATGGGACCGGACCGATCGGAGTAGCCGGAGTGTTCGGGCCACTCGGGGTAGCCGGAGTGGTCGGCGTGGTCAGGCCACTCGGGGTAGCCGGAACGGGACGGCCCGCCGAACCCGTCGGGGTCGCCATCGCGGCTGTAGCCGTCGTCGAAACGACGACGATCCACCTGACCGCGCACCTCTGCTCACTCCCGGCTCGACGCTGTCGTCCGACCTGTGTCGACCGTCGCGGGCCCGACCTGGATCGGACGCCGCGACGGATCGTACGGGCGGACAAAATGTTCGCCCCGGCACAGAAGAGCCTAAACCGTAACCCGGTTCGAACGCTCCGCGCGCGAGCCGCCCGCTTGCCGGTTCAGGTGGCTCGGCTGGTTCGGGTGGTTCAGCCGACCGGTGACGACTTCGCGACGACCGCCACCAGCAGCCCATCCCCGGTCGTGAGGAGCATCTGGGTGAGCCGCGCGTCGTCCCGGACGGCGGTGGCCAGCTCGCGCACGGCGATGACGTCCGGGCTGCGGGCCGAGGGGTCCGTCGTCTGGCCCCCGGCGAGCACCCCGGCGAACGCCACGACGCCGCCAGGCCGCAGCAACCGCAGCGCCTGCGTGAGGTACTCGGTGCTCTCCCGCCGGTCGGCGTCGCAGAACACCAGGTCGTAGGCGCCGTCGGTGAGTCGGGGGAGCACCTCCAGGGCGCGCCCGGTGATCAGCCGACTGCGCCCAGGTGCCATCCCGGCGTCGGCGTAGATCCGGCGGGCCAGCCGCAGGTGTTCCGCCTCGACGTCGATGGTGGTCAGGGTTCCGTCCGGTCGCATCCCACGGAGCAGCCAGGTCCCGGATACCCCGGTACCGGTGCCGATCTCGACGACCGCACGGGCACCCACGGAGGCGGCGAGGAAACGAAGCACCGCTCCGGCACCGGGGCTGACGGGGACGATCCCGACTTCCTCGGCGCGAGCGCGGGCAGCACGAAGAACGGGGTCTTCCAGGAGGAAGCCCTCGGCGTAGGCGACGGCAGATTCCCGTGCCGCGATGTCGATGTCCGGCATGACATCCGCAGCCTACGGGAACGGGAGACGAGACAGGAACGTTCGTCTTGGCAGTGCGCCCGTGTCGACTGGGTCGAGGGGAGAAAAATCGGTGTCCGCAGCGGGATTCGCCGCTCCCTGGCCGGCGCGTCGGGTACGTTCGTCGCGAACCGACCGAGAGGCGGCTGTGGCGGCGGAGGAGCTCGGGGCGGGTTCGGCCGTCCAGGGCGCGGCCGCCGCTCCAGAAATCAGTGCTTGGGTCCCCCCGTCCTGGGAGGACGTGGTTCGCGAGCATGGCACCCGGGTGTACCGGCTTGCCTATCGCCTGACCGGCAACGCCCACGACGCCGAGGACCTCACGCAGGACGTCTTCGTCCGGGTCTTCCGTTCCCTGGCTGACTACACGCCTGGCACCTTCGAGGGCTGGCTGCATCGCATCACCACGAACCTGTTCCTGGATCGGATGCGCCGCCAGCAGAAGATCCGGTTCGACGCGCTCCCGGAGGACACCGAGCGGCTGGCCGGTCGGGAGGCGAGCCCGGAGGCGGTCTACGCCGAGAGCCATCTGGACGCGGACGTGGAGGCGGCGCTCGCCGCGCTGCCGCCCGACTTTCGGGCCGCGGTCGTGCTGTGCGACATCGAGCAGCTCTCATACGAGGAGATCGCGCAGACCCTCGGGGTCAAGCTGGGCACCGTGCGCAGTCGGATCTCCCGCGGGCGGGCGATGCTGCGGGCGGCTCTCGCCGACCGGGCCCCGCGGGCGGCGATGGCCGCCGAAGGTCCCGAGGGCGCTCCGCTGACCGCGGCTGCCGGTCCGGCTTCCGCACCGGCGCCTTCCGCCGCCGACCTGGGCGGCTGGGAGCGCAACGTCGCCGAGCCGGAGCCGGCTGGGCGTGGCGAGGGGTCGTTCGCCGACGGTGTCACCGAGCCGGAGCGGTCGGGCCGGCGCGGTCGCCGGAGCGAGCGTCGCCGTGGTCCGGTGAGCAGTACCGTCGGTGCCGAGGGCGGTGCTCCTCGGGAGCGGCGGGCGTGAGCAGTCACCTGGGCGTGCTTGTCACCCCCCTGGTCGACGGGCAGCTCGGTCATGACGACCGTGACCGAGCCCTGGCACATCTCACCCGGTGTCCCGCATGCCAGGCTGAGGTTGCCGAGCAGCGATTCCTCAAAGCCCGGCTGGTCGGGCTGGCCGAGCCTTCCCTGCCGAGCGGGCTGGCCGCGAACCTGCTCGGCCTGGGCGCGCGTGAGTACCAGGCCGCGCTGCGGGCCACCCCGGCGTCCTCGGCCCCGCAGCCGTTGATGGGCGCGGCGAGCGGCTTCGTCGCGGTGCGTCCCGTTGTGCGCAGGCCGGCCGCGGAGCTCACCGTGGCTGGCTCTCGACCGGGTGGCCTGGCACGGGCGCCGCGTCCGTTCCGGCCCGCCGGCCCGTTCGCGGGCGGCGGCGTGAGCCTTGCGCGGCCGGCGGCGGGGGCCGGGCGGCCGCCGGGTGGTGCGCGTGGGCGGGCCGCCTGGTCCGTGCCGGGTGGAGCGCTCTGGGTGGCTGCCGGTGGAGCGACGAGGGTCGCGGGCCCTTCGGCTCGGCGTCCCGCGCCGCACCCACGATCGAGCAACCGGAGCCGTATGCGCCGCACCCTTGTCGGCTCGGCGGCCGTGATGCTGCTCGCGGTCAGTGGTTCGGCGCTCGCGGACGCGGGTGCGGTCGCCCGCCCCTCCGACCTGCCGGCGATACCCGCACCGACCAGCGCGGCGGCGATTCCGGCCAATGCCCCGGCGATCAACATGATGCGTCCGAGCCCGATGATCGCCACGGTCTCGTTCCCGCGGCCCTGACCGGGCCGGTGCGCCGGCGGCGCTCCGCGCGGCCGCCGAACGCGTGAACCGATCTCGATCCGCCGTTCACTGATCATTTGATGGCCCGATCGGGCTAGCTCAAATGTCGACGAATCTTCATTTTCCCCAATGAATGCGGCAGGTGGCCGCCACCGGGTGCATGAACGCCCCGCTTCCCTCACGATGAGTTACCGCGCTGGGGGGCGCGGAGGGAATTCATGCCCGCTGACCTTCCTGTGCCTGTCTGACACCCTTTACCGTGTTGTCCGCCTGGTTGGCCGGATCGTGCCTCGGCCCGCAGGAAGCCCGCGGTCTTCAGCGTGGCGCTCGGGCACTTCGGGGAGGGCATGTGGACAGCACCGGCGACGACCAGACCACAGATGCCCGTCCTGGCGTGGGATCGTCACGGGGCGCTCCGGTGGTCCGGCCGCCGCGGCTGCGTCCACCCGCGGCCGAGGGCACCGCTCCGTCACCGGGCGGCGCCGACCGTCCCGTCCCGACGGCGCTGCCGCTACACGGGCCTGAACGCCGTCCGGCCGGCTCCGCACCGGCGGCCGACAAGCGTCCAGCGACCGATCAGCGTCCAGCCACGGATCAGCGTCCAGGCGCCGATCAGCGTCCAGGCGCCGATCAGCGTGCAGGCGCGGATCGGCGTCCAGCGGTGGGCGAGCGCGCAGCGGCGCGGCAGGATGCGTCCGCGTCCACGTCCGCGGCGGCGTCCACGCCCGCGTCAGCCGCCGCTCCGGCCGCGAATCGCGCCGCGGCCGCAGCGCGCCCGGTCACCGCCCGGGTCCGGCCTGGCCGGCGGGATGATCCTTTCCCCCCGGCGGCGCGGACTCCACCGGTGACTCCGGCCGCGGCGGCTCGCGTCAGGTCCGCGGAGACCTCGGCCCGCGGGCCCGCGGAGACAGCAGTCGGCGAGCCTGTGGATGCTCCGGCTGACCGGCCGGCGGATGCCCCGCAGGGCAGGTCCGCGGCCGCTCCGGGCGCCGAGACGACGGATGCTCCGGCCGCCAGGGCCGCCGATGCGTCGACGGCCAGGGCTGCCCGGACCCCGGCGGCGGAGACGGCATCCGGGTCGGGGGGCGGGCCGAGCCAGCCCAGACCAGGGCACGAGAGCCGTGCCAAACCGGTCCACCGACCGCCGTTCGTCGAACCGGTGCGCCCGCCGTCGCAGGCCGGGGGAGGTTCGCCCGCCACGCGTGAGGCGACGACGCCGGCCAGTCGCACGGATCGGGCCGATCGCACGGATCGGGCCGATCGCACGGATCGGGCGGATCGGGCGGCTGAGGGGACGAACGGGACCGGCGGCGCCGGCGGTACCCCGCCGAAGAGGCCTGCCAGCAGTGCTCCGGCAGCGCCGGAGAAGAACCCCGTCGCTCGCCCGGGCGCGCCGACGGCGTCTCCTGAGGGTCGCGAACGGCGGCCCGGCCCGTCCCGTGGCCTGTTCGAAAGCGCACGCGGCGACTGGTCCGCGCCGCCTTCGTCGCCCGCGCGGCCGACCGGCGTGGGGCCGGCTGCCGCTCCGCGCGATGCGGGGGAGGCACGGCCGGCAGCGAGACTCTCGCCCGGCGGACCCGGCCGAGACGGCACCTCCCCTGAGGCGACGCGAAAGCCGTCTCGTGAGGCGACGAACAACACGACACGGGAGGGCACCGCCCGGACCGTGTCCGCCGCGGACGTGCGCTCCCGGGCGGACACGACCCCTCGGCCGGACACGACGTCACGGGCGGACACGACGTCACGGGCCGACATGACGTCACGGGCCGACACCGGGCGCGCCCGTGGCGATCGCCCGGATGAGCTGCCCAGGGAGTCGGGACGGACGTCGGGTGACTGGTCGGGTGCGGGGCGGCCCGCGCAGACGACTGCCACCCGGGCGCCGAGCCGGCCGTCAGCCGACCCGTTCATGGATCTGGTGTCCCAACGACGCCCGCCGCGCCCGACCTCACCGCCTCCGTCGGAGCTGACGGGGGCCGCCCCGCCCGGCAGATCGGGTACGGCCGGAACGCCCGGCGCGCCGGGTGACGGCCCGTCCGCCGGCGGCAGAAGGCCAGCGCAGCCGGCGGGGGCGACGGGCGCGGCGCCCGGGTCACTCGACGGGGCGACTGGCGCGGCCGCCCAACACCATCGTGTCCCCGCATCGCGGCCGGTCCACAGCCGTCGGGCACTCGTCATCACCGCCGTGATCGCGGGTCTGCTCGGTGGGGTGGTCGGCGGCGGGACGATCGCCGCGGTGACGGACGAATCGGCGCAGACGTCGGGACCGGCCGCGTCCGCCGAGGCGGCGCCCACGGTCATCGTCCCCGGCTCGGTGGCGGACGTGGTGGCCCGGGTGATGCCGTCGGTGGTGACCATCGATGTGACCACCGGCGAGGAGGGCGGAAACGGTTCGGGGGTGGTCATCCGTTCCGAGGGCTACGTGCTCACGAACAATCACGTGATCGCGCCGGCCGTCGCGGCGGGCGGCCAGATCGTGGTGACGCTGGGCTCCGACGCGGAGCCCAGGCCGGCCGAGGTCGTCGGCCGGGACGTGCGTTCCGACCTCGCCGTGCTGCGGATCCCCGGCGTGACCGGGCTGACGGCGGCGACACTGGGCCGTTCCGGCTCCCTGGTGGTCGGCGCGCCGGTGATCGCGATCGGCGCGCCGTTCGGCCTGTCCGGGACGGTGACGACCGGAATCGTCAGCGCCCTGGACCGCAATCCGAGCGTGCCGGTCGACGGCGGCGGGGCCTCGGTCATCATCGGAGCGATCCAGATCGACGCGGCCATCAACCCCGGGAACTCCGGCGGGCCGTTGCTCGACGCGGCCGGGCAGGTGGTGGGCCTGAACACGGCGATCGCCACCGTGCCCGGGGCGACGACGCAGTCAGGCAGCGTGGGCGTCGGCTTCGCGATCCCGATCGACTACGCGGCCTCGGTCGCCGACGAGATCATCCGTACCGGTCGGGCGACACATCCCTACCTCGGGGTGTCGGCGGCCACCGTCACCGCGGCCGAGGCACGGGCCCGCGGCACCAGACCGGGGGCGATCATCCGTGAGGTCGATTCGACCGGGCCGGCGGCCGCGGCGGGGCTGACCCTGGGGGACATCATCACCCAGGTCGACGGCATGGCCGTTAACAGCACGAACGACATGACGGCGGCGACTCGGCTGCACCGGGTCGGCGAGTCGGTCATCGTCACCTTCTGGCGTGCCGGTGCCGAGCGCACGACGCGGGTGGTACTGCAGGAACAGCCGGGCTGACCACCACTAAGGTGGGGGTAGGAACAGGGCAGGTCGTGGGCCTGGGAGAGGTAACAGGACATCTGTTCGTCATGTCGGAACCCTTCGCCGGCGACGGCAGGGGAGGTACTCTGGCCGAGTGTTCAATGGCGTCGGATGGGGCGAGGTAGCTGTTCTGCTCCTGATCGGGCTTTTCGTCTTCGGGCCCGACCGGTTGCCGAAGGCTGCCCGTGACGCTGGCCGGATGCTGCGTCAGTTCCGCCAGATGGCGAACGGGATGCGCAACGACCTGCGGTCGGAGCTGGGCCCCGAGCTCGCTGATCTGGATATCCGGGATCTGCACCCCAAGACCTTCGTGCGCAAGCATCTCTTCGAGGGCGAAGATGATCCGTTCGGCTACCCGGCCGGCAAGCGGACCATCGATTCGCTGCTCGGCGACGACGATGCGCCCGCCGCACCCTCTCTGACGAAGGATCGGCTGCCGCAGGCCGGCTCCGAGACGTCCCTGACGAAGCCGGCTTCGCGCCCGTCGCTGACCAAGTCGAGCCCGTCCGCGGGGCGTCCGGTCGCCACCGGCACCACTCCCGCCACCGGCACCACTCCCGCCCCCGCCGTGCGCTCCGAGCCTCCCGCCGACTCGGCGCCGTTCGATTCGGACGCCACCTGAGCGACCAGCGGGACCTCGCAACGTCGGAAGCTTCGGTCTCCGCGCCGGAGCCCGCTCCGGGAGCGATTCGTCCGCCGCGAATCGACCTGCACGCCCATTCCACCGCTTCGGATGGCGCGCTCACACCTGATGAGCTGGTCCGGTCCGCCGCGGCAGCCGGTGTGGACGTCCTCGCCCTCACCGACCACGACACAACCGGCGGGCTCGACCGGGCCGCCGCCGCGCTGCCCGCCGGGATGACGTTGCTGCCCGGAGCCGAGATCTCCTGTTCGGTGCAGGTCAGTGGGCGGCGGATCGCACTGCATGTTCTCGCCTACCTGTTCGACCGGGCCGAGCCGCGGTTCGCCGCCGCGCGTGCCCGGCTGCGTGACGACCGGGCGAACCACGCCCGCCGGATGGTGGAGCGGATCGCCGCCGCGGGTCATCCGGTGCGCTGGGAGCGGGTCCAGGAACTGGCCCGCGGCACGGTCGGCCGTCCGCACGTGGCCGCGGCGCTCGTCGACGCGGGCGTCGTGCCCACGGTGGAGGCCGCGTTCACCCGGGAGTGGATCGGCTCCGGTGGGCGGTTCTGGCTCCCGAAACAGCAGCCCGACGTCTGGGAGACGCTGCGGATGATCCGGGCGGCGGGTGGCGTCAGCGTGTTCGCCCACCCGTTCGCCAGCGCCCGTGGCGACACCGTGGGGCCCGAGGTCATCGTGGACATGGCACGGGCCGGGCTGACCGGTGTCGAGGTGGACCATCCCGACCACACCCCGCCGGACCGGGAGCGGCTGCGGGCGCTGGCCGCTGAGCTCGACCTGGTGGCCACCGGGTCGAGTGACTTCCACGGCGCGGGCGACCGCAGGGTTCTCGGGTCGGAGAGCACGTCGCGGGAGTCGTACGAGGCGCTGGTCGCCAGGGCGAGCGGAGCAGCTCCGATCACCGGTTGACCCGATCACCCCGGCGGCCGCTGTTCCAGCACCTCGGTTTCAGTGCCCAGTGCCCAGTGCCCAGTACCTCAGTGCGTGGCGGGCGGGATGTCCGACGTTCCCAGCCGCCCCAGAAGCTCGGCGATGACGTCCTGTTCCTCGGGTGTGAAGTGGTTCAGGACGTGCCGTGCGACCCCCCGCAGATGGGTGCCGGACGCGTCGCGCAGCCGGCTGAACCCCGCGTCGGTGAGGACGGCCAGCGTTCCCCGCGCGTCCGACGGGCAGGACCGCCGCTCCACCAGCCCCTCCCGCTCCATGCGGTCGACCAGCCGGGTCAGCCCGCTGCGGGAGAGCAGCACCTTGTGGGCGAGTTCGCTCATCCGGAGTTGGTGGTCGGGGGCTTCGGAGAGCTGCACCAGCACGTCGTAGAAGGCGAGCGGCAGCTGGTGCGCGGCGTCGAGCTCGGCCTCCAACAGGCGGGTCACGTGGGCGTGTGCCCTCAGCAGCTGCCGCCAGGCCCGCATGCCGCGGGCATCCACGACCTCGCCGGCTCTGGCCACATCGCCGGCTCTGGCCGATTCTCCGGCTCCGGCCACCTCCCCGGCCTTGGCCACGGTCGAGTTGTCCCGCACCACGTCGATCCGCCCCACGCCGATCAGAGTACGACGCGGTGACCCGCTGGGTCCGCGCCGAAGCCCGGCGTGCTATGCCCCCCACCGCCGAGCCGGCCCGAGGGGCCGATGGGCGGCTATCGTGGAACCAGGTCGCGCCCGGTGAGTAACCGGCCCGCGGCCCGCGGCCGTGAAGTCCCAACGGCTGTGCGATCACTTGATGCACGAGCACTGGCACACGAGCACTGGCACACGAGAACCACCCGACAGCGCCGGATCCGGCTGCGTGCCACCGGCGCCCCAGCCCCCGCTTTGCAGCACATCCGCGGTCCCACACGGCCGAGGATGTCGACCCGCGACTGAGGTTTACCTTGTCACCAGCCCTGCCTTCGTCCGACGCCATCCAGTCCGCCCTGGCGACAGTGCTGGACCCGGAGATCGGGCGGTCGATCACCGATCTGGACATGGTGGAATCGGTCCACGTCCGCGACGACGGCTCCGTCGACGTGGGCGTGCTGCTGACCGTCTCCGGCTGCCCGATGCGTGATGAGATCACCTCCCGCGTCAGTCGTGCCGTCAGCGGTGTCGACGGCGTCCGGGACGTCCGGGTGGCGCTCGGAGTCATGACCCCCGAGCAGCGCACGGCCCTGCACGAGAAGGTGCGCGGCGGCGCGGCGCAGCGGGTCATCCCGTTCGCCCAGCCCGGTTCCATGACCCGCGTGTACGGCATCGCCAGCGGCAAGGGCGGGGTCGGCAAGTCGTCGGTCACCGTGAACCTGGCTGCGGCGATGGCCCGCTCGGGGTTGTCCGTCGGTGTCCTCGACGCCGACATCTACGGCCACTCCGTCCCGCGGATGCTCGGCATCGATCGCCCACCGACGCAGGTCGAGAAGATGATTATGCCCCCGCAGGCGCACGGGGTGCGGGTCATCTCCACCGGCATGTTCACCCGTGGGAACGAGCCGGTCACCTGGCGTGGCCCCATGCTGCACCGTGCCCTCGAGCAGTTCCTGTCGGACGTCTTCTGGGGCGACCTCGACGTCCTGCTCCTCGACCTGCCGCCCGGCACCGGTGACATCGCGATCTCACTGGCCCAGCTGGTTCCGACGTCCGAGCTGCTGCTCGTCACCACGCCGCAGCTCGCGGCCACCGAGGTCGCCGAGCGTGCCGGCACGATCGCCGTGCAGACCCACCAGAACGTGGTCGGTGTGGTCGAGAACATGGCCTACATGCCCTGCCCGCACTGCGGCGAGCGGGTGGACGTCTTCGGCGAGGGCGGCGGCGCGGCCGTCGCCGAGCGCCTGACCCGGGTGCTCGGCCACGACGTGCCGCTGCTCGCCCAGATCCCGGTGGACGTCCGGCTGCGCCAGGGCGGCGACGATGGCAAGCCGCTGGTCATCTCCGAACCCGACTCCGAGGCCGGCAAGGCGCTGCGCGCCGTCGCCGAGCGGCTCACCTTCCGCTCCCGCGGCCTGTCCGGCCGTTCGCTGGGCATCAGCCCCGCCGGCCGGGCCTGAGCCGGTCGCGGCCAGCCCGGGCCCACCCCGGGCTGGCCGCGGTCGAGGCCGGGGGCCGGCCGGAGACTTGGCGAGGCGGTTGGCGAACAGTCCCTCCCCGTTCACCCCACTGTGGTGTCATCGGGCCGTGGCGGGTGACAGGGGTTCCTTCGCGGTCGCACGGCCGGGCCGGCGGGCTGTACTGGCAGGTGGTTTCGGCGCTCTGGTCGCCGCCACCGTGGGTGGATGCGGTGGTGGGTCCGGTTCGGCGAGGTCGGCGACGCCGACGATGCGTGCGGCCACACCCATCCCCGGGATCAGCGACGGGGTCTTCTCCCTCGGCGTGGCCAGCGGCGATCCGCTGCCCGACGGGGTGATCCTCTGGACGCGGCTCGCGCCGGAACCGACCTCGGGCGGGGGCATGCCCCTGCGCGACATCGAGGTCGACTGGCAGATCGCCCGCGACGAGAAGTTCGCCGACGTGGTGCGCGGCGGCACCCAGCTGGCAACCGCGTCCTTCGCCCATTCGGTGCATGTCGACGCGCGGGGCCTGGAGCCCGGGCGTGACTACTTCTACCGGTTCCGCGCGGGGGATGTCCTCAGCCCGGTCGGGCGGACACGCACCGCCGCGGCCGCCGGGTCCGCGGGTGGCCAGCTCGCCTTCGCGCTGGCCAGCTGCCAGGACTTGCAGAACGGGTACTGGCCGGCCTTCGACGCGATCGCCGCCGACCACCCGGACTTCGTCCTCCACGTGGGGGACTACATCTACGAGTACGACCCGGACAGTGACTACGCGGACCGCCGCCACACCGCCCCGGAGAAGCCCGGGATCGACCAGCTCCAGACCCTGGCGGACTACCGCAACCGGTACGGGCAGTACAAGTCCGACCCGGCGCTGCAGGCCGCCCACCTGGCCGCGCCCTGGGTGGTCACCTGGGACGACCACGAGACCGAGAACAACTACGCGGGCCTCGTGGACGAGAGCGGCGACACCGGCGACAAGCACCAGGACCAGGCAACCTTCGCCAAGCAGCGGGCGGCGGCCTACCAGGCGTACTACGAGCACATGCCGATCCGGGCCGAGCTCGACCCGGGCTCGCCGGACCTGCGCATCTACCGCCGCCTGAGCTTCGGCGACCTGCTGACCCTCAACGTGCTGGACACCCGCCAGTACCGGACGCCGCAGCCCGGCTCGCCCGCCGACGGCATCGGCGCCGTCAGCCTGGGCCGGGACAACGCGGCCGGCACCATGACCGGTGCGGAGCAGGAGAAGTGGCTCGTCGACGGCCTGCGGGCCTCCCGGTCACGGTGGAACGTCATCGCCCAGCAGACGATGATGGCGCAGCTGCACGGCCAGCTGAACGGCAGCGAGACGCTGACCAACCTGGACCAGGCCGACGGCTATGTGCCGTACCGGACGCGGATCCTCTCGGCGGTGCGGGACAGCAAGGCGGCGAACCCGGTGGTGCTCTCCGGGGACATCCACTGCGCGTGGGTCAACGACCTGCGGGTCGACTTCGACCGGCCGGAGACCCCGGTCATCGCGACCGAGTTCGTGTGCACCTCCATCAGCTCGGGGTTCTTCCTGGTCAGCGAGGACTTCGTCAGGGAGAACAACGCCCGCCTCAACCCCCATGTGCGCTACTTCCGCGGGGACCGACGGGGCTACACCCGGGTCACGGTGACGAACGACGAGTGGCGCTCGGACATGCGGGTCGTCGAGACCATCGAGAAGCGCACCGCCCCGACGTCGACCGACCAGACCTGGGTCGTCGAAGCCGGCAAACCCGGCGCCTCCAGGGCGTAGCCCCGCCTGGCCGGACGTCGACCGCGAGTAGGAGGCCGCCCGGCTCGGCCTCGGGCCGTTCCCTCATGCGGGGCGGTTCCGCTGAACCGCCCCGATCCGTCGCGGGCGGCTCCAGTCGGGCCGCCGCCGCCACGGTCAGGGTCAGGGTTGGGTCGATGTTGTGAGAAATGTCGGTGGTCGGTGTGACGATGCGCGGGTCCGATTGATCGACCACACCCCTGGCCCGGTGATCTTCATGATTGACACTGCTGCTGTTCCTCCTTGCGACACCCTCGCTGCCGATTTCGCTGCTGACACCGCTGGTTCCTCGGTGGATCCCGACGCCGTCCCGATCGGTGAGCTGGAGACCGCGATCTGCCAGTGGGCGGGCCGGATCGCGGCCGCGACCTGTGCCTGGCTGGGCCTGCTCGCCGCGTTCGATCGGCGTTCCGGCTGGTCGGGCATCGGGATGCGGTCCTGCGCCCACTGGTTGTCCTGGCGGTGCGGGCTGAGCCCCCGCACCGCCCGCGATCATCTCGCGACCGCGCACGCCCTCGAACAACTGCCGATGATCCGGGCGGCGTTCACGGCGGGAACACTGTCGTACTCGAAGGTCCGTGCGA
>NZ_ADGX01000156.1 GCF_000177675.1 Parafrankia sp. EUN1f
CGGATATCCACTTGATGCCGGTCTTCGCGGTGAATCCGTCCGCCCACGCCTTGCCGACCTCGTCGTGCTGCGCGTTGTAGAGCACCAGGGCGCCGTCTGGACCCGAGGACGCGGGCGAGCTGTCGGACCCGCAGGCAGCGAGGGCCAGGCCGGTCCAGGCAGCCACGGCCGTGAGAAGCAGACGTCGGGCGGTCGGCACGGGGGACTCCTTTGACAGATGACACCTGACGAAAGGAGGTTAGGCTCAGTTAATATCGACCGAATCCCCCTAAAATTCGGGGGTCGAACGTGCACACGCGGAGGGCCGTGAACCGATGGCATCATCGTTGTCACTCCTGGTGATTGACGATCATCGGATATTTGCCGAGGCACTCTGCCTGGCCCTTGGCCTCGAACCCGATGTGCGCAGCGTGGCAAAGGCGCACACCGGCCGGGACGGCCTCGCGATGGCCGCGGCCCTCGACGTCACCGCCGCCGTCGTCGACCTCGACCTGCCCGACCTCGACGGCATCGAGGTCGTCACCCGGCTGGGACTGCTGCGGCCCGCGGCGCGGATCGTCGTCCTCACCGCCCATGCCCGGCCCGACCTCGCAAAGCGCGCGGTGGCCGCCGGCGCCGCCGCCTTCCTGCCCAAGGAGGCCCCGATGGTGCGCATCACCGCGGCGCTGCGCGGCCAAGGCGGCGACGATCCGGTCGTCGACCTCGGAGCCGCTCGGCCCGCGTCGGTCGGCCACGTCGGGCTGACCCCCCGCGAGCTGGATGTGCTGCGCCAACTCGCGCAGGGACGGGACGCCCAGCAGACCGCTGCGACCCTGGGCATCTCGCTGTACACCGCGCGCGACCACATCAAGGCACTCATGGCGAAGCTCGGCGCGCGCAGCCAGCTGGAGGCGGTGGTGTCCGCGACCAGTCTCGGCCTCGTCACCGTCGGTTCACGGTACTGAGCCGTCCGTTGACCGCTACCGAGCACCCGCCGACGCCGACACCGCCGACCGCAGGCGATTACACGGCCGACGCGGCCGGTGGCGTCGCGGCGATGACACCACCATCCTCCCGGGGCCGACCGCGTGAGCATCCGGTCGTCCGCCGCGTCGTCCTGCGGCACGTCGTCGTCGCGGCCGCGATGTCCGTGTTCCTGTCGGCGCTGGTCGTCGCCGGACTCTGGCGGTTCGCGCAGGACCAGTCCCGGGAGAACGCCGAGCAGGTGGCCGCGCAGGTAGCCGCGACGGTGCTCGGCCCCATGGCCCGGCACGACTACTCCCGGCCCGACAGCTTCGACCGGTCCGACCTGCGCGACAGGATGACCCCGTTCCTGTCGGCCGGCATGGTCGACCGCGTCAAGCTGTTCACCGTCCGGGGCGACCACGCCACCATCGTGTTCTCCGACGACCCCCAGTTGGAGGGCCGGACCGGGTATCGCGCGCCAGGCATGACCGACCGGCTCCAGGCCGGCGGTGTCGTGGTCAAACAGGTGCCGCGGGACGCCGCTCACCAGTACGAGACGTCACTGCCGGGTAACCGGCTGGAGGTCTTCTTCGGCTTCCTCGACGCCGCGGGCAGCCCGACCCACCTGGAGCTCTACATACCGGTCCGGCCGGCCGGGATCGCACGGCAGGCCACCGGGGTGCTGCTACCGGTCCTCCTGGCGGGCGCCGTCCTCCTTACCGCGGCGATGATGCCGCTGTCGATTGCCATGGCCCGGCGGGTCGAGCGCGACCGGGCGGAGACCCGCGCCGCGCGGCGCTACGGGCTCGCCGCCGCCCAGCTCACCCGGGAACGGCTGGCGCGACGTCTGCACGACCATGTCATTCCGAGCCTGGCAGCGGCCGGCCTCCTCCTCGACCGCGCCCGGATCGCACCTTCGCCCCCTCCCGCCACCGCGGGCCCCGCCCCGCCCGCCGCCAGCGCCACCGGGGCTGGCGGAACAGCTGGGGCTGGCGGGGCCGGGAGCGATCTGGTTCTCGCACATGTCCAGGGCCTGCTCGCCCACGAGACGCAGGAGCTGCGCGCGATGCTCACAGAGCTGCTGACGTCCGCTCCGCCCGACACGGACATCCGGGCCGCCCTCCACCAGCTCGCCGCCGAGATCCTCACCACCGGGCTGGAACCGGAACCCATCGTGACGGTCATCGTCGAGGATCCCTGCGAGGTCGACAGCCAGACCGCTTCGATCCTCTGCCAGGTGGCCACCGAGCTGCTGCGCAACATCGCGCGGCACGCGTCGGCGCGCACGGTCCAGGTCCGCGTCAGCACGCCGCCCGGCGACCAGGCCAGGACGGTCGAGCTCCTCGTCACCGACGACGGCGCCGGTTTCGATCCTGCCGTCGCCGCCCCGCCCGACCACATCGGTCTGCGTCTCGTCCATCGCCTCCTCACCGACCACGACGGGCGGCTGACAGTGACAAGCGCGCCGGGAGCCGGGACGACGGCGACCGTCACGATGTCCGCCGGGCCACCGCGGTCCGGCGGGGGCCACCGCCCGCGAGCATCCTGGCCGCGCCGCGGCCGCCCTAGGTAGGTCGGGCAGGCAGGCACGGTCCGCACCAGCCGCATAAGGGGCAACGGGCATCGCCGATCTGGTCGGCGGACTTCTCTGGTAGACGATGCAGCTCTGGTAGACGATGCATCAGGAGCATGACGACGGGCTGACCGGAGTGCTCGCACCGGCGGACCAGCCCCGCCGAGCCAGCCCGGCGGTACCAACACAGCGGGGTTGGGTCTGTCGACCGGCCCGGTGTTTCTCACCGGCTTGGAAAGGTCGGGAGGCATACTGGGAGCAGCGTCCTGACCGCGACATTCGGGTCAGATCCGGGTGGCGGAGCAGCGGCTGGTGGAGGTGCGAAGCGCTGATGGCGGACGTCCCGTCCCACGTGACGCCGCTGGAAGCCAGATCCACAGCGCGAACCTGATCCACCGGGACCTCAAGCCCGGCAACATCCTGCTGTCCCCCTCCGGCGCCCGGGTCATCGACTTCGGGATCGCCCGGGCGTTGGAGACCACCACGATGCACACCCGCGAGGGCGGCATCGTGGGTACCCCGGCGTTCATGTCCCCCGAACAGGCCCTGGGGCATCCGCTGACCCCCGCCGCCGACATCTACGCCTGGGGAGGCGTGATCCTCCACGCGGCGACAGGCCGGACGCACCGGCCGGTGGCGGTGCTGCTGGCCGCGCTCGGCTCGCTGGTGCTGCTCGCCGCCGTCGTGACGACGTCGCTGCTGCTCGGCCCGCTTCGTCCGGGCAGCGGCGAGGACGATCCCGGCGCCGGCGGCGGGGATGGTGGCACGCTGACCGCCACCCCGTCGGGGACGTCCACCGCCACGCCGGCCGGGAGGCCGGTCACGCTCGCCGACTACCGGGGTCGGGTCGCCGTCGAGATCGCCGACGAGCTGCGCCGCCGCGGGCTGGAGGTGCGGACGACGACGCAGCAGAGCGGTACGACCAGGCGGGGACTGGTGCTGCGCACCGAGCCCGCCGCCGGCGACGAGGTGTCACCTGGCGGCACCGTCACGCTGGCGGTGGGCGACGGGTCGCTACCCGAGGCGGCGGGCTGGCGGGTGTTCAAGCGGTACGCGGCCGACAGCTCCATCAACGTCAGTCCGATCGTCGTCGTGGACCCGACCGGTAACGAGCGGCTGCTGGGTCTCGGGGACAACCCCGTGCTGTCGCCGGACGCGAGCCGGGTCGCCTACACCAACGCCGACGGCGAGATCACCAGCGTACGTACCGACGGCACCGACTCCCGGCAGGTCAGCGACGAGCCGAATGGTTCGTCCGACAGCCCGGCCTTTTCCCCGGACGGCGGCACCATCGCCTACGCCCGCAACATCGGCGGCGTGTACGCGGTGAACGCGGACGGCAGTGGCAACCGCCGCCGGCTGGCCACTGTGTCCGACGCCTACGAGCTGGCCTGGTCGACGTCGAACCAGATCGTGCTGCGCCGCGGCGACGACCAGTCGATCTACGTCCTGTCGGTGGACGACGGTAACCTGCGGAGGCTGGCCGGCTCACCGGTGCCGGGCGCGGGTGCCGTAGAGCCGGCGTGGTCGCCAGACGGCGGCGCGGTCGCGTTCGGGGTGTCCACCGGCGGCGGCATCTACCTGGTGAACGCGGATGGTTCCGGGCTGCGGCAGGCGGCCGGGCCCGGCTCCTGGCATCCGAGCTGGTCACCGCAGGGCGCCCTCGTCTACGTCCAGGACGGCAGCGCCGCCAGGTTCTTCGGTGCGAACGGCACCATGCGGATGATGAACCCGGACGGGACCGGCAACCGCCAGCTCGACGGCAGGCTCGCCAGCGGCCCCGTGCGCTGGGCGATGGCGCCGTAGCCCTTCACACGGGTCGGCGGGCACCAGCTCGACCTGACCGGATGACAGACCAGAACCGCGCACGACCACCTCGATCGCAACATCCGAGGCGCGAGGCTCCCCCGCGGGCCGGTGATGCGGCGCCCTGAGGCTCCCCGTGGGTCGTGCCGGCCGGTCAGGTCGGGTGTGCGGTCGCGACGTCGCAACGCATCCTGAAGAAGTCGCAACGCATCCTGAAGAAGAAGCTGGTGGCCCGGTCGCCCTGCTCCGGCGCGAATGCGGCCGGCTCCCAGCCGGCCGCGCCGAGCCGGTCCAGGCCGTGAATGAGTCGATCCGCCGAGTGTGAGCCGTTCGACTGTATACGGTTCATTCGTTCCCGCCTGACTCGGAATCGTGTTTTTCGAAGAAGCTGGCGCAACCCGGAATCATGACGGTAGAACTGCCGATCACCCGACATCCGAGTGGCATTCCAGGACCGTACCGCGTACCTTCTCGTCCTGCGATTCCACCGACAGGAAAGGGTACCCGAGGTGACCGTCTCCGAGCCTGGAACAGCCGTCGGGACCGCCACCGGCACCGGCGCCGGCAACATCGACGGGCAGGCCATCGCCATCACCGTCTTCAGCACGGTGAAATGGTGGGGAAAGCATTGGCTTCCTCTCCTTTTCACCACCTTGCGGCTGATCCCGCCGCTGACCCGCGATCTGCGGAAGCTGTCGTTCATCCACTTCGCCAGGTGGACGCTGATCCGCGAGCTGCCCGCGAACGGCGACACCGCGCCGCGGACCCGGCTCCGCTACCCGCACCTGTTCTTCGAGAGCAACTTCAACGACGGGTGGGAGGAGTACATCGACGCCTTCTCCTACGTGCTGACGCGCGGCATGAGCCTCTTCTGGGCCAGTTCGTACGGCTTCCCCGGTGCGCTCCCGACCGGTCCGTTCAAGGACTACATCCACCGCAACGAGCTCGAAGCCGCCCACTACTACTCGGCCTATCCGGAGGCGACGGCGACGATGGTGCGGAAAGCCCTGGCGTTGGCTCCCGCGGTCGCCGACTTCGCCGAGCGGGCCGTGCGGCTGTCACCGGCCGAGTTCGAGGGCGCCTGGTCGGCGTTCCTCACCGACGCCCAGGACCTGCTGTGAGGGCGCGGCGTGCACAGGCGAGCCCGGTCACCGTCCTCACGCCGATCGTGCCGGGCGAGCGGGACGCGCTGGAGAGCTACCTGACGGGGCTGAGTGACGCGCCCGGCGGGAGCCCGCTGGCGCGGGTGCCAGGCACACACTTCGCCCGCTGGGTGATCCTCCCCGACCTCGTGACGGACCCGAAGCAGCCCGCTCCCGACCCGCTCGGCTCCCCTCACCTGCTGTTCACCAGCAACGTCGACGGGTCTGCGGACGACTACCTCGCCGCCGTCGCGGACACGCTGACAGCCGAGGCGCCCGAGATCTGGGGCCGGTGTGTCGGCTGCCCGCGGCCGGCCACCGGTGCGGGGCTCGCGCGCTACCTGCGGCACAACGCCATCGGCACCGGGCTGTTCTTCGCCGCCTACCCGCGCGCGACGGTGCAGGCGGTGACGGCGGCGCTGGACGTGCACGACCGGCTCGTCCGCCTGCTCGTCGACACCCAGCCCGCCGGCCCGGCAGCGATCCGCGCGGCCTTCCTGAAGGAGTTCCGGCCATGACGATCGCTACCCCCCGGATCCGGCGGACGCCGCCGGTGCCCGATCTCGCCGACATCCAGGGCGGGATCCTGCGTGCCTACGGGAACGACTACTCGCGCACGACCTACCTCTTCGTGAACGTGGATGAGACGCGTGCCGGGCTGCGGTGGCTCGGCCGTCTCGTGGACGACGTCACCAGCGCCCGGCCGTGGACCGCGGGCAAGCCCGCGACCACGCTGAATGTCGCCCTCACCTACGACGGGCTGCGCGCCCTCGGCCTTTCCGCCGAGCTGCTCGCGACGTTCTCGGACGAGTTCCGCGCGGGGATGGCGGCGCGCGCGGCCCAGCTCGGCGACGTGGGCACGTCCGCGCCCGAGTACTGGGACACCCCCGCCAGGGCGCATGTGATTCTCATCGTCAACGCGCTGAGCGAGGACGACCTGACCGGCCGGCTCGCCGACCTGCGGGCCGATCTCGGCCGGTACGAGGGCCTTTCCCTGATGCACGAGGAACACGCGAGCCTGCTGCCCGGAGTGCGCGAGCATTTCGGTTTCGCGGACGGCTTCGCCCAGCCCGCGGTGGAGGGCGTCACCGACGAGAAGGCACCCGGCGGCGGCGTGCGGGACAAGGACGGCTGGCGCGGCCTCGCCCTCGGCGAGTTCGTTCTGGGGTATCCGGACGAGTCCGGCCGGGACAGCGACGGTCAGGATCTCCCGAGCGCCCCCGCCGGCCCGCTCGGGCGCAACAGCACCTACGGCGTGTGGCGCAAGCTGGAGCAGGACGTCGCGCTCTTCCGGGAGACGCTGCGCACGTCCGCGGCGGCCTTTCCCGGCGGCGACGAGGAGAAGCTCGCCGCCAAGATCGTCGGGCGTTGGCGCAACGGCACGCCGATCGTGCTCTCCCCCGACGGCCCGGCGGCCGACTTCCGCGGGAACGATCCGGGTGCCAACGACTTCCTCTACCACGACGTGGACGCAGACGGCCGGCGCTGCCCGCTCGGCGCCCACATCCGCCGCTCCAACCCGCGGGACTCGATCGGGTTCGGTGAGCTGCTGAGCTTCCGGCACCGGATGCTGCGGCGCGGGGTGCCATACGGGCCGCCCCTCCCGCCGGAGGCGACCGGGCCGGACGGCCAGCAGCGCGGCCTGATCTTCGTCTGCTACGTCGCGAGCATCTCCAGGCAGTTCGAGAGTGTGCAGGTGCAGTGGCTGGAGGACGGGAACGTCTTCGGGCTCGGCCATGACAAGGACTTCCTGATCCGCGGGCCCGCGGACGGCAGCGGGAAGATGACCGTGCCGGGCGAGCCGCCGTTCTTCCTCGGCCCCCAGCCGACGTTCGTGACGACCCGCGGCGGCCAGTACCTCTTCGTGCCCGGCATCACGGGGCTCGGCGCCGTGGCGGCCGGGACGGCGGGCTGACATGGGTGCCGTCTCCCCTCGCCCCCGCGGGCTCAGCGACGCGCTCGGGGACCGTTCCGGCTGGGTGTTCGCCCTGCTGCGGCGGTTCCGCCCGATCCTGTCCACCGGACCGTTCACGGTCGTCACCAGGTCCGACGACGTGCGCGCGGTGCTCGGCGACCACGAGCACTTCACGGTCGCGCACTACACGCCGAAGATGGCCGAGATCACCGGCCCGTTCATCCTCGGGCTGGACGACACCGCGCTATACCGGTACGACCACGCCGCACTGCGGGCCGTGATGCGCCGGGACGACGTGCCCGCCATCGGCGACGAGGTGCTCGCGGCCGCCCGCGCCCGGGTCGCCGCCGCCGGCACCGGTGAGCTCGACGTCGTCCACGACCTCGCCGACCCGGTGCTCGACGGGATCGTCGCGAGCTACCTGGGCGCGCCCGGCCCGGACACCGCCACCCAGCTGCGGTGGGCGCGCAACCTCTTCGAGCACATCTTCCTGAACGCGTCGAACGACGCCGCCATCCGCGCGCGGGCGCTCGCCGACGCCGCCGAGATGCGGCCGCACGTCGACGGTCTGATCGCGGCGAGGAAGGCGCTGCTCGCGACCGACACCCCGGTGCGGGACGACGTCCTCACCCGGCTGCTGCAGGCGAAGGAGCAGGACGGCGGCCTGCATGACCTCGCCATCCGGCACAACCTCATCGGCCTCATCACCGGCTGGATCCCGACGGTGTCCAAGGCGTTCGCGATGGTGGTGGAGGAGTTGCTGCGGCGGCCTGAAGAGCTCGCCGCCGCGCAGCGGGCGGCCCGCGCGGGCGACCAGCAGCTGGTCGCCTCGTACGTCTTCGAGGCGCTGCGCTTCCGCCCCCAGACGTGGGCGCTGCTGCGGGTCTGCGCGGCCGACCGGGTGCTCGCGGCCGGGACCGGCCGGGAGACGGTCATCCGGGCGGGCACACGGGTGCTCGTCGCCACCCGATCGGCGATGTTCGACGGCTCGGTGGTGCCCGACGCCGGGCGCTTCCGACCGGGCCGGGCGTGGGGCGACTACCTGCACTTCGGGCACGGGCTGCACACCTGCTTCGGCCTGCAGATCAACCGGGTGCAGCTGCCGGCGCTCACCATGGCGCTGCTGGAGGGCGGCGACCTCGTCCGCGCCGGCAACCTGCGCTGGGATGGGCCGTACCCGGCCGGCCTGCGGATCCGGCGGGCGGGCCGGTCGTGACCGAGGCGACGCTGGTCACGTTCCCACCAAGCCTGGACAGCGAGTTCAGCCGGTTCATGCTCGCCTACTACGGCCTCCCGTATCGGGAAGAGCGGCACACGCTCGTCTTCTCCTCGCTCGTCACAGTGCGGCGCGGTCATACGGTGCGCTTCCCGCTGCTGTTGGACGGCGGCACCGAGCTTGCCACGGTCGCCGAGATGGTCGACCACCTGGAAGCGCGAACCGCGCCGGAACGGCGGCTGCGGCCGGACGACGCCGACCCGGCCGACCTGGCGGCGGACTGGAGGCTCTTCCACCGCACTCTCAGCAGCGCGACCACGGTCTTCGCCTACTACCACCTGCTGCCGCTGCGGCCGGTGATGGTGCACGCCCTCGGCGACGGCACGTCGGCGGTCGAACGCGCCGCCGTCCGGGTGGGCTACCCGTTCTTCGCCTGCCTGCTGCGCGGGCTGCTCCGGCTGACGGCGACCAGGGAGCGGGCGGCCGCCGCGACCATCGGGACGGTGCTCGGGGCGGTCGGCGAGCGGCTCGCCGACGGCCGGCCGTACCTGTCCGGCGACCGCTTCACGCTGTCGGACCTCGCATTCGCGGTGGCGGCCGCGCCGGTGGTCTGGCCGGACGAGTTCGGCGGCGCGATACCGCCGCTGCGGGACACCCCGCCGCCACTGCGCGCGATGATCGACGAATCTCGGAGGACCCCCGCCGGCGCGCATGCGCTGCGCGTCTTCCAGGCACACCGCAACCCCCGACCGGGCTGACCTCCTCCCCAGTGGAGCGCCGCGCGCCGACGCCCGAAGACCCCCTCAGCCCAGGCCTGGGTCAACGGCGGCAGCCCCACCGAGGGTTTCCTGGCCCACGCGGCCACCGGACCTTTCGCCGGGATCTACCACGACATCGCCGGCGCCGCCTGGGCCGACTGGCTGTTCATGATCGGCCTGGCCGGTATCGGAGCCGCCCTCGTCCTCGGTGTCGGCATGCGCGCCGCCGCCGTCACGGGTGCCACTCTGCTCGTCCTCTGTGGGCCGCGGTTCTTCCCCCGGAGAACAACCCCTTCATGGACGACCACCTGATCTACGCCCTGCTCCTCGGTGTTCTCGCCGTCTTCGGCGCCGGTCGTTCCTTCGGTCTCGGGGGCTGGTGGGAGCGCACCGCAGTCACCCGCGGCCGGCCCTACCTGATCTGAAGTCCTTCGTCCCGCGGCGGAACGGACCCGAGGTAATCCTGGAAAGGCGGCGGCCAGGCCGGTTACGCCCGTGCGGTAGCCCGAAACGGTGTTCCGCGCCAGACGCACCAAGGCCCGTCAGAGGGGTGCGATCCAGCGCAGGTGGGTCCCACCGGTAGGTGCGGCCGTCACGGAGAAGGTGCCGCCGAGACCTTCGGCCCGTGCCCGCAGATTGTCCAGGCCGCTGCGGCGGGCGGCGTCACCGAGGCCGACACCGTCGTCGAGGGCTTCAAGGGTGACCGTGTCCCCTTCCACCGCCACGCGGATCTCGACCCGCGTGGCGTGGGCGTGCCGGGCGGCGTTGGTCAGGGCTTCGCGGGCCACGGCGAGGAGGTGGTCGGCGAGCCGGTCGTCGACGACGGTGTCGAGGGGACCGGTCAGGGCGACGACGGGGGCGAAACCGAGAGCGGGCCGCACCTCCGCGGCGATCTTGTCGAGGGCGGCGTGCAGGTGGCCGCGCCTGGCGAGCCCCTGCCCGCGCAGCTCGAAGATGGCGCGACGGATGTCCTTGATGGTGGCGTCGATGTCCTCGACGTACCCGCTGAGCCGCTCGGCGTTCGACGGGTTCTCGTACTGCGCGAGATCCTGCATGCCGAGAGCGACGGCGAACATGCGCTGGATGACGTGGTCGTGCAGGTCGCGGGCGATCCGGCCGCGGTCGGCGAGGACCCGCAGGCGTTCCTGGTCGGCCTTTGTCCGGGCGAGCTCGAGGGCGACGGCGAGGTGGCTGGCGAAGCCCGCGGCCATGTCGAGGTCACTGTCGGTGAAGGCGCGGGCGCCGCGGTCCCGCCCGACGAGCAGGGCGCCGACGCACTGCTCGGCCCCGGTGATGAGAGGAAGGACGAGGAGCGGTCCGGTGCGCGGGCCGCGCTCGTCCGCGAGCGCGTCGAGTTCGGCGTCGTCGACGCGCAGGGCGTGGCGTTCGCCGATCACCCGTCCGGTCAGCGTGTGGTCGAGCGGGATGAGACGACCGACGCGCTCGGTGTCGCTCTCGGCCGGGACGCCAACCCCGCCCTCGCCGGCGGGCACCGTGAGCGCCGCGGCTACCCGGACGTACCCGCCGTGGTCCGGATCTCCGTCCGGGTCAGCGTGGTCACTTGTGCGCAGCGCGAGCGCGACGAAGGGCGCGCCGGCGACGTCCTGAACCCGGCGCGTGGCAGCGGTGAGAGCGTCGTCAGCGCCCGCCATCAGCAGCCGGGCGACCTCCGCCGACGCGGTCATCCACAGATGCCGCTGCTGCGACTCGTCGTAGAGCCGCGCGTTCGCGATCGCCACGCCGGCGTTGGCCGCCAGGGCCAGGGCGAGCTCCTCGTCCTCGGCCGTGAAGGGAACGCCCCCCTGTTTGTCAGTCAGATACAGGTTGCCGAACACCTCCCCCCGCACGATGATCGGCACCCCGAGGAAGGTCGTCATCGGCGGATGCCCCGCCGGGAAGCCCTGGGAGCCGGCGGCACCGGCGATGCCGTCGACGCGGCGCGGGCGAGGGTCGTCGATGAGCAGGCCCAGCAGACCGTGCCCGGTCGGCAGATGCCCGATCCGATCGACGTCCGACTCCCCCATGCCGACGTGGACGAACTCCTCCAGCGTGCGGTCGGGCGCTATGACGCCGAGGGCGCCATAGCGGGCCCCGAGCAGGTCACAGGCGGCCTCGACGACGCGCCGCAGCAGGACGGACAGCCGCAGGTCGGTGGTGATGACCTGGTTGGCCTGGAGCAGGCCGCGTAACCGCCCCTGCGTGGCCAGCACGTCCTGGGCCCGCTCGACCAGCTGGCCGAGCAGGTCGTCGAGCTCCAGCCTGGCCACCGCGGGAAACGTGAGCCCGCCGCCCATGGGCGGCGCGGGTGGGACAGCCGGCCCGGCCTGCGGGGCGTCGGTCCGCGGATCGGCCGAACGCGCCCCGTCCGCGGAGTGGGAGACAGCCACCTGTGATCTTGCCGCCACGTCAGCAGAATACGCGAAAGTGGCCCTCCCGGCCCCTTCTCCCGACGACACGGCGGCGGCACGGCGAAGGCCCGGCCGCCCCGCGGCCCGACCTTCGAGCGCCCCCGTTCGGGACGTTGCCCTGCGGGCCGCCTGCCGAAGGTCCCTTTCAGCAGTCCGGGGTGGTCTCGATGCTGGTAGTGCGTCCACTCCTGCGGGCCCGGAAGCCAGCGGCCCGGTGGGAGTCCCGTGCAGAACACCGCTCAGGAGGGCGCCACCCACGCCGGAGGTGAAGCCGGTGACGATCCAGAAGAGGTGACCGGTGATGAACGATCTCAGCGCATCCTGGCGCAAGCGCCCGTCGCAGCCGGGGTCGGCTGGCGGCGACTGGGTCGACGTCCTGCGACTGGCCGGAGGACGGCTGGCTGTCAGCATGGGTGACGCCGCCGGTCACGACGGCCAGGCGGCGGCACTCGCCCTGCTGCTGAGCCGCCTGCTGCGGGACCGGCTCCAACTGGGCACCGATCCCGGTCAGGCCCTCGCCGGCGCTCTCGCCGAGATCGCGGACCTCGGCGACATGGGGGAGATGTACGCCACCGCCTTCGTCGCCATCGCGGAGGCGGACGGCACGGTGACCTACGCGAACGCCGGCCATCCCGCCCCGGTCGTCCTGAACGGCGAGCCTTCGCGGGAGGCGGACGGCCCGGCCCCCGGCAGGCTGCTCGGCCCGACCGGTCCGCTGCTGTCCGACCTCTTCGCCGGCACGACGATCTGGTCGAACCGGACGCTGCGGCTCGGGCCGGGTGAGTCACTGCTCCTCTACACCGACGGCCTGGCCGAGGCGAGGAACGCCGCGGGCGCCGAGTTCGGGCTCGCACGACTTGTCACCGCGGGCAGCCGTCGGAACGCGGGACGGGGCCGGACGGACGGGGCCGACGTCCTCGATCGGCTCTTCACCGAGGTCGCGACCTTCACCCGGCGTGCCGCCGACGACCGTTCCGCCCTGGTGCTCTCGCGCCCCGACGACGACGGCGGCGACAGTCGCGCCCGTGGCCGCTCCCGCGGCGCCGCGATCAGTGCGGGCGTGCGGGCCTCGGCCGGGTCGGCTCTGGCGGGATAGGCCCACGCCCAGCGGCGGACACCCGCGCCCGCCTGCCCGCCGCGGGCGCCAGTGCCACCGCGGGCAGGGCGGGCCTCATGCCGCCAGGTCGATCGCCAGCCGTGGCGGGTTCGACAGTTCGAGGACCCGGAAGCCAACCCGGTCGTCAACGCCCAGGCCGAGGTGGACGTAGCCCTCGTAGTCGCCGGACATCCGGTACTGGACGAGCGAAGGATGGCCGCCGCCGGTGGACGGGGTGCGCAACGTCGGGGTGCCGACTTCGTCGTGGGCCACGGCGGGGAAGAGCACCACCTCCATGAACGCCTGCCCCCGCAGGGCGACCACCGCGCCCTCGCCCGGCGAACGCACGTCGGGGACGTACCGCACGTCGTAGCCGGGGACCTGGTCCGCGAACTCGATCACCAGCCGGTCGAAGGCGACGCCGGAATCCACGTTGTGCCCGCTGCGCACCCCGACCACCGTCGCCGAGCCGGGCAGTACGCGGTCCGCACGGCGCGGCTCACTCGACCAGACGACCGGCCGCGGCACGTCCGTCGGGGACGGGGCGGGCGCGGGGACGGCCGTGATGCGCGTCGGGGCCGGAGAGACCGAACCTGGCGAGGACGGGCCCGGCGACGCAGTGGAGGTCCGGCTCGCCGAGGGAGCGGGAGAGACGGTGGCCGTGGGAGCTCCACCGCCCGATCCGCGGCTGTCGGAACCGCTGCCGCAGCTCACCAGCCCCAGCAGAACACCGGTGAGGAGCATTCCCATCGCGGCTCGCGCCAGCCCGCCGCGCGCCGACGCCCAAGCCCTCGGCCCTCTCATCGCGATCTCCGCGATCGACGCGAGCCCATGTGACGGTGATGAGCGCCGTGGCCGGTCTGGCAGCGGTGCCCCCGGAGCCGGACGCTCCCGCCGCGCAGACTCACCCAGCCGCCGGGGCCCATCCGGACGTCCGCGTGGGGCGCGGGCTGGTGGCGGGCCAGCTGCCTCGCCACAGCCACCGCACCGATCGCCAGCTCTCCGACGACCACGACCGCGGTGAGATCAAGGCGGGTGTTAGCCACCGAGGCGCACCGCACCGGCGCGGATGGGGCCACCGCCGGAACCGTTCGTTCCACAGCCGAGGACACGGCCGCGGGCGAGCCGGGATCGGGGGTCCCGGCCGACAGCCGCGCGGGCTCCGAACGGCCGGGTCCGGCGGGAAGAAGCGGCGGGTCGGTGACCGGTTCCGGCCGGGCGGACACCTGCGGCGGGAAGAAGCGGCGGGTCGGTGACCGGTTCCGGCCGGGCGGACACCTGCGGCGCGACGAAAATGGTCTTCATGACTTCCGCCTCCTCGAACCATCCGGTACACCACTGGTGTTCCCGTCCCGAGGAGTGGTGAGGAAGGCGAAGGTCGCCACGGAACCGGGAGAAAGGTCCCGTCGACGGCACGGGCGGACGAACCGCGCCGGCACGGGCCGCCTCGCGGCGCAGCGCCCGCGGTCTTACTCGCCGGCCTGCTTCATCGGGTAGACGGCGGCCTCGTCGGACTCAACCGCTGGGTGCTTCGGGTCGGTGCCTACGCTGCCCTGATGACCGACGAGTACCCCCCGTTCCGGCTCGACTCCGGCGGCGCCGAGCCGGAACCCCACCAACAGCCCGGCCTGGGCCCGGTGGTCTGACGTCCCGCGCGAACCGGCACGCCGTTCTCGCCGTCTCCTTCCTTGGTCCCGGCCGGCCGGGACCTTCGAACCCCGTCCGTGCTACTCAGGAATGCCGTGCCCGGAGCGTTTCGGGGGCAGGGTCAAGACATGGGTGTGGCGACAGCAGCAGGCACGGTCCCTACCGCGGTGGCGGTCCCAGAACGGGCGGCAACCCCGGTATCCCTCCGGCCCGGCTCTGGCAGGTCGACGGCCCCGGACGCGGCTGTGCGTCTCGACCAGCCGGCCCGGCTCGTCGAGACGCACACGTCCGTCCTGGTCTTCCTGGGCGACCGGGTCTACAAGACCAAGAAGCCGGCTGACCTGGGATTTCTGGACTTCCGCACGCGGGAGGCCCGCAGGGATGCCTGTCATTCCGAGGTGGAGCTCAACCGGCGGCTGGCGCCGGACGTCTATCTGGGTGTCGCCGACGTGGTCGGTCCCGACGGCGAGCTCTGCGACCACCTGGTCGTCATGCGGCGTCTCCCGGCTGATCGCAGGCTGTCCGGGCTCGTCGCCGCCGGGAGGGACGTCACCGGAGAACTGCGGACGGTAGCCCGCCTCCTCGCCGACTTCCACAGCCGCTGCGAGACCTCCGCCCAGATCGATGACGCCGCCTCTCCGGCCGCGCTGCGAAGGCTCTGGGAGGAGGGCATGGCAGGCGTCCAGCCCTACGTGGGCACTGTTCTCGACCCCGCCACCATCGACGCGATCGGCCGTCTCGCCACCCGCTACCTGGCCGGCCGCGAGCCCCTGCTCCGGCAGCGGCAGCGCCGCGGGCTCATCCGGGACGGGCACGGCGATCTGCTCGCCGACGACATCTACTGCCTGGACGACGGGCCCCGCATCCTGGACTGCCTGGAGTTCGACCAGCGGCTGCGCGTCGGTGACATCCTCGCGGACATCGCGTTCCTCGCGATGGACCTCGAACGCCTCGGCCGCCCTGATCTCGCCGCGTTCTTCCTGGAGCGTTACCGCGAGTACGCCGCCGAGAGCCACCCCCGGTCGCTGGAGCACCTCTACGTCGCCTACCGGGCGTTCGTCCGCTGCAAGGTCGCCTGCACCCGGCACGCCCAGGGCGACAGGTCCGCCGCCGCCGAGGCACGCACGCTCGCCGCCCTGGCCCTGGCAAGCCTGCGCCGCGGGCGAGTGCGACTCGTGCTCGTCGGCGGCCCCCCGGAGTCGGGGCGCAGCCAGCTGGCCACGGCCCTGGCCGAAGCGGAGGGATGGACCCTGCTGCGCGCCGAGACCACAGCCACCGCGGATACGGCCACGGGGGCCGCCGACAGCGGTCCGGACGGCGCGACCGGCGATGACGCCGACGCCGGGTACGACGAGTTGCTGCGGAAGGCGCGCATCGCGGCGGAGCGTGGCGAGACCGTCGTCCTCGACGCGCCGTGGGCTTTGCGCCGCGACCGCCACCGCGCGGCGGCGCTGGCCCAGGCCACCGCGGCCGACCTCGTCCAGCTCCGGTGCGCACCGGCCGCTCACGCCCAGGTAGCGGCACAGCCGGCGTCGGCGCTCCGGCCGATCAGCCGGGCATCCGGATTGGGGTCCACGCGCGGGCCGACTTCCGCCGATCCCTGGCCCGAGGCGAGGACTCTTCCGCTCGCGCGCACATCTGAGGGCGTTCTACGGGCGGCGCGGCGGGCGGCAGGATGACAGCGTCATGTGGGCTACCCGGACCCGTCCGCCCCCGCGCTGCCGGCGACCCCACGCCGCCCGCTCTCCGAGGTTCTCGACACGGCCGGCTGACTTCCCGGGGGCGGGGTGTACGGCCTGGTTTCCCGGCGTGGCGGGACACCACTCGCTTCGGCGAGAGCGGGGCGGGCGCGGGGATGCGCGACCTTCTCGACGAGGTCGCGGGCCTGCTGCTGCTGGCTGCTCCCCCACAGCGCGGCGGTGCCCTGCTCACTGACGACATGACTGTGCTGGAAGCTGGTCGTGGGTTCGGTCAGCGCGGGCACGACCGTCGACACGTCGGCCCTGGGATGCCAGCTGGCCAGGGCGATGATCGCCTGCCCGTCCCGCGCGTGCAGGGCGCCCGTGACGAAGTCCGGCTGCCCCCCGAATCCCGACCACACCGTGCCGCGCAGGTAGGAGGCGTTCGCCTGGGCGTGTAGGTCGATCTGGAGCGCGGTGTTGATCGAGGTCATCGCGTACTGGCGGGCGATGACCCCGGGATCGTTGACGGTCTCGGTCCGCAGCAGCCGTACCCGGGGGTTGCGGTCGAGCCACGTGTACAGCTCGTCCGAGCCGAACACGAAGCTGGTCACCAGCCGGGCGTCCGGGTCGAGGGCACCCGCCCGGTCCAGCGCGAGGACACCGTCGGAGAAGGTCTCGGTCCACACCCGCAGCCCGCGCCGGCCCCTGAGCGAGGCGAGCGTGGCGTCCGGCACCGCCCCGATGCCGAGCTGCAGCGTGGCGCCGTCGGCCACCAGAGCGGCGACCCTGCCTCCGATCTCCCGCTGGACATCGCCGGCCGCCCGCGGGGTGGGGCTGGCCAGCGGCACGTCGACCTCGACCGCCAGGTCCACGGCGTCGCAGGAGATCTCACCGTCGCCGAACGTGTAGGGCATCTTGCGGTTGACCTGCGCGACGACCAGACCGCCGGCCGCCCGGGCCGCCTCCACCGCCGCGGGAAGGATGTTGACCTCGGTGCCCATCGACACCTGTCCGTCGACCGGGCGGCTGGTGTGCAGGACGACCACGTCCGGGCGGTGCGCGCCCGCGAACAGCCGGGGGACCAGGCTCAGCCTGCTGGGCAGGTACTCCAGCGCGTGGTGTCCGCGCATGCCGGGGCCGACGAACGGCGTCACCGGCCGGACGCCCTCCCGTTCGGGGACGCCGAACTGCGCGTTGAGGACGAACAGGCGGTACGCGGGCACCGCTCGATCGAGCGCGTCCACCACGACGGCCGGCGTGGCGAGGTTTCCCGCCGCGACTATCAGCGGTGGCCGGACCGGTAGATCCGGTCGGTCCGCCAGCCTGGCGGCGAGAAGGTCCACGAGGGCTTGCTCGCTCACGATCCGCATGGCCGCATCGTCCCGGGTGTCCCTGATGGTCCGACCGGCGGGTCGGCGCCGCCTCCGTCGCGCCCGCCGGGATCTCCCCAGCTAGCAGGGACGTCAGGAAACGGCCGTTCCCCCAGTTCTGATGAAGTAGGCCGGGGAGCAGTCCGGGCGTACGAGGGAGCACGGACCGAAGGTCCCGTCGGCGTGGGGCTGGAGGTCTGCCGGCCGGGCGCCCCGATCGTCCCCTGACGGCCCGGCCCGAATCGGGAATCGTTTGCCGTGGAGAGAGTCGGACCACAACGGACGATCCCGGGGCCCAGATTACCCGGCCGGCAACGGTGCACCAGACGTCGGTGCGGACTGGTCGCCGCGTAGGACGACGAATTGAAGGAGAATGCGATGGCCGGAATCGTGGTCGGAGTGGATGGGTCGGCCGACGCGGAGGAGGCGTTGCGGTGGGCGATGGCGCAGGCGCGCCGGCAGGACTGCCCGCTCACCGTCATGCTCGCCTGGGATCCGAAACACTGCCCGCCCGCTGTCTCCTCGGTGACCGCGACAGCAGACGCGGAGAAGGCGGGCGCCGGGGCGGCGGGCGAACATGAGACCGAGGCCGCGGCCTACCACGTGCTGCAGACCGCGATCGGCCGCGCAGCCAAGCTCTCCGGGCCCACCGCGATGGTCGAGAAGGTGGAGCGTCGGGACGCGGCCGAGGCGTTACTCGACGCCTCCACCGACGCGGAGATGCTGGTCCTGGGCCTGCACGGGGCCAACCGCAAGCATCGCCTGTTCGCCGGGTCGGTCACCGACGTCTGCCTGCACCGGGCGAACTCGACGGTGGTCGTCGTGCGCTCCGGTCACCTCCGCCCGGCCGGCCCGGTGGTCGTCGGTGTCGACGGCTCCGCGGCCTCGGTCACGGCGCTGCGGGTGGCGGCGGCGCAGGCCCGGTCACGGGAGACCAGCCTGCGTGTCGTGCACTCCTGGTTCCCAGCGGCCCCGCTCTACCCGGGGACGTATGTGGGGCTGGACGTCCCGATCCTGGAGAAGGCGGCGCGGGCGCTGCTGGACGACCGCGTCGCGCAGGTACAGGCGGACAACACCGACCTGCGGATCGAGCGGGTGCTGGTCGAGGACGCGGCGGCATCCGGCCTGCTCCGGATGTCCACCGACGCGAGCCTGCTCGTCGTCGGCGCCCGCGGGCACGGCGGGTTCGCCGGGCTGCTCCTCGGCTCGGTCAGCCACCAGTGCGTCCACCATGCCGACTGCCCAGTCGCCGTCGTCCGGGCGACCGGCTAAGAGGTAACTGACACTCGCAGTGCTAAACCGTCTTCTGCTTCAGCGACCGCCCCAGCTGCGCACCCCACCTTTCGGCTCGTTCCACCTCGCCATCGACCAGCGGCCCTTCCGTCCCGGTGACGTAGAAGCTCGGACCCCGCTCGGAGTAGCGGAAACCGCGCTTTCGCAACGCCCTGAAGATCGCCTTCGAGGCGGTGCCCGGCTGGAAGCGCATCTTCACCGAGGTGTCGAACGACACCACACGCAGATCCGGCCGGAGGGCAATCCGCTCGATCCACTCCCGGACTCCAGCACCAGGTTCCTCCCCCGCGACAGCGCCCTTCTCGACGGCCTGGCGCCGGGACTGCTGCCTCGGCATCGAGAAACCATGGGTAGGTGCGCCGACCACGAGGAGCTTCAGATCGGCAGGAGTCCCGGCCGCCGCGCGGTCGGGGCCGACAACGGTGACGGATTCGGCACCAGCCACGCGGGCAAGGCCCGCAGCGATGGAACGGGCAATCATGAGGGTGTTGCCGAAATAGGATTCAGTGACAATCAGAATGGCCATCGTGGCGCCTGCCTGTTCGCCGTTCCCCTACCGGACGAATCGTCCGATACTTGCATTCTCATGCTTCACGCACCAGGCGTGGGAGACCCCATTTCCCTGCATCTTCATGACTTTGGTCCCGGCGCTCTGGACCGTACTTCAGTTCACCTGGCTTTAGCTCCGGTGTCTTCGCGTTGCCGTGCAGGATGATCCGTTCAAGCCAGAGTCGACCGAACGCGCCACGGGCGATCTCACCATCCGAACACATGTCGAGCGACAGCCCTCGATCAGGCTCGACGACGCGGCCCAGTGCACGGTTGCCCCGATACAACCGTTGCCACTGGAAACGTTGCAAGATTCACCCGAGCTCACCGAAGGGCCTCACGGAATGGGACGCAGGCGGGCTGGTCGGTTCATGTTGGTGTTCGGCCAGCTCAGTTCGCAGTTCGACCTGTCCACGTTCGCCGTGCTATGGCGGTTCTTCGACGCGGGAGCC
>NZ_ADGX01000155.1 GCF_000177675.1 Parafrankia sp. EUN1f
GGCGACGGCCTTCGGCGGCTCGGGGGCGGGTGCGGGCTGCGCGGCCGGAGCGCTGGGGGCGGCAGCCGCGGCGGCGCCATCCTCGATCACGGCCAGTTCGACGCCGACCTCGACGGTCTCGTCCTCGGCAACCTTGATTGAACCGAGGACGCCGGAGGCCGGCGCGGGGATCTCGGTGTCGACCTTGTCCGTGCTCACTTCCAGCAGCGGCTCGTCGGCCTCGACGCGCTCGCCTTCCTTCTTCAGCCAGCGGGTGACCGTCCCCTCGGAGACGCTCTCCCCGAGGCGGGGCATTGTGACGGAAACTGACATTCTGACAACGACTCCTTCGTCGCGCCCGACGTCGCGCCCTGCTGCCCGGTCGGGCTGTCAGGTACGAGCGGCGGGCACCGCAGGCTAACTGTGGACGTGCAGTGGCTTGCCGGCGAGAGCGAGGTGCGCCTCACCGAGCGCCTCGGAGAGGGTCGGGTGCGGGTGGATCAGCTGGGCGACGTCGGTCGGGTATGCCTCCCAGTTGGTGATGAGCTGGGCCTCGGCGATCAACTCGCCCACCCGGTCGCCCACCATGTGGACGCCGAGGACGGGCCCGTCCTGCGCCGAGACCACGGTTACCGCTCCCGACGAGCGCAGGATCCGTGCTTTGCCGTTTCCTGCCAGGTGATAGGTGGCGGTGTCGACTTCACCGAAACGCTTGCGCGCGGCGGCGACGGTCAGGCCGACGGATGCCACCTCAGGGTGTGAGTACGTGACCCGCGGAACGTTCACGTAGTCGACCGGCACCGGGTCGAGCCCCGCGAGCCGCTCCGCGACCAGGATTCCCTCGGCGAACGCCACGTGGGCGAGCTGGAGCCCTGGCCGAAGGTCCCCGAGCGCGGAGACCGTCGGCAGGTTCGTCCGCAGCTGGGGGTCGACGACGACGTGGCCGCGGTCGGTGGTGACGCCGATGCGCTCCAGGCCGAGCCCGGCGGAGACCGGGCCGCGCCCCACGGCCACCAGGAGCAGCTCGGCGTCGATGGTCGCCCCGTCCTCGAGGACGACCGTCACCCCCCGGTCGGTGGTCTTCGCGTCCGCGAACGGGACACCGAGACGCAGTGAGATGCCGCGCCGGCCGAAGGCGCGCTCGAGCAGCTTCGAGCTGGCCTCGTCCTCGGCCGGGACCAGATGGGGCAGCGCCTCGACGATGGTCACCTCGGCGCCGAACGAGCGCCAGACCGACGCGAACTCACACCCGATCGCGCCACCACCGAGGACGACCACCGACGCGGGTACCCGCCCCAGCGCCAGCGCGTCGTCGCTGTCGATCACCGTGCGGTGGTCGATGTCGAGACCGGGCAGGGTCCGTGGCGCCGAACCGGTGGCGAGCAGAACGTGCCGGCCTTCGATCAGCCGGTCCCCGACGGCCACCGCCGTCGGGGACACCACCTGGCCGGCTCCCGCGACCACCTCGATGCCGCGGGAGTGCACCAGCCCGGTGAGCCCCTTGTACAGACCGTCCACGACCGAGTCGCGGTACCGCGCCACGCCCGCCGGGTCGATACCGCCCAGGGTCGCGTGGACCCCGAAGGCGGCGCTGTCGGCGACGGTGTCCGCCACCTCGGCCGCGTGCAGCAGCGCCTTGGTCGGAATGCAGCCGCGGTGCAGGCAGGTGCCGCCGAGCTTGTCCTTCTCGATCAGGACGACCCGCAGGCCCAGCTCCGCGGCCCGCAGCGCGGCGGCATACCCGCCGCTGCCACCACCGAGGATGACCAGATCGACGGGACCGGCCGCTGTGTCCGCCACGCGAGGTCCCTTCTTCGACGACTTGCGGACGCCAGGGTCCCGGCATGGCGGCGGCAGGAGCGTGGCCGTCGTCATGGCCGGTGAGCCCAGCCGGAACGACTGTGCATCGGGGGGACGAACGCCCCCCATGCACAGCTGTACCGGCTGGGTCCAGTCTTTCACGAGCAGGCGGCCTGTCTGGGCTCCACGACGCCGACTGTGCCGCATCACGCCACCGAGATGTGGCGCGGCTCACCCCCGGTGGCCCGACGCGGCTGCCCGGTCGGATCTCGCGAACCCACGGGGTGACCTCGCGAACCAGCGGGGTGACACAGCGCAACCCGGCGGCGTCAGAGGGCCGCCGCGCGGTCCTCGGCCAGCTGGACGAGGGTGCGCACGATCGCCCCCGTGCCCCCCTTCGGCGTGTAGCCGTAGGCCTCGCCGCCGTTCCAGGAGGGCCCGGCGATGTCGACGTGCGCCCAGGGGATCTCCTCGGGCACGAAGGCGGCGAGGAAGTGCGCGGCCAGCAGCATCCCGGCGTCGCGGTTGCCGCCGGGCGCGACGTTCGCCAGGTCGGCGACCACCGAGTCGAGGCTCTTGCGCAGCTCCGCCGGCATCGGCATCGGCCACACCGTCTCGCCCGCGCGCCCTGCGGCGGCGACGACGGCGTCCGGTGCGTCACCCCGGCCCATCACGCCGCTGGTGCGGGTGCCCAGTGCCACGATCTGCGCGCCGGTGAGCGTGGCGACATCCACGATGAGTGCCGGGTGGTCCTCGCTGGCGCGGGCCAGCGCATCGCCGAGAACCAGCCGGCCCTCGGCGTCGGTGTTGAGCACCTCGACGCGCTTCCCGCCCCGCAGAGTGATCACATCGGAGGGTCGGATGGCCTCGCCGGAGGGCATGTTCTCCGCGCAGGGCATCCAGCCGGTCAGGTTGATCGCAAGCCCCAGCCTGGCCGCGGCGATCACCGACGCGAGCACGGACGCCGCGCCGGCCATGTCGCTCTTCATCCATTCCATGGCCACCGGCGGCTTCAGCGAGAGGCCGCCGGAGTCGAACGTGATGCCCTTGCCGACCAGGGCCAGGTCGGTGGCCGGGACGGCTGTGCCGTCACCGCTGCCCGTGCTCTCGCTGTCGCCCTCGCCGGCGGTCCTCTCACCGGTGCCCGCGTCACCGGCGCCCGCGTAGCGCAGGCGGATGAGCCGCGGCGGGTTGACCGAGCCCTGGCCGACGCCGAGCAGGCCACCGAAGGCCCCGTCAGCGAGGGCCTGCTCATCCAGCACCGTCACCTCGACACCGACGGCACCGGCCCGTTCGATCGCGATCTCGGCCAGCCGGGCGGGGGAGAGGTGGCTCGGCGGCGTGTTCACCAGGTCCCGGACGAGCGCGACGGACTCGCTGATGATCACCGCCCGTGCCATGGCGGCCTCGGCCGCGGCGACGGCCGCCGGCTCCTCGACCACCAGGACGATCTCCTGGACGGGGGCCGGCCTGGTGGACGTGGCGCGCAGGCTGTCGAAGGCATAGGCACCCAGCAGCGACCCCTCGGCCGCCGCGCGCAGCGACGACGGGCTCGCCTCGCCGCCGGCGAGCGCCAGCGTGGTGGCCACTCGGGTCGCTCCGGCGAGTGCCCGGACAGCCGCGCCGGCCGCGCGCCGCAGGGCCTCGTGGTCGGTTTCCGCGTCGCGCAGGAACGTGCTGTGATCGCCGAGGCCGACCGCGAGGACGGTCGGAGCCGTCAGCGTTCCCAGCGTCGCGAACCGCACGGTGTCGCCGGCGGCACCGGTCGCCCCGAGATCGGCGAGGATCCGGGCCAGGCGGCCACCGAGCGCGGAGTCGAGCGGCCCGGTCCCGCCGAGAGGCACCGGGCCGTCCTCGCCTTTGGCTATTCCGACCACGATCGCGTCGACGTCGAGATCAGTGAGCGCGGTGGCGGCGACAGAGGTGACGGTCATTGCCCGAGCGTATTGGGCCCGACCGGCGGCGCCCCGGGTGGCGGTGGCAGTCGTGTGGCGGCGGGTGGGACCCTCTGCGCGGGCCGTGACAGGCCGGTTGCCAGGCCGTGACAGGCCTGTTGCCGGGGCGTGGCGGGCATCGGGTCGGGGGTCGGTGGTCGGCCGGGACATCGCCGTCGGCGACGGCGCGGCCCGCCGGACCGCTACGCTGCGGCAATGACAGAGGGCGCCGGAAGGACAGAGCTGCGTCGGTCCCCGCTGTACGAGCGGCACGTCGAGCTGGGTGCGAAGATGGCCGGCTTCGGCGGCTGGGCGATGCCGATCGAGTACGCGGGTCGCGGGGTGCTGGCCGAGCACGCCGCCGTGCGTTCCGCCGTCGGTGTCTTCGACGTCAGCCATCTGGGCAAGGCCCGCGTGCGCGGCGCCGGCGCGGTCGACTTCGTCAACTCGTGCCTGACCAACGACCTGCGCCGGATCGGTCCCGGCCAGGCGCAGTACACGTTGTGCTGCGACGAGACCGGCGGTGTCGTCGACGACCTCATCGCCTACTTCTACGCCGATGACGACGTGTTCCTGGTCCCGAACGCCGCGAACACCGCCGAGGTCGTCCGGCGGCTGGCCGCGGCCGCGCCGTCAGGGGTGGCGGTGACGGATCTGCACACCGACTACGGCGTCCTCGCCGTGCAGGGCCCGGCGTCGGTCCAGGTCCTCGCCGCGCTGGGGCTGCCGGCTGACGGTGCCTACATGAGCTTCGCCGACGCCGACTGGAAGGGTCGTCCGGTCGTCGTCTGCCGCTCGGGCTACACCGGTGAGATCGGTTTCGAGCTGCTGCCCCGCTGGGAGGACGCGGTGCTGCTCTGGGACGAGGTGCTGGCGGCCGCGGCGGGCGTCGGTGGTCTTGCGTGTGGCCTCGGCGCCCGCGACACGCTGCGGACCGAGATGGGCTACCCGCTGCACGGCCAGGACCTGTCGCTGTCGATCTCGCCCGTGCAGGCCCGCTCCGGCTGGGCGGTCGGCTGGGACAAGCCGGCCTTCTGGGGCCGCGAGGCGCTGCTCGCCGAGCGTGCGGCCGGCGCGGCCCGCTCGCTGTGGGGCCTGCGTTCGAACGACCGCGGGATCCCACGCCCGCATATGCGGGTGACCGGTGCCGGTGGCGCCGAGGTCGGCGAGGTCACCAGCGGCACGTTCTCGCCGACGCTGCGTCAGGGCATCGGCCTCGCCCTGCTCGACCGGTCGGTGACCGCGGGCGACACCGTGACGGTGGACGTGCGCGGCCGCGTCTCGGCGATGACGGTGGTCCGCCCGCCGTTCGTCTCCGCCTCCCCGCGCTAGCGGTAGCGGTAGCGGTAGCGGTAGCGGCGGCGCACAAGGCGCCGCCGGGCGCTAGGCGAGGCCGAGGAACCGCAGGGCCGGCGTCGGGATCGTCATGGCCATCGTCAGCAGGCAGACCATGAGGGTGATCTCGATCGTCGCGCCGAGCGTGTCGCCGGTGATGCCACCGAAGCGGCGGACGAGGCGGTGGCGGACCAGCAACGCCGCGGCGAGCCCGACCATCACGGCCACCACGGCGCGGACGGCCCTGCCGTCGTCGCCACCGTGGAAGTCGAACCGCCCGGCCAGCGCGGCCACCAGCAGCACACCGGCGGTGGCCGCTATCGCGTCGCGGCGGCGCACCGTGCCCGCGACCAGCGCGCCGAGGCCGTCCGGCCGGGCCGCCGGTGTCCGCTCGACGCAGGACCAGGTCGCGGCGAGCCGGCTGGTCATCGCCGCGACCAGGATCGACACGGTGCCCCGGTGCGCGCTGATCGCGACGCTCAGCGCCGAGACCTGGATGAGCACCACGAACAGCACGGTGATCGCGCCGAAGGCACCGATGGTCGACTCCCGCATGACGGCGAGCATCCGGTCACGGCCGCCGCGGACGCCGAACGAGTCGGCCACGTCCGCCAGCCCGTCCAGGTGCAGGCCGCGGGTGAGCAGCGCGATCAGCGCGAGGCCGACGACAGCGGGAAGCAGCGTCTGCGGGCGTTCGCCCGGTGGCTTCGTCATGACCCGCAGACCCAGCACCACCAGGGCGCAGACGAAGCCGAGCGCGAACCCGACCGCGGGAGCCGCGAGCATGGCGCGCCTGGCGGTGGTGCGGTCCAGGCGCTCGGGGCCGCGGATCGGCAGCACGGTGAGCAGGGTGACGGCCGCACGCACCCCGATCACCGGGGCGGTCACGGGGCGTCGGTGCTGGTGCCGTCGGCGGCCGGCCCGTCGCCCGAGCCCTCGCCGTCGCCCTCGCTTTCGCTGGGGGCCGGGTCGGACGGGTCGTTCTTCCCGCTGCTGACGCCGGCCTGGTCGAACGTCGCCATCTCGGCGAGGGTGCGCTGCGCCGCCAGCAGCATCGGCACGGCGAGCAGGGCGCCGGTGCCCTCACCGAGGCGCAGACCGGCGTCCATGAGCGGCTCGAGCCCGAGGCGGTTGAGGACGAACCGCTGCGCCGGTTCGGGGGAGCGGCTGCCGGCGACCCACCACTGCCTCGCGCCCGGAACGATGGTCTCGGCGGCCAGCGCCGCCGCGCAGACGATCACTCCGTCGAGAACGACCGGTGTGCGCCGGACGCCCGCCTGGACGAGGAGGCCGGCGAGTGCGGCGAGATCCGCCCCGCCCGCGACCCGCAGCACCGACAGCGCGTTGCCGGCGTGCCGGGCTCGCCGCATCGCGTCCCGGATCGCGGCGACCTTGATCATCCATCGCTGGTCGTCGATGCCGGTTCCGCGCCCGACCACCTCGGCCGGCTCCAGGTCGAGCAGGGCGCCGATCACCGCCGCCGCCGCGGTGGTGTTGCCGATACCCATCTCGCCGGGGATGAGCAGATCCGCGCCGGCGTCGATCTCCTCGTCCGCGATCAGCCGGCCCACGGCGAACGCCGCGGAGACCTCGGCCGGGGTGAGCGCGTCATCCTGGTCGATCCGTCCGCTCGCGCGGCGGATCCGGTACCGCTCGGGTGGTGCCGTGCCGTCGACGCCGCCCAGGGCGGTCGGCTCCGGTGTGTCGACGGCGACGTCGACCACCCGGACCGACGCGCCGACCTGGCGCGCCAGCACGTTGACGGCCGCGCCGCCGGCGGCGAAGTTCGCCACCATCTGCGCCGTGACCTCCGACGGGAACGCGGAAACGCCGGCGGCCGCGATGCCGTGATCACCGGCGATGACGATCACCCGGATGCGGGCGGGTGGCCGGGGTGGGCAGGTTCCCTGCGCGCCCGCGAGCCAGATCGACAGGTCCTCGAGGCGGCCGAGCGCGCCTGGTGGCTTGGTGAGGATGCCGTGGCGGCTCCGCGCGGCCGCCATGGCGTCCTGGTCGAGATCCGGTACGTCCGGAAAGGCGGTCGAGGTCGGCGGCTGCGGGGCGGATCCGGCCGGGGTGATGTCCACAGGTCCTTATTACCTGATGGACCGCCTTCGTCCGACCCCGGCCAGGTGCCGGGACCGGCCCGCGTCCGCAGGTGGTCCCACTGTGTCGTCCGGCCCGCCGGGCGCGGGGTGTTCCGGTAATTTGCCGGATGTGTCTGCCGCCCAGCCGCCCGGTCTGCCGACCGTCCCGGCGGCGGGCCTGGGCCGGCCGACCGGCGAGAGCCTGCGCCGGTACCTGGAGCGCGCGGTGGTCGGCGAGGATGCCGCGATCGGGCGGGACGTCCTGGCGGCCTACTGGTCCGCCACCGGTGAGCTGGACCGCGACGAGGTCGACGACCTGTGCCGACAGTTCGCCCCCGCGCTGGCCCGGGCGCTCGGGCAGAACGCGCATCTGCTCGCTCCGACCACGCCGGCCGGAGCGCTCGGCGCGATCGTGCTGAGCCGGCTGGACGGTGTCCGCGCGCTGGAGCCGGCGCGGGCGGCGCTGGCCCGTGAGCTCGCCGGTCCGCGGCTGGTCAACCGGTGGCCGCTGCCCGACCAGCCACACCCGGCGCTGCGGCGGGTGCTGGCCGGCCACCGCGGGCAGGTGCACGCGCTGGCCGTCGCACCCGACGGCTCCTGGCTGGCCTCGGCCGGCACGGACGGGACGCTGCGGACCTGGACGGTCGGCACGGGCATCGCGCGGTCGATGTTCACCGGGCACACCGGCAACGTGCTGAGCTGCGCCATCGCCCCGGACGGCGGCTGGCTGGCCTCCGCCGGCCTCGACGGCACCGTGCGGATCTGGGACGTCCCGGGCGAGGGATCGCGGGCACCCGGCGCGCACCGCACGGCCGAGGTAGCCGAGGTGGACGGGATGGTCGGTGCGGGGTGCTCCGCCCGCCTCGTCCTGCGCGGCCACCGGGGCCCGGTGAACGGCGTCGCGGTGAGCCTCGACGGCCGCTCGGTGGTCGCGGTCGGCTCCGACGGCACGCTGCGGACCTGGGACGTCGCCACGGGCAGCCCGACGCTGACCGTGCCGGTGGCGGTGGGACCGTTGCGCTGCTGCGCGGTCGGCCCGGACCCGACGACTGTCGTCGTCGCCGGTGACGACGGAGCCATCTGGCCGGTCGACCTGCGCACCGGCGCCGCCGGCAGCCGCCTGCCCGGTCACCTCGGGCCGGTGCTCGCGCTGGCCTACGGCCCGGACGGATCCTGGCTGGTCTCGGCCGGGGAGGACGGCACGCTGCGCCGGTGGGACACGGTCACCGGCCGACAGGTCGCCACGATCGGCGACGGCGGGCGCCCGGTCCACGCCTGTGCACTGTCCCCGGACGGCTCCTTCGCCGTCGCGCCGGAAGGGGATGTGATCGCGGTGCGCGACCCCGGCGACGGTACCCAGTGGGCCGAACTGACCGGGGCGGTCGGCACCCGGGCCTGCGTCGTCGCCCCGGACGGCTCCTGGATCGCCTCAGGCGGCCGTTACGGCACGATCCGGCTCTGGAGCACCCGGGGGGAGCTGCCTCGGGTGCCGACCGCGGAACGCAACGAGGGCACCCGGGGGTGCGCCGTCGTCGTGCGCGCCATCGCGGCCGGCGGCGACCGCGCTGGCCTCGGCGGGTCCAGCCTCGACGGTGCCGCGGCGGGCGCCGCCGGCTACGTCGTGTCGTCCAGCGACGACGGAACCGTCACCGCCTGGGACCTGGTGACCGGTGAGCCGGGCGCGGCGATGACGGGGCTGCCTGGCCCGGCCCGGGGGTGCCGCAGTGACCCGGACGGGGGTGGGCCGTCGTGCCGGCCCAGCCGAACGCGCTGCGGCTCTGGGAGCCGGCCACCGGGACAGTGCGGGCGGTGCTCACCGCGGACGCGGCGATCCTCGGCTTCGCCGTGGCCGCGGACGGAACCTGGGTCGCAGGCGGCTGCGAGGACGACTCGGTGCGCCTGTGGGACGCCGAGTCCGGAGAGTGGATGGCGACCTTCACCGGCCACACCGCCCGGGTGCCGGCCTGCGTCGCCGGCCCGGACGGGACGTGGCTCGCCTCCGGCGCCGACGACGCGACCGTGCGGATGTGGGATGTGGTGACCCTCGAGCAGCGGGCGGTGCTGCGTGGCCACCGCGGGCCGGTGCTCGGGCTCGCGACCGATGCGGCCGGCCGGCTGCTGGCCTCCGCCGGGCAGGACCACACCGTGCGGATCTGGGACGTCGCGACCGGCCGGGCGCTGACCGTGCTCGAGGGCCACACGCAGGCCGTCCGGGAGGTGAGCTTCGCGCCGGACGGGTCCTGGCTGGCCAGCGCGGGTGGCGACGGGTCGGTGCGGATCTGGGATCCGCGGACGTGGACCTGCAGCGCGATGATGCGGTTCGAGGGCACGGCCCGCGGCTGCGCCTGGCTGCCCGACGGCACCGGCCTGGTGGTGGCCGGCTCGTCCGGGCTGTACCTGTACTCGTTCCTGCACGACTGACGCCACTGACGCCACTGTCGCCGAGAGCCCGGGCCGCGCCCGCGTGCTGTGCCCGGCCTGCCTCCGACCGACCGGCCTGCCTCCGACCGACCGGCCGGCCTCCGACCGGCTTGGTCAGCCGGCGGGTGCGGCGGGGCGTAGCCGGACGGGCAGGCCGGCCACGGACAGCCAGACCTCGTCCGCCTCGGCCGCGAGCCGGGAGTTGACCTCGCCCAGGCGGTCGACGAACCGGCGCCCCACCGCGGTCGGCGCCACCGGGCCCGAGCCGGCCTCGTCCGTCACCGCCACCACGCGCCGCCGCGCATCACGCCAGGCCTCGACCAGGCCGTGCACGGACGCTTCGAAGTCCTGTTCGTCCTCATCCAGCCGCGCGGCGACCCACAGCGAGACGCTGTCTATGAGCAGCGCGGGGCCGGGCGAGCGCAGCAGCGGCTCGAGATCGAGGGTCTCCACGGTGCTCCAGCCCGGCGGTCGGCGGTCGCGGTGGGCCTGGATCCGGGCCGCCCAGTCGGGGTCGGATCCGTCCGCGGGCCGGCTGGTGGCGACATAGAGGACGTCCGGCTCGGCGAGCAGCCGGTGCTCGGCGTGCGCGGACTTGCCCGACCGGGTGCCACCGGTGACCAGGACCCGCCGCGGTGGTGTCCGTGGCTCCGGCCGGTCCGACGGTGCCGGTGGTCGCCGCGGGTCCGTCCCCGACTGCGCCACGGACTGCGCCACCGACGGTGCCCTCGAGGGTGCGCGTGGTGGGACGTCCAGGATGGTGCCGTCGGGTGGGGCCTCGGCGCCGATGTCGTGCAGCCGCCGCGCCAGCTCGTCGCCGGGCGGGTTGCGGTGGCTCAGATGGACGGCGAGCACCCTGGTGGACTCGACGACGGCCCCGAGCTCGCGTAGCTCGGCGACGAGCCGGGCGAACGAGGGCAGGTCCAGGTGCTCGCCGAACCCCGGGCGGTCGCCGTTGTTCTCCTCCAGCAGCACGACGTCGAACGCGCGGCCGGCGAGTGCGGTCAGCGTCTGCGGTGGCAGGGGCGCGGCGGTGTCGCAGCCGTACAGCAGCCGTGATCCGTCCGGGGTGGTGACGTCGAAGAGCACCGCCGGCCCGATGTCGGCGTCGCCGTGCCGGGCGGCCACCGGACGCACCAGGTAGCGCGGCTCGTCGCCCCGGCCGAGTTCGACGGGCTCGTCGGCGATGGCGGGCAGCAGGCGCAGCGGCGAACCGTCCGCGCCGGCTTCCCGGCCCTCCCAGCGGCGGATGAAGGCCCGGCAGACCTCCAGCGCCGCGGGGGGAGCCAGCACGTCGAGCGGCTGGTCCGCGACGGTGGACCAGGAGCGCCACATCAGCGCCTCCGGTCCGAGGTGGTCCGGATGGGCATGCCCCACCAGGAGGTGGCGCAGGCCCGCGAGGCTCACCCCGAACCGCGCCGCCGCGCGGGGGACGTCCGGCCCGAAGTCGATGAGGAGACGATCGTCGACGAGGACGGCGCTCTGGCCACGTGGCTGATGCGTGCGGGCCCACGCGCAGGAGGCGCACTCGCACCACGGGTTCGGCCATCCGTCAGCCGAACCCGTTCCCAGCAGGGTGAGCCGCACCGCGCCCCTGGCCCTTCGTCGATGATTAGTGGTGGGCGTGCGGGTGGCGCTTGCGCTCCCAGAGCGTCATCAGGGTCAGGACCACGGCGAGCGCGGCGATCGCGCCGAAGGTGAGCAGGGCGGCGGCCCACCATACGATGCCCCCCTCGTGGTGCTCGGCTGTCTCGGCGAGTACCGCCGCGGCGGTGTAGGCGGGAGTCACTGCTGCCATCCTCTCTGACGATCTCTGACGAGCTGAACTGCTTCGGGCTCGAACCGTGTGGTCTCACTCGGTGGAGCCGGCACCGGGCCGGGGCCGCGCGCGTCGGGACGCGGCCGGAACCGACGTTACCGACCCACGGGCCACTGATGCCGCCCTTGTCCGAATGAGCGCCGGTCGCCGCAGGCCGAGAGGTGCACGGAGCATCCGTGGCGTGCACGTGGCATGTGGCACTCATCCGCGGGTCGCGCGCGCTTGGATGGGGTAATGGGCATCTCCCGGGGTCTGTGGTGGCCCCGGCCGGGCGGTCGACGCCGCCGGACGTCGGGAAGGACGTGGACCGTGAGCTGGACTTGGCGGTACGAGGCAGAGGACGGCTCGGTCGTCGCGGTGGACGGTGCGAACGGATCGGAGTCGTTCACGAGCCAGGGCGACGCCGAGACGTGGATCGGCGAGCTGTGGCGCGACCTGCTGGACAAGGGGGTGACGCAGGTGAGCCTGATGGAGTCGGGTACCCGCGTCTACGGGCCGATGAGCCTGCGGCCGGTGACCTGAGCGGCCGTATCTCCGCCGCCCGCGGACCCGGGCTCGGCAGGTAGCAGAGCTCACCCGGAAAGTCGCAACGATCGGGCCCGAAGGGGTTGACACCCACTCGGCTAACGCTGTTAGCTGCAGGCGTTGGCTAACAACGTTAGCTCCGGTGTGGGTGGCGATCCCGGAAGTGAGGCGTCGATCATGATGGCGAACGCGGACAGCGCGGCGAACGCGGACAGCGCGGCGAACGCGGACAGCGCGGCGAACGCGGACAGCGCGGCGAACGCGGACAGCGCGGCGAACGCGGGCGAGACCCGGCACTACCGTCAGCCCGGCTGGTTCACCAGGAACGTGGCCAACCGTGCGGTGGCGCTGGTCAACGGGCTCGGGCTGAGCGTGTGGGGCAGCCGGATGCTGGAGGTTCGCGGCCGTTCCTCGGGCCAGATCCGCCGGGTGCCGGTTAACCTCCTGACCCTGGACGGGCGTCAGTACCTCGTCTCAGCGCGGGGGCACGGCCAGTGGGTCCGCAACGTGCGTGCCGCCGACGGTGAGCTGGCGCTGGTACTCGGGCGCCGGCGGACGAGCTACCGGGCGGTCGAGCTGACCGGCCCGGAGCAGGTCCCGGTGCTGCGCGCCTATCTGGTGAAGTGGAAGGCGGAGGTCGGCGCGTTCTTCGAAGGCGTGGGTCCGGAGTCCTCGGACGAGGATCTCGCCCGCATCGCTCCGCGCCATCCCGTGTTCGCCCTCACGCCGCTGCGGTGAGCCGGGCGGCGGTTTGTGGACGGTGGGCGAGGGAGGGATTGCGGTGAGCACAGATGCCGTGGGCGTTGTCGCCGCGAGCACGGCGGCTGCGGGTGTGGCGGCTGCGGGCGCGGTGGCCGCGGGCGCGGCGGGCATGGCGCTTCCCGTGGCGCGGATCGCGCCGCGGCCGGTGCCACCGGCCCGCTCCGCCCGGGTCACCGAGATCCTGCAGGCGGCACTGCGACTGCTGGAGGACGAAGGCGCGCAGTCGCTCACGATGCGTCGTCTCGGGGAGGTGCTCGGCATCCGTGCGCCGTCGCTGTACAAGCACCTGCCCGGCAAGCCCGCGGTCGAGACCGCGTTGATCGAGACCGCGCTCTGGGAGATCGGCGACGTCCTGCACCGGGTGGTGGACGCATCCGGGCCGGACGACGTCGTAGGCCGGCTGCTGGCCGAGTACCGCCGGTACGCGCTGGGACGGCCGAACCTCTACCGGCTGACGGCGGTCGACCCGCTCGGGCGGACCGACCTGACACCGGGGCTCGAGGACTGGTCGGGCGAGCCGTTCTACCGGGCCACCGGAGAGCCCTACCTGGCTCAGGCGCTGTGGGCGGCGGCGCACGGCACGGTGCTGCTGGAGCTCGCCGGCCGGTTCCTGCCCGGGTCGGACCTGGACCGGACCTGGGCTGCGCTGGCCAGGGCGTTCACCGTCCGGTGAGGGTGCCCTCCAGCACCTTCACCGGACGGCACCCGCACCGGGCGGAGGGCATGGCGCCGCTCAGGCGCCCTCGGGCTCCGTGGTCGCGACCGAGGCGAGAACCTTGTCGATCCGGGCGAGCAGAGCCGGTTCCAGGACCACCCCGCTTGCCCCGACGTTGTCCTTGACCTGCTCGGGCCGGGTGGCCCCGACGATGGCCGACGCCACGTTGTCGTTCTGCAGGACCCAGGCGACCGCGAGCTGCGCCATCGTCAGGCCGGCATCCGCCGCGATCGGGCGCAGCTCCTGGACCGCGGTCAGGACCTCGTCCGTCATGAAACGGGCGATGAAGCCGGCTCCGGTGCCACCCGTCGCACGGCTGCCGGCCGGTGGCGGGCTACCCGGCAGGTACTTGCCGGTCAGCACACCCTGGGCGATCGGCGACCAGACGATCTGCGAGATGCCCAGGTCCCGCGAGGTGGGGACGACCTCGGCCTCGATAGTCCGGTACAGCATCGAGTACTGCGGCTGGTTGGAGATGATCCGGTCCAGGCCCAGCTCGCCGGCGATCCGCACCGCGTCGGCGATCTGCGCCGCCGTCCACTCCGAGACGCCGACGTAGAGCACCTTGCCGGCGCGTACCAGGTCGTCGAAGGCGCGCAGCGTCTCCTCCAACGGCACCGTCGGGTCGTACCGGTGGGCCTGGTAGAGGTCGATGTGGTCGGTTCCCAGCCGGCGCAGCGAGTTGTGCGCCGACTCGATGATGTGCTTGCGGCCCAGCCCCTTGTCGTTCTCACCAGGTCCGGTCGGCCAGAAGACCTTGGTGAACAGCTCGTAGGACTCTCGCCGCACACCGGCGAGGGCCGCACCGAGGACGGATTCGGCGCGAGTCTGGGCGTAGACGTCCGCGGTGTCGAAGGTGGTGATCCCCGCGTCGAGGGCCGCGTGCACGCAGGCGGTCGCGGCGTCGGCCTCGATCTGGTCACCATGGGTGATCCAGTTGCCGTAGGAGATCTCGCTGACCGACAGTCCGCTGTTACCGAGGCGTCGATGCTTCACAGCCGAACCCTTTCACACGATCGCCCGCTGCCTCGCCGTCTCCTGGCGCGTTCTGCCTGCGAGCGGGAGCAGGAGCAGGAGCAGGGCCAAGGGCAAGGGCGCAGTGGGGCGTGGGCCGCGCGGGTCAGTGGTCCGGGCGCGCGGGTCAGCGATCCGACCGGGAGACCCGGGGACGGGGCATCCGCCAGCGGCGCGGCAGCAGCGCCCGCTGAGCCGAGTAGGCCCGCACCTTCACCCGGGAGTCCGGGTACTTCTCCGCCACCCGCCGGCTCACCTGCCGGGCCAGCACGATCGAGTCCACGACGACGGCGATGATTCCGACCAACATGAGGTAGGTCGCGGTCAGCCGCACGTAGGAGTTCGGAACCAAGCCGCCGATGAAGTAGACGAGGGCCACGGCCAGGAAGACCGGCCCGATGTTGAACCGGGTGTCGACGAAGTCACGCGCGATCACCCGCTCGGGTGCCCGCTCACGCGGCGGGAGCTTGTTGACGTCCCCGGACATCATCGCCGAGCGGTACTGCTGGCTCTGCTCGCGTCGCTCGGCGCGCTGCAGCCGCCGGCCCTCCTTGCCGGTCGCGGCGCGCACCGCCCCGGCGCCGCCGCGCGGCCGGGCGGCCCGCGCCTGCGCCCGCTTCGGGGTCGGCCGCCCCTTCCCGGCGGTGACCCGGGCGTTCTCGGCGGAGTCACCACCGGCCCGAGCGGACGCCGCCACCGGCTCGTCGCCGACAGGCGAGCCCGCCTCGGACTCGGTGTTCCGCTTCTTCAGCAGGGCCATCAGGGGAGAGCCAACATCTGGTCAAGGGCCTTTCGGGCGTATGTCGCGACCTCGGGGTCGACGGTGATGCGGTTCACGGTCTCCCCACGAGCGAGCGCCTCGAGCGTCCACACGAGGTGCGGCATGTCGATGCGGTTCATCGTGGAGCAGAAGCACACCGTACGGTCGAGGAAGACGATCTTCTTGTCAGGATGACGGTTCGCCAGCCGTTGTACCAGGTTCAGCTCGGTTCCCACGGCGAACATGGCCCCGGGCGGGGCCTCGTCCACCACCTTGATGATGTATTCGGTGGAACCGACCAGGTCGGCGGCCTCGACGACGTCACGCCGGCACTCGGGGTGCACCAGGACCTGTACCCCCGGAACGCGGTTGCGTACCTCGTCCACACACTCCCGGGTGAAACGGCCGTGCACCGAGCAGTGGCCGCGCCAGAGGATCATCCGCGCGTCGCGCAACTGGGCGCGGGTCAGGCCCCCGCCGGGCCGCCGCGGGTCGTAGACCACGCAGTCGGCCTCCGACATGCCCAGCTTGTCGATGGCGGTGTTGCGCCCCAGGTGCTGGTCGGGCAGGAAGATCACCCGCTTCCCGCGCCGCTCGCCGAATGCCCAGCCCAGCGCCCGCTCGGCGTTGGACGAGGTGCAGATCGTCCCGTCATGGCGCCCGGTGAAGGCCTTGATCGCGGCGGAGGAGTTCATGTAGCTGACCGGCACCGTGTCCGTGGCGACGCCCGCGTCGAGCAGGTCGTCCCAGGCCTGTGCCACCTGCTCGGCGGTGGCCATGTCGGCCATCGAGCAGCCGGCGGCGAGGTCGGGAAGGATCACCCGCTGGTGGTCCGCGGTCAGGATGTCGGCGCTCTCCGCCATGAAGTGCACGCCGCAGAACACGATCGAGCTGGCCGCCGGCCGGGCCGCCGCCTGCTGGGCGAGCTTGAACGAGTCCCCGGTGACGTCGGCGAACGCGATGACGTCGTCGCGCTGGTAGTGGTGCCCCAGGACGAACACGTCGTCGCCGAGGGCCGTCTTGGCCGCCCGGGCTCGCTCGGCCAGCCCGGGGTCGGCCGCCGGCGGGAGATCGCCGGGGCACTCGACACCCCGCTCGCTGCCCGGGTCGGCGTCCCGCCCGAGCAGCAGCAGCGCGAGCGGCGACGCGGTGACGCCCAGGCGTTCCAGGGCTGGGTTGACAGTCATGTCCGCTCCTTCGGGCTGGCCCGGTGGGCCGCCGCCGCTCGCTGCTCGTGGCCGGTTCGTCGTGGCCGGTTCTTTGTCGTGGCTGTTTCGTCGTGGTGGCCGGTGGCCGGTGGCCGGTGGCGGGGGTCGATCGGGTCGGTCGGTCGGTCGGTTGGGTCGGGGGCGGGTCCGGCCTGGCGGGCCATCGCCGGACCGTGCCGCGCGGCTGTTCGCGGGCCGCGAACAGCCGCGGCGACCGCGAGACCGGCCCGGGAACCACGCGGGCCCGGGAACCGGGCCAGCCACGGGGGCCGGGCCGGTCACGGAAAACGTGCCGGACGCCGAAAACGTGCCGGTCACAACACTGTGCCGAACAGCTCCGGGTGCTAATGGTCGTTCAGACTCTAACTCCGGATCGCCTGGTCTGCGCGAACTTGGGGCGGTCGGCCCTGAGATCAAGGACGCATGTCACTTGCGCGTCGTGGCCGACATCCAGGTCGCTGGCTACGATGGGAAGCGGATCCTTGCTCGCGGTGTTGAGCAAGAACGGCGGCACGGCAGGTGTGTCGCCCGTGGGGAGGCGTCGCCCGGCGCCACTTCCCGCGTACGGCCGCCTTGGGTACCAGGAAGCCTGGTGAACCAGGCACGTCCACAAGGGCAGGGAGCAGCCCCTATGACCGTGCAGGACACAACCGAGACCGAGACCAGGCCGAGCAGCGTCGTTCTCACCGACACGGCCGCCGGCAAGGTGAGGACCCTGCTCGAGCAGGAGGGGAGGGACGACCTCCAGCTCCGGATCGCCGTGCAGCCCGGCGGCTGCTCGGGCATGCGTTACCAGCTCTTCTTCGACGAGCGCAAGCTCGACGGTGACACCGTCCTCGACTTCTCCGGAGTCAAGGTCGCGGTGGACCGGATGAGCTTCCCGTACCTCGGTGGCGCGACGATCGACTTCGTCGACACCATCGAGAAGCAGGGCTTCACGATCGACAACCCGAACGCGCAGGGCTCCTGCGCGTGTGGAGACTCCTTCCACTGATCGGCCGATGACCGGCTGATCGGATGATCGGCACCGGAGCGGTCGGGCCGTCTCGGCGGCCCAGGCACCGTGCCGGCTCCGGTTGGAGTCAGTAGCTCAGCACTGCCAGGAACGGAACCCGGCGTGACGCCGTCTGTCACGCCGGGTTCCGTCATTTCTCCGGGTACACACGTCTCCGGGTACACACGCACGAAGGCGGGCATGTTCGGCACACGTCCGAACGGTGCGGTGATGTCCCTGCTGGCCGGCTGAGGGCTGGCGGTAGGCTGCGTCCTCGTGCGTATCGCCGTGACTGGGTCCATCGCCACTGACCACCTCATGCGTTTCCCGGGGCGGTTCGCCGAGCAGCTGCTCGCGGACCAGCTCGAGCGGGTCTCGTTGTCCTTCCTCGTGGACGAGCTGGTGATCCGCCGCGGTGGGGTCGCGGCGAACATCGGCTTCGGCCTGGGGCGCCTCGGGCTCCATCCGATCCTGGTCGGCGCGGTCGGTGAGGACTTCGCCGACTACCGCTCCTGGCTCGACCGGCACGGCGTCGACACCGCCTCGGTCTGGGTGAGCGAGATCGCGCACACCGCCCGGTTCGTGTGCACCACGGACAACGACCTCTGCCAGATCGCGTCGTTCTACCCCGGCGCGATGAGCGAGGCGGCGAGCATCGAGCTGCGTCCCGTCGCCGAGCGCTTCGGTGGGCTCGACCTCGTGGTGATCAGCCCCAACGACCCGCAGGCGATGATCCGCCACACCGAGGAGTGCCGGGAGCGTGGCTACGCCTTCGCGGCGGACCCGTCCCAGCAGCTGGCGACAATGGACGGCGAGAGCATCCGTTCGCTCATCGACGGTGCCGCCTACCTCTTCTGCAACGAGTACGAGAAGGCGCTGCTGGCTTCCAAGACCGGCCTGACCGACGAGGAAATCCTCGGCCGCGTCCAGGTGCGGGTGACGACACTGGGCAAGGACGGCGTCGTCATCGAGTCCGCCGGCAGCGAAGCGATCAAGGTTTCGGTTGTTCCGGCGCTCAGCACCGCCGATCCGACCGGGGTGGGCGACGCCTTCCGGGCCGGTTTCCTTTCCGGTGTCTCCTGGGGCCTGTCGCTGGAGCGGGCCGCTCAGGTCGGGTGCATGCTCGCCACGCTGGTGCTGGAGACCGTCGGCACCCAGGAGTACACGGTGGAGCGCGAGACGTTCGTGAACCGGCTCACCGAGGCGTACGGGGCAGCGGCCGCCGACGAGATCGCCGGGTACCTGCCCGCGCTCTGATCACGGCAGCGCTCGGCTCCGCCGGCGGGCGAACGCCTGCCGGCGGGTCGGGTGCCTGCCGGTGGGTCGGGTGCCTCGGCGGGTCGGGTGCCCGCCGGCGTGGTGCCTGCGGCAGGCGGGTCGCTCAGCTCTGCCTGCGGACGAGGAAGACGTCCGCGGTGGGCGCGGCGACCAGCTCGTGGCCGCGCATCCGGCACCAGGCGGCGACGTCCGCCGCGGCCGCCGGGTCGTCGGCCCGCAGCTCGACGAGCTGGCCCACCTCGACGTCGCGGATGCGCCGGGCCAGCTCGATGATCGGCAGCGGGCACCGCCGCCCCAGGGCGTCGACGACGACCGCGGGTGGCTCGGGCATGGCGTTCATCAAAGTCCCGCCGCGCCGGCACGCTCACGCACAGCCCGCACCGCGGCCGGCAGCGCGGCCAACAGCGTGTCGACGTCCGCCTCGGTGGACTCCCGGCCGAAGGAGACCCGCAGGTTGCCGTGGGTCAGCGCGCCCATCGCGACCAGCACGTGGCTGGGCGTCAGGGTGTCGGCGGTGCAGCTCGATCCGGAGCTGACCGCGATGCCGGCCCGGTCGAGCTCGGCGAGCAGCGCCTCGCCCGCGACGTACAGACACGAGAAGGCCACCACATGCGGCAGGGCGACCGCGGGATCGGTGCCGCCCGGCCCGAGCAGCTCGACGTCCTCAACCAGCGCCGGCAGGCGCTCGCGCAGCCGGTTCGCGTAGGACGCCAGCCGTGGTGCCTCGGCGTCGATCTCCGTGGCGCGCACGGCCAGCGCGGCCGCCGTCGCCACCACGGCGGGAACGTTGGGGAAACCGGGGACCCGCCCGTACTCGCGCTCGTCGGCCGGCCCAGGCGCGGCCCACCTGGTTCCCGTGCGGACCACGAGGAGGCCCACTCCGGGCGGCCCGCCGAACTTGTGCGCGCTCGCGGTCAGAAGGTCCGCACCCAGCTCGGGCAGATCGACCCGGATCCGCCCCAGCGTCATCGCGGCGTCGGTGAGCAGCGGCACGCCCCGCGCCCGCAGCGCCTGCGCCACCTCGGCGACCGGCTGGACCGTGCCGACCTCGTGGTTGGCATGCTGTAGCGCCGCGACCGCCGTGTCCGGGCGGGCGTCGAGCGCGGCGGCGAAGGCGGCCGGCTCGACGCGGCCGAGCCGGTCCACCCCGATCGTCACGACCTCGCCGCCGGCACCTTCGTGGCGCTGGGCGGCGTGCAGGACGCTGGAGTGTTCCACGGCACTGACCACGACCACCCCGCCGGCCCGGCGGCGAGCCGCCGCGGTACCGAGAAGTGCCAGGTGGGCCGCGGCGGTGCCACTGGCCGTGAAGCTGATTTCGGGGGCGCGGGCACCCAGCACGCCGGCCACGGTCTCGCGGGCGGCATCGAGCAACATCCGCGCGCGACGCCCCTCGCGGTGGAGCCGGGCCGGGTCGGCCCATCCGTCGTCCATCGCGGCGAGCAG